>CAURWB010000029.1:0-25489 GCA_963528245.1 uncultured Campylobacter sp. | reverse complement strand
TCTTTAAGCCGGTGCTTACGTACAACCTCATCCAAAGCATCCGCTTGCTAAGCGACGCTATGAACAGCTTTGATAAACACTGCGCTTGCGGTATCACGGCAAACGAGGCTAAAATCGACAAACTGCTGCACGAAAGCCTGATGCTAGTAACCGCGCTAAATCCGCACATCGGCTATGCAAATGCCGCCAAGATCGCCAAAACCGCGCACCATAACGGTACGACGCTGCGCGAGGAGGCGATAAAATCAGGCATACTAACCGCCGAGGAATTTGACGCGTGGGTGGTGCCTGAGGATATGACCTCGCCGAAGGAGTAAATTCGGTCGCTTGATTTTTGGGCTCGGCAGGGTTTGGGCGATTTTGCCGAGCCTTCTTTAAAATCCATAAATTTGAGAGCGAAATTTACGGTTGCGCCTTAAATTTTACTCAAATTTGCCGATATACTTTTAAATTTAAAGGCACGGCGATGGATGTAAAATTAAACATAAATTTAAACTCAAATTTGATGAGCGTCGGCAAAAGCTCTGCGGTGGCCGGCGCGGCAAATTTAAACGCGGGCGCGCTAAATTTAAAAAGCGGCGATAGGGGCGATATCTTGCGCGGCGCGTCAAATTCTCTCAGTGGCGCAAACGAGGGCGAAAGCAGCACCGATATCCTAAAAAAGCAGCTAGAAAAACTGCAAAAACGGCTAAAAGAGCTTGAAGCCGCTATAAAGCGAGTAAAAGCGAGCAAAAATCCATACGCAAAAGATATGGCGGCATCGCTTGAGACGCAAAAGGGAGCGGTGTTTGCGCAGATAATGCAAATAAGCGCGCGAATTTTAGAAATGCAAGGCGGCCAGAGTAAAATTTGACGCCGTAAATTTGTATTTCAAAAACTATTTTTAGGACTTTTCTTGCAAAAAAGCGGACTAAAATTTAGCCTTAAAAAACAGCGGGATTCAAGGGTTCTTTACGTTAATGGCGCGCAAGAGGAGCTTTTGGCGTTTTCCGATCTGCTCTCTAGCGCGTTGCCTCACAGCGTATTTTTGCGCAGTTCAAAGGTTTACGCGGGCGAAAATTTACCGCAAGGCGAAACGAGCGAGCCTGCAAATAACCTCTCAAACATCACTCCAAGCGTCGTTAGTGCTTATCTAAAAGGAGAGCTAAAAGAGTGCGAAAACGGCGCTTTTAGCGATGTTTGCGTTTTTATAGACGGCAAATTTACTCCCGTGACGAAGGCGAATTTTAACGAGCTTTTGGAGTTTGCTTTTAAAAATTTAAGCGCGGGCAAAAGCGTCAAATTTAAAGATATTGGCGGCGAATTCGAAGCGTCAAATTTTACCAAATTAAACGAAAATTTTAATCTTTTAATGCCTACAAATCTTAAAAATTTACCGAAAATTTTTATCGCAAACGAAGCTGAGCAGGTTGCCCTAGCAAGCTACGAAAAGCCCGCCGTTACGCTAAAAATGGCGGCTATCTACCGCGGCAATCACCCAAACTCGCCTAGATTTTTTGACGTCTGCGCCGCTAGAGATATTTTCCTCTACGCGCTTTGCGACAAGCTTTTTAAAGCGGGCCTAAATTTTATCGCGTTAAAGGCGCAAAAGCCGCCGTTTAAGGCTACCGTGCTTGAAAACGGATATATTTTAGCGGCTCTAGGATTTATTATTCGCGCGCAAATTTGAGCGAGGTAGAGGGCGCCGCGGATAAAAATCTAGCCAATTTTAATCTCGTAAAAAAAGAATTCGACGAGGAGGGCGGGATAGCTAGGATATTTTTAAGCAGGTTTAAAGACGATGAAGTTAAAATTTACCCCAAATTTGATGATTTTAACGTCTTAAATTTCGCTTTGCCAGCAAGCTTTGACGAGCTTTACGCGCAGATAAAGCGCGAGGAGGGCGGCAAGAGTTTGCTTCAAAAATACGGCGAAAGCTTTAGCCTGCCGCGCGGCGAACTAAACGTACAAAACGGCTTTTTCGGGCTATTTTGTACGGCTGGAGCGCTGCTTGGATTTGATAGCGATGCGCAAAAAGCGGGAGAGATTTTACTGCAAAACGCGAGCGATTTTAACGGCGCAAAAGGGCCTAGGCTCGCTGGCGTCGATGCGAGGCTGCTTAGCTACGGATACGCCGAGTCGATAGCGTATTTTTTTAGCGCTTTTTCGGACGCGCTAAAGTAGGATTTTGGCATACGAAACGCGCTGCTTTGCGGCTCGCTTTTTGAGAACAAAACGCTTGCAAATTTGACGTTAAAGCATCTAAAAACAGGCTTAAACGCCAAATTTAGCAAAGAGTTTTTGATTGAAGAGATGTTTTAAATATGAAATTTCAGGCCTGGTTCAAGGTGTTGGTTTTCGCCCCTTTGTTTATAATCTAGCCCTTAAATTCGGCCTTGCGGGCGAAATTTACAACGACGATGAGGGCGTAAAACTAACGCTTTGCGGCCCACGCGAGCAGATAGAAAAATTTGAAAAAGCGCTACATGAGGAGCTACCCAGCCTCGCTCGCATCGACGAGATGAGAAAAACAGAGCTAGCGGACGCGAAATTTGATGATTTTCAGATAGTCGCCTCAAAATCTGCCAAAAAACACGCGCCTATCTTGCCAGATTTTGCCCTCTGCGCAGACTGCGAGCGCGAGTTTTACGACCCAGCAGATCCGAGGTATCATTATCCTTTTATCAACTGCACCAACTGCGGCCCGAGGTTTTCTATTATCGAGTCGCTGCCTTACGACCGCGCAAACACGACGATGAATGCGTTTAAGATGTGCGAATTTTGCGGCGGCGAGTACAAAAATCCGCTAAATCGCCGCTATCACGCCCAGCCCGTCTCATGCCCAAACTGCGGGCCAAGGCTTGCTTTAAAAGATAAACTCGGGCGGGTTTTAGCGCGAGATAACGAAAGCGCGAAGCAGGCAGCGCGGCTCATAAACGAGGGTAAAATTTTAGCCGTAAAGGGGCTTGGCGGATTTCATCTGATGTGCCGTTTAAAGGATGATACGGTAGGGCTACTAAGAGAGCGCAAAAAGCGCCCTAAAAAGCCTTTTGCCGTGATGTGCAAGGATATTTCGCGCGCTAAAAAATACGCACGAATTTCGCCTGAAGAAGAGCGGCTTTTAAGCTCGAATTTAAAACCGATCGTTGTTTTGCAAAGCTTGTCTGACGCGCCGGTTCCGTCAAATTTAGCGCCGGAGCTTAATAAAATCGGCATATTTTTGCCATACACGGGCGTTCATCTCTTGCTTTTTGAGTACCTAGACGGCGACGTTATCGCCACCTCGGCCAATGTCTCTGGCGAGCCTATCATCTACGACGAAAAGGACCTGCGAGAAAAGCTTGGCGGCGTGATAGATTTTTACCTAGATAACGACCGCGAGATACACTCGCCAAGCGACGATAGTATCGCGTTTGTAGCGGACGGCGAGCCTATCTTTATCCGCACCAGCCGCGGCGTGCATCCTAAGTTTATCCGCACGAAATTTAAGAGCGAAAAGACCGTTTTGGCAGTCGGAGCGGAGCTAAAAAATCAGTTTGCGATCTTTAAGGACGGCGAGCTGATGATAAGCCCGTATATCGGCGATCTAAAAAACGTCGCGACCTATGAGCGTTTTTGCGCGCTAATCAATCTTTTTAGCGAGATTTACGAGCTAAAATTTGACGAGATCGTAGCCGATTTGCACCCGCATTTTTTAAACCTAAAATGGGCGCGCGAATACGCCGCGAATTTCGGCTCAAATATCACGCAAATCCAGCACCATCACGCGCATTTGCTATCGGTGATTTTAGAAAACGATCTGGATGCAAAGCGCGAGTATTTGGGCTTTTGTTTTGACGGTACGGGATACGGCGCGGACGGAAGCGTCTGGGGCGGAGAGATCTTAAAAATACGCGGCAAAGAGTACGAGCGGGTTTGTAAATTTGACGAAATTTTACTAATCGGCGGCGAAGCTAGCGTAAAAAATATCCGGCAGATAGCTTATGCCGCGATTTTAAAATATGATTTAGAGAGCGAGGCGGAGGCGTTTTTAGCCAAATTTGAGCCCGCTAAGCTAAAAAATCTAAAAATCTTGCACGAAAAGCAAATAAACTGCGTCAAAACCAGCTCGCTTGGGCGTATATTCGACGCGTTTGCGGCGGTGATCTTGGGGCTTGATAGCATCAGCTACGAGGGCGAGGCGGGGATGAGCCTGGAGGCGCTTTTTGACGCAAATTTAGACGCCTGCTACGAGTTTGAAATCATGGACGGCAAAATTTGCTTTAAAGAGGCCTTTAAAAGAGCTCTAAAAGACGATACTAAAACGGCTGCGACGGGCTTTATAAAAGGGCTTGCAAAGCTCGTAGCAGACGCGGCTTGCGCACAGCCTAACGACGTCCTGCTCGCAGGCGGCGTTTTTCAAAATAAAGCCCTGCTTGAAAATGTAATTTTAATTCTTAAGCGAAAAGGTAAGAAGTATTACATAAATAAGAACTTTTCGTCAAACGACTCTTCGGTAGCTATCGGTCAGATCGCGCTTACATTAATTTAGATTAAAGTTTTCTGATGTATAATATCTAATAATTTCTTTAAGGAGGCGATAGTGGAAAATATCATAAGATTCAGCGTCTCGTTGCCAAAGCAGTTATTAGACGAACTTGACAACAAAATAAGCGCTCAGGGCTATGCTTCGAGAAGCGAGTTTACTCGTGATCTGATTAGGGAAAAAATAGTAAATGACAGCTGGAAGGACGCAGATGAGGATCTTATCGGCGTTTTGACGCTCATTTATTTGCACCACCAAAACGACCTCGTCGTGAAAATGATGGACATCGAGCACAAGGCGAACCTGCATATCGCCTGCACGACTCACGTCCACGTGGATCACGATAACTGCCTAGAGACTCTGATACTGCGCGGTAAAGCGGGAGCTATCGAGAAATTTTCCGAAAAAATGGGCGGACTAAAAGGGGTTAAATTTGCAAAACTCACCAAGGCCGCCATCCCGCGCTCATAGCGCTTAAAATGCGGGCGGGTCTGATAAGCTCTATCAAATTTGCCCGCAAAAATCTCTTTTTTATCGCGCATTTAGCCCTTTGATGTTAAAATCGCCGGAATTTATCGCTATTTTTATCCTAAGGCTAAAATTTGAAACATATCTCTTTTAAAAATTTCGTCCAAAACGAGGCTAGTTCGGGTATCTTGCTCATCCTTGCCGCGATTTTTGCGATGATATTTCAAAACGGCTTTTTAAGCGAATTTTACAACTCCTTTTTACGTATAAACATGGGCGTGGTTTTTGGCGAATTTAGCCTGCAAAAGCCGCTTATTTTGTGGGTAAACGACGGGCTCATGGCGGTTTTTTTCTTTCTTTTAGGGCTTGAGCTAAAGCGCGAGATAGTCGAGGGCGAGATGCGAAATCCTGCTCAGATCGTGCTACCTATCGTGGGTACGGCCGGCGGCATCGTCATGCCTGCGCTCGTTTTTTACGCGTTTAACCACGCCGATGCTTTCGCGCTAAAAGGCTGGGCGATCCCGACCGCGACGGACACGGCATTTGCTTTGGGGCTTATCATGATCCTTGGCAAAAGAGTGCCGGCGAGTCTTAAAATTTTCCTCGTGACGCTCTCTATCATCGACGACGTTTGCGCGATTTTGATAATGGCGATATTTTATAGCGGCCATCTATCTGTAGTATCGTTTATGGTTGCCGGAGCGGCTACTTTGGGACTTTTGGCTTTAAATTTAGCCGGCGTAAATAAAAAAGCCTGCTACGTGATTTTAGGCATTATCCTTTGGGTGAGCGTGCTAAAATCGGGCGTGCATGCGACGCTAGCGGGCGTCGTGGCGGCATTTTTCATACCGCTTAAGGCAAAGGATGGCGAGGGCTCGATGCTAAAGCAGATCGAGCATGACTTGCACGGTTACGTCGCCTTTTTCGTGCTGCCGGTGTTTGCCTTCGTAAATGCTGGCATCTCGCTAAAAGGCATCGGGCTGGAGCAGATTTTCCATCCCGTATCGCTGGGCGTCATACTTGGACTGTTTGCGGGCAAGCAGCTTGGGGTATTTGGCTTTTGCTTTCTTGCGATCAAATTTAAGCTCGCAAAGCTACCAAAATACTGCAATCTGGCCCAGTTTTACGGCCTTTGCGTACTTACCGGCATCGGCTTTACGATGAGTCTCTTTATAAATTCGCTCTCCTATCACGACACCTACGAGTTTGCCTACGCCGATAAGCTCGCGGTACTCATCGCGTCGCTGATCTCGGGCGTGACGGGCTACGCGTGCTCTACTGGGCCGGGCGACACAGGATAATGAAATGCGTGGAGTAGAAAAATGATGATATTTCATAAAAATTTTCTCGCAGACGAGCTTGCGAAATGGCGAGAAGAAGGGCTAGTAAGCGACGAGGCGGCGCTCAAGATAGCAGCTAGATACGATATAGATTTATCGGGCGCAAACGAGTGGCGAAGCTTTATATTAAAGCTCGTTGCGTATCTGTTTTTGGCGCTTTCGCTATTTACGCTTGTAGGCGCAAACTGGGAGGAGCTGCCGCGCGCTGTGAGGCTAATCATAGTGCTTGGCATACTCGCGGCGGTAAATTTTAGCGGAGTTTTAGCGCAAAAAAACGGCAAAGAGACGCAGGCTACGACGCTGTTTTTCTTGGGTAACTTTTGCTATGGCGCGGCGATCGTTTTAGTCGCGCAAATTTACCATCTAGGCGAGCATATGCCTAACGGCGTGCTGCTGTGGGCGGTCGGAGCTTTGGCGCTCGGGCTTGCTACGCGTAAGTCCATCATCGCATTGCAAGCTCTTGTTTTGGGGCTTATTTGGTTTTTGATGGAGTTTGAATTTAGCGGCGTCTCGCACGGATTTTTGTTATTTATAGTAGCCTGCGCGGCGGTGCTTTGGCGCGACGACTCGAGGTTGCTGACCGCTGCGCTTTTTGCGAGCGTGTTTGCTTATATCGTCTCTTTCGTGCTTTACGAGCGGTATTTTCTAGCTGATTTGCGCGTGGACGATGCGCTTTACGGCGTTCATTTTTTTACTCTTAGCTACTGCTTACTCGCCGTTTGCGCCTCGTTTTTGCTTGAGAGGGCTGGTAAATTTGAACTCGCGTTTTACCTTAAAAACATCGGCATCGTCTGCGGTGCGGGCATCTTGTGCTTTGATATGTCGCTTTACGAGGACTTGCATTTTTCTCGTCCGTGGTCTTACGGCACCCAGAACTACGAAAATGTTTTAAACGGCGTTACATTTTTAAAAAGCGTGTTTGGGGCGTTGTTTATGGCTTTTTGCGCAGCCTCTTTGGGACTTGCGTTTTACTTTAAAAAATACGCCGCTGCAATAGTCGGAGTGCTTTTGGTCGCGCTACCGTTTATCTTAGACGCGTTTGCGGGCTACGAGGAGGGCGTGTTTTCGCTCATCGGCGTTTGCGTCGCGGTCGCTCTCATTAAACAAAATAACATGAAATTCGGCATAGCGCTTATCTTTTGGGTGGCGTTTGTGCGATATGTCGATTTAGTGGGCGATTACGTCAGTGCTAGCGCGCTGTTTTTGGTGTTTGCGCTGGTGGTGCTCGGCGTGTCTAGGATCTCTAAAAAAAGGAGCGCGAAATGAAACTAAAGCTGATTTTTGCCGCGGCGGTATTTCAAATTTTAGCCGTGATAGCGATGCTTGCGTATGCGTATGCGCCGATATATTTTGGCAAAGAGATATTGCTGCAAACTACGCTTTACGACCCGCGCGATATGTTTCGCGGCGATTACGTGCGCCTTAGCTACGGCTTTGCAGGCATTTACGATCTGGATAAAATAGACGCAAATTTGAGCAAAAGGCAGCAGCTGCACGGCGCTAAAATTTACGCTATCTTAAAGCAGGACAAAGACGGCAGGTATAAATTTGACAAATATAGCTTAGAGCGGCCTAGCGGCGGGACGTTTTTGGCCGGCAGGGTTGATTATAATACCGCAAATTTCGGCATCGAAGCCTTTTTTATGCCGCCAAAAAAGGCGCAGCAGATGGAGCGAGATATGATGGAGTTTAACGCTACCGCCGTAATCAGCGTGATGGATAACGGCAAAGCTCGCATCAAAGATATCGTACTGGAAAAACCAAACGCAGCAGAATCTAACAATCGTTAAATTTACGGGCGGCTGGAGGGCTAAAGTTTGACTAGACTTATCCGAACTCAAATTTAGCCCGAGCCGTCAAATTTGACGCGACTCAAATTTGAGTCAAATTTTAACCCCTCGCCGCTATCATAAAAATCTCAAAGTATAAACAAAACGCAACGAAATAATATCCGCAAGGTATGAAACTAAAGCGGGATTTTAACATCTAAGAGTATAATAACCCCAAAAAATCGCTAAGGAGAAACAAAATGTGTAAAGATTGCGGATGCTCGCTGGGCGGGCACGACCACGCTCATACTCACGCCGATGGCACGACACACTCGCACGCTCACGATCACGGCGCCGAGCACGGACACGGCGCGGCTCACGAGCATAGTCACGGCCATGCGCACCCGGCGCTAAACGAGAGCAAAACGGTTGAAGTAATAACTAAAATTTTATCCCAAAACGACGAAGAGGCCGCGCACAACCGCGCTCATTTGGACAAGCACGGGATTTTATGCGTAAATCTCATGAGTAGCCCCGGTAGCGGCAAAACTACGCTTCTTGAAGCTACAATAAAAAGCGGTAAATTTAAAATCGGCGTCGTCGAGGGCGATCTAGAGACCAACCAAGACGCCGACCGCATAATAAAAGCCGGCGGCAAAGCCCATCAGATCACGACCGGGCAGGCATGTCACCTGGATGCGTTTATGGTGCACGAGGGGCTTCATCATCTGCCGCTAGAGGGCCTTAATATAGTTTTCGTAGAAAACGTCGGCAACCTCGTATGTCCGGCTAGCTACGACGTCGGCTCGCACTTTAACGTCGTGCTGCTATCGGTGCCTGAAGGCGACGATAAGGTGGCCAAATATCCCGTGATGTTTCGCGCCGCCGATCTCATCGTGATAACTAAAACTTCGCTGTTGCCGCATTTTGAATTTGACGTGAAAAAAGTCGTCAAAGAGGCTCGTAAACTAAATCCAAAAGTCGATGTTGTCGAGCTTGACGCAAAAACGGGCGAGGGCATGGAGAAGTGGCTGGATTTTTTAAAATTTAAAAAAGAGCTTAGATAATGTGCCTATCAATCCCGTCAAAAGTGGTCGCGATCGACAAAGATAACGTCGCTACCGTAGAGACGCTAGGCGTGAGTCGCCGCGTGAGCCTCGATCTCATCGCCGAGCCCGTGGCTGTAGGCGAATACGTGCTCATCCACGTCGGCTACGCGATGGAGAAAATCGATACGAAATTTGCGCTAGAAAGCATCGAAATCTACCGCCAAATCGCCCAAGATATGCAAAACGGCCAGATCGGCGCAGACGAGGGCGACGCGGGACTAGGCGCCATGCAAGCGGCGGCAAATAAGCCGGAATCAAAGGAAAAAGCGTGAATCTAATCAATGATTTTCGCGATAAAGAGCTTATTTTAGCGCTTTCAAAACTCATCAAAAAAGAGAGTGTAAAACCGCTAAATATCATGGAAATTTGCGGCGGACACACGCACTCGATCATGAAATTTGGCCTACCGCAGCTAGTCGGCGAACATATAAATTTCGTCCACGGCCCCGGCTGTCCGGTCTGCGTGATGCCAAGAAGCCGCATAGACGAGGCGATCAAGCTAGCTCAGATGCCAGGCGTCATACTATGCACTCTAGCCGATATGCTCAGAGTCCCCGGCTCAAACACCAGCCTGCAAAAGCTGCGCGGCGAAGGTTGCGACATCAGAGCGCTATATAGCCCGCTAGACTGTATCAAAATCGCGCGCGAAAATCCCGAAAAGAGCGTGATATTTTTCGCGATCGGGTTTGAGACGACGACGCCTATGAGCGCAAATTTGGTCCAAAAGACGCTAGAACTCGGACTAAAAAATCTATTTTTCCATATAAATCACGTTACCGTCCCAGCACCCGTGCGAGCGATCCTAAACGACGAAAACGTCAAGATCGACGCGTTTTTGGGACCTAGCCATGTGAGCGTGATCACGGGATATGGCATCTACGAGAGCATCGCGGCCGAGTATAAAAAACCTATCGCGGTTAGCGGATTTGAGCCGCTTGATCTGATGGACGGCATCCTAAACCTCGTCCGCCAGCAAAACGCGGGCACGCACGAGGTCTATAACGAATACGCCAGAGTCGTCACGCGTGATGGAAATCAAAAAGCAAAGGCGCTTATAGACGAGTTTTTCGAGCCGTGCGACTTCTCGTGGCGCGGTCTTGGCGCGATCGCGCAAAGCGGTATGAAGCTGCGCCCCGAGTACGCCGAGCTTGACGCGAGGGTCAAATTTGACTGCAGCGTGCAAAGCAAAGGCGAGAGTAAGGCCTGTATCTGTCCTGAAATTTTACGCGGGCGAGCAAAGCCTTTTGACTGCAAAATTTTCGCCAAATCCTGTACGCCAAAAACCCCGGTGGGTTCGTGCATGGTCTCTAGCGAGGGCGCATGTGCGGCATACTACAAATACGGCGACGTCAAAAGCGCGGGCTAAGAGGAGGCAAATGTGAGCAAGATAATGCTAAGCCATGGCGGCGGCGGCGAAGAGATGAACTCGCTCATAAACGAGACGATTTTTAGGATATTTGATAACGAAATTTTGCGCGAGAGCAACGATAGCGCGATACTAAATTTCAGCGATTTTTGCGCGGACGAGAGCGCTAAACGCTCCACAAATTCGGCACCAAAATTTAACGGCAAACTAGCCTTTAGCACCGATAGCTTCGTGGTTACACCGATATTTTTTAACGGCGGCGACATCGGCAAGATCGCTGCGTGCGGTACGATAAACGACCTAGCTATGGTGGGCGCCGAGGCAAAGTACCTAAGCTGCGCGCTAATAGTCGAGGAGGGCCTAGAGATAGCCGAGCTAGAGCGCATACTAGGCTCGTTAGCCGCGGTCTCTCGCGAAAACGGCGTGCGCATCGTTTGCGGCGATACGAAGGTCGTACCGCGCGGCAAATGCGATAAAATTTTTATCAACACGAGTGGTATCGGCGAGATCGTCTGCGAGGGCGTGGAGCTAAAAAGCCTGCGCGCGGGCGCAAAAATCCTGATCTCGGGCGACGTGGGCAGGCACGGCGCGGTGGTGCTGGCTAGCCGCGAGGAGCTCGATCTGCAAAGCGAGCTAAAAAGCGACTGCAAGGCGCTAGCGGGCGCGGTAAAGGCGCTGATAGAAGGCGGCGTAAAGCCTCTGTGCATGCGCGACGCGACGCGCGGCGGACTCTCGGCGGTGCTAAACGAATGGGCGAAATTTAGCGGCCTAGACATCCTCGTTCGCGAGGAGGATATCAAGGTTAGCGACGAAGTGACGGGCGTTTGCGAGCTGTTTGGCTTTGAGCCCTACGAGCTAGCCAACGAGGGTACGTTTGTGCTGGCCGTAGATGAAAAAGACGAGACGCGCGCGCTTGAGATTTTGCGCAAATTTGACGATAACGCAGCTTCGATCGGCGAGATATTAGGCGTCGCAAACGGTCGCGTCATCCTGCAAAATGCATACGGCTCAAAGCGCTTTTTAGAAGCGCCAAAGGGTGAGCTTTTGCCTAGAATATGCTAGGCGCGGCGATGAGTAGATCAAATTTAAAAGCGCTAGATTTTCGGGCCTGCACGTCACGAGAGCGGGCTCGCAAAATTTATCAAATTTACGCCATAGGCGCGTGCGTAAAAATAAAATCCGCTCTGTCCGCAAGCAAGGAAATCTGATGCATGAACTAAGTATAGTCCAAAGCCTAGTCGCGCTTTGCGAGAAAAACGTCGCCGCAAACGGCGCAAAAGAGGTCGTGCGCCTCGAAGTGCGTATCGGACGACTAAGCGGCGTCGAGCCTCACTATCTAGAAAGCGCGTTTGAAGTTTATAAAACGGGCACGATCTGCGAAAATGCCGAGCTTTTAATCACCTTGCAAAACGTCGCCGTGGAGTGTAAAAGCTGCGGTTTTAGCGGCGAGCTTAGCGAAAACGACTTCACCTGTCCGGCCTGCGGCTCGCAGGAGCTTGATGTCACGGGCGGCGAGGATATGCACCTCATGCGCCTTGAGATGCGGTGATTTTGCCGCAAATTTTAGCTCAAATTCGCTGCTTAAATTTGAGCCGATTTTTAAAATTTACTTCCAAAAACGCGGCAAATTTGATGAAACACTATTTATTTGCCCTCTTAAAACGCGCCTAGATAAATTTAAAAGAAGCCGGATGCCTAAATATTCATTTGAAACCATAGAGCAAATGCTGCTAAAATGCACCCTTGAGAGCGGCGAGCCGGAGCTTGGCTTTCGCCTGTGCGGCGCAGAGTACATGATCATCGCCTATGCGCATCGCTGCTCGTTTCAAAGGTGCGCGGATGAGACGGGCGCAAACGCGAGCGGCGAGCGGTATTTCGCCACGCTGCGAGAACTCTACGTCACGCCGCAGATAGACGGGCGCTCGCTAGAGGAGCTTTGGAGCGAGGCCGATAAGTTTTACTGCTTTGATTTTGAACTGTGAGATTTTATGCGGCGGCGCAGGCAAATGCGCAGATAAATTTGAAAGGAAATAAATGGGTTCTGCCTGGAGTTACAGTGCGAAAGAGCGTAGCGCGGACGGTAAATTTAGCGCGAAATTTGAAGGTCATGAGATAGCCATGGGCGCGCCGAGTTTGGGCGAGCTACGGCTTTACGCGAGCGCGGAGCTTTTGCGAGGCGGCGTAAATTTGCAAAGCGGATTTAACGGTGACGCAAACGCCGAGGTGCAGGATTTAAATTTGAATCGCAAAGAAAGCGATAGTAAGAGCGAAAACGTAAAATTTAGCCAAAGCGACGAGATTGAGCAAATTTTACTTAGCGAGCAGGCTACGGCGTGTTTTATGTTTTCGGACGATTCGCGGTTTTTGGCCTTTGCCCAGTAAACGGCTGATAAAATGCAGCTTGCAAAGGTGCTGCGGCTAGCGGACATGAGCATAAAAACCGTTGACGGGCTCCAAAGAGTCGTGGAGTTTTTATCTTTTAAGGACGGTTTGCTGGAGATTTTGGACTCGCCGATTTTTATGCCCGAAAGCTTTTGGGTGGACGTTCGCGAGCTTTTTGACGATGAGATCAAAGGCTAAATTTGACGCCGTAAAACGTCCGAGCCGCTAGCGATAAATTTAAAACGCAAGCAAATTTAATAAAAATCGTAGTTCCAACAAGACGGCGCCAAACACCAAAGCCAGCCGCAAATTTGCAGGAAATACACAAAAATCTACTGCCAGTGCGCTAATTTTTAGTGCCGTTTTTGCCCTGAGAGCGTTTAGCGCGTCTGCGTACTAGATCTACGCCTGGTTTATCTTGCTAGCTTTGGCGCCGTTTTTATCAAATTTGACGCGGACGCGATTTTGGCTTTGCGGCGAGAAATATCGCGGCAACGTTTGGCGTTTTGCTCGCGATTTTCACAGCCTATAAAGATTACAAATTTATGAAAATCCGCAGCGAGCCTAGTCTATTTTAAGGGCGAAATTTTTGCTATGCGGCCATTGACGCTGCGATTTTGGGCTTTGTTTTCGACTCGGTTTTTTAAGTATAGCGCTCATGCTTACCGTTCAAAAATAGCAAAGACCGCAAATTTGATTAAATTTGCCAATAGCCAGCGAGCGCCTTGCGCAGATGAACGGCGCAGAGTATCAAATTTGGCTTCAAATTTAACCCGCAAACTAGCGGTGCAGACGCCTGGAAGCTCGTTAAATTTACTCAAATATCAAAAACGGCGCTTCAAGTACGTTTCTGATTATCTTAAACGGCGAGAGAAGCGCGTCTTGCAGGATTTGCGTCGAGTACTGCGGCTTTTGCAAAGTTCCGCGTACCTTGATGACTGTCGAGAGCGTGCGGTCTTTGCCTAGCACGATCTGATTTATGAGCGGGATTTTATCGATGATGGAGCTGGCGTCCTTTAGCAGCTTTAGCTCCAGATCCACGTCGATCTCTTTGGTTGCGAGATTTATCGTACCGTGACCGCCGATATCCGCACTTGAGCTTTCTAGCTCGATGGCTAGAAACTTTAGCACATCTCCCTTTTTCTCAAATAAAATTTTGCCAAATTTCACGGGATACCCGTCCGCGCCGAAGTCCGGCGTCTTAAACACAAGCAGGGACGGCACGGAGTTTAAAAATGTCAGAAGTTGATTGTAAAACGTGTAGTCTTTTAGCGTGGCGCCGATTAGTCTCACTTCACCTTTGAAATCATCCGTCCCGCCGCCTAAAACGCGCATTTTAAAGCTGCCGCCCTCAAAGCTTTTGATGTTAAAGATCGAGTTGATAAACTCGCCTCTGATGTCGTTTGCCCACATTTCAAATTTTTTGTCCGATTTTACGAGCGAAAAGTTGCCGCGAGCGGGCTTTGCGTCAAATCTCACCGTCCCGCCCGCACTCTGGCCGCTGTAGGCTAGCAGGTCTAGAGTCGCGTTAAAATCGTTTAAAATCAGCTTCGAACCCTTGGCTTCAAACTCGATGTCGCCGTCTTTGTCGGTCAAATTTTCATCTCCGCTAAGCGCCAGATCAAGCTCCTTTATAAAAAGCTCCGTTTTACCGCCCGCGATTTTGAAATTTAACCCGCTACTTTTGCTCTTGCCAGTTGCGCCTTTTGCGTTTACGTCGATGGTAAAGCTATCGGCGTCATACGGCGAGCCGTCTTTTTTAAACAGCGGCGTTTGGAATTTAACGCCGTTAGCCTCGATGCTAAGATTTTCAAAATCCTTGGTTTTTATATTTACGCCGCCTTCTGATATTTTCAGGCTTTTTAGCAGCGGCGAGTAGGGCAGTAGATCGCGCGAGTCGGGTAAATTTATCTCGTTTTGCGCGCCGAATCTTAAACCCACGGCGGCGGGCGAAGCGATATCTAGCTTCGTATCCTTGCCGCTAAAATCAAGCCTGGCCGCAAACGGCGTCGCGCCCAGTTTTAAAATTTCGTTCTTGCCGAAGGCTAAATTTAGCCCCTTTAGCGTACCGTTTATGTCGCCTGCAAGCTTACCTAGATCGATATTTACCGCCGCATCCGCGCTAAAAAAATCCATCCCCGTATTTTTTGCGTTTACCTTTAGCTTGTCGTTTAAAAGCTCGACGTCTGCGGTATCTACGTTAAATTTAGCTCCCGCGATCAGAGTCTGCCCGCCGGTGATCTTAAATTTGCCTTTTGGCGTCACTTCTAGTGGATCAAATTTGATATCAAGCGCGAGTTTGGCGTCCGTTTTGCCGCTTAGCTGCTCAACGGGAACCTCGATGTCGTAGGCTTTTAGTATGGAGTTTACGCTTTTGTCGTAGAGGGCCGAGGTTTGCAGATTTAGCGTGAGTCCCGCCCCTTTTTCCTCGAAAATTTTATAGATTTCAAGATTGCTTCCGTTTAGATTTTTGCCCTGCCATTTTGGGTTTTTTAGCGTGAAAAATAGCGAGCCTTTCTTTAGCTCGACGTCGACTCCTTCGGCGGTGGCGGCGGGTAGTTTTTCGTGAAATTTAACCTTTACGTTTTTAGAAAAACCCTGCGCGCTAAGCTCGTTTAGATATGGTTCTTGCTTGTCTAAGTTAAATCTACCCCGAAGCGATTTTACGAAGTAGTTATCCGCTGTGATGTAGCCGTAGATCCAGCTTTTTATCTCTTTATCTAGCCCAGTTTTTGCTCCCAGCTCGTCCATAAAACCCCTTAGGCTAGTCGCGTTTATGTCGCTTAGCTCGTATTTTAGCTCGGCTTTTTTGAGGTTTATAGCGGCGTTTCCGTTTAGCTCGTGGCTAGAAAAAGTGCCGTTAAAATCGTAAATTTGACGCCTCAAATCGGCATTGCTAACGCCGCTTAAAGTGATGTTAAAGTCCTTAAACTCGAGCAGATAAACGTTTGCGGTTATGCCGTCGTCGGTGTCTTTAAAATTTGAGCTAACCGCCAAAAACGGGCTATCTAGATAAAAAACGTCGTCTCTGTAAAACAGCGTTGACTCGCTGTTTAGAAATTTGACGCGCTCGAGTAAGATTTCGTCAAATAGCCTATCGATCCAGACGATGTTTTTGGATAGATCTAGCAGCGCGTCCTCGGAGCTATCCTTGGCGCTTTGTTTAGGTATTTCTATATTTTGCGCGCGTAAAATTATTTTTTTATCGAGTTTTATATATAATTGCTCTATTTTAAAGTCGCCCGCGTCGATATTTTCTATCTCGACGCCGTATTTTAGGACGGCTATAAAAATGACGAATATCAAAACCGCGGGGATCAAAATGCGCCAAATTTTCTTCATTATCAGCGAGATGATTTTCATATTTTTTCTGAGCTTTCTTGTTTATCTTAGCCGCCCGGTGAGCGTGAGCGAGGTTATTTTCGTGCCTCAGGGCAGTACGCTTGGGATTATATCATATCTAAGCGAAAAAAATACGGACGCGAATAAAATAGACGCCGTGATCTTGCGCGCTATGGGGCATGTGCAAGCAGGCTGGATAGACCTGGGCGCGGCAAAGCTTAGCAAGCTTGATTTTTTATACAAGCTCACGACCGCAAAAGCGGCTCTAACGCAGATAACGCTGATTCCTGGCGAAACGACGGCCGTATTTTTGCAAGAGGTCGCAAAAAAGCTAAATTTGAGCGAGGCGAAGCTAAATGAATTTTACGCCAAATTTGCCCCGCTGGAGGACGGCTTTTTGGTGCCCGAAACCTATAAAGTACCGCTTGGCGTAAACGAAGAACAACTAGCGGCGCACCTCGTAAATTTATCCAAAAAATCGCACGAAAAAACGGCCGCCGAACTACTGGGAAGCTACGACGAAAAGCGCTGGAGCGAGTATCTCGTGACGGCCTCGGTCGTGCAAAAAGAAGCCGCGAACGAGGATGAGATGCCCCTCGTCGCCTCCGTCATCCAAAACCGCCTAAAAAAGGGCATGAAGCTGCAAATGGACGGCACGCTAAACTACGGACTCTACTCGCACGAGACGGTCACGGCCGAGCGCATACGAAGCGATAAAAGCAAATTTAACACCTATCTAAACGAAGGCCTGCCGCCAAGCCCCGTCTGCACCGTTGGGATAGCTGCGATAAGGGCGGCGATAAGGCCCGCGCAGAGCGAGTTTTTGTACTTCGTGCTGGATAAAAAGACGGGCAAGCATAAATTTAGCGCGACGTACGAGGAGCACGTGGGCGCGATAAACTCCCAAAAATAGCGCGCCAAAAGGCGTTTTAATATAAATTTGGATAAGATTTTGCGAAATTTAATTAGGAGAAAAGATGAGCGACATCGTCTACACTAGAACCGACGAATCCCCGCTGCTTGCCAGCTACTCGCTGTTTCCGATCCTGCAGGCGTTTTTGCGCGCGGGCGGCATAGAGATAGCCCAGGCCGACATAGGGCTGGCCGCGCGGATCATCGCCGCTTTTAACGACAAGCTGCCGCCTGATCAACGCGTGAGCAACGATCTGGAGATGCTGCGAAATTTGACGCAAGAAAAGCGCGCGAATATCATCAAGCTACCAAACATCTCGGCAAGCTTGCCTCAGCTAAACACCGCTATCGCCGAGCTTCGCGCCAAAGGCTACGATCTGCCGCCATACCCGTCCGAGCCAAAAACGCCGGAGGAAAAAGACGCGGCCGCCAGATACGCCAAAGTGCTAGGAAGCGCGGTAAATCCGGTGCTGCGCGAGGGCAACTCAGACCGCAGATGCATCGGTGCGGTAAAACGCTATGCCCGCGAAAATCCGTACAAAATCACCCCGTTTGAAAAAGATAGCAAAACCGAAGTCGCCTACATGAAGGGCGGAGATTTTTACTCCTCTGAGTGCTCGATTAGCTTTGGGGCGGATGAAAATTTACGCGTCGAGTTTATCTCAAAAAGCGGCGAAAAACGCGTACTAAAAGAAAATTTAGCGGTAGAAAAGGGCGATATAATCGACGCTAGCTTTATGAGCGCGCGAGAACTAGACGCCTTTATAAAAGAGCAAATCGCGGACGCGAAAGCTAAAAATTTGCTCTTTAGCGTGCACCTAAAAGCCTCGATGATGAAGGTGAGCGATCCTGTGATTTTCGGGCATTTCGTAAAGAATTTTTTCGCGGAAGTTTTTGATGAGTTTGCGGACGAGCTAAAAAGCGTAAATATCAGCGAAAACAACGGACTAAAAGACTTTTTTACTAGGATTATTAATTTACCGCAGGCTACGCAGAAAAAAATAAAAGCCAAATTTGACGAAATTTACGCAAAGAGGCCAAATTTAGCGATGGTAAATTCGGCCGCAGGCGTTACAAATTTACACGTGCCTAGCGACGTTATCATCGACGCTTCGATGCCTGCGATGATAAAAAACGGCGGCAAAATGTGGGACAAAGATGGCATAGCCAGAGAAACCAAAGCCGTGATACCAGATAAAACCTATGCAGTCGTTTATGAGGCCGCGATCGAAGATATCAAGATAAACGGCGCGCTAGATCCTGCTAAAATCGGTAGCGTCTCAAACGTCGGGCTGATGGCGAAAAAGGCCGAGGAGTACGGCAGTCACGATAAGACCTTCGTGATGAGCGAAGCGGGCGAGGCGTGCGTGCTAAATGCAAAAGATGAAATTTTATTTAAATTTGAGTTAGAAAAAGGCGATATATTTAGGATGACGCAAACTAAAGATATCGCCGTGCAAAACTGGGTCGAGCTAGCGCTAAAACGTGCGAAAATCACGGGGCAAAAGGCGATATTTTGGCTGGATGAAAACAGGGCTCACGACCGAGAAATCCTAAAAAAGGTAAGAGCAAAGTTAGCTAGCACGGATATAAGCGGGCTTGATATAGAGATTCTCTCTCCCGCGGCCGCTTGCAAAAAATCGCTTGAGATCATGAGACGCGGCGAGGACTGTATCAGCGTCACTGGTAACGTCCTGCGCGACTATCTGACCGATCTTTTTCCGATATTGGAGCTTGAAACCAGCGCCAAGATGCTCTCGGTTGTGCCGCTACTAGAGGGCGGAAGTATCTTTGAAACGGGAGCCGGAGGCAGCGCACCGAGACTCGCCGAACAGCTACTGGAGCAAAACCACCTAAGCTGGGATAGCCTGGGCGAGTTTTTGGCTCTAGGCGCTAGTCTTGAGCAGCTGGCGGGCTTTAAGCAAAGTGCCGAGGCGCAAATTTTAGCTGACGCGCTAAATGCGGCCGTAGAGCGCTATCTAAAAGAAAACAAAGTTCCGCAGTTTGAAGTCGGACAGCTAGATACGCGCACGAGCCATTTTTATATCGCGCTTTACTGGGCGAGCAAGCTTGCCGCTAGCAGCACGGAGCTTGGTAGCAAATTTAAACTCGTCGCCCAAAATCTCGCACAAAACGAGAACGCGATCGTGGCCGAAATAAACGCTGTGCAAGGACAAAAAGTCGATCTCGGCGGATACTATAAGCCGGATGATAAAAAGGCTAGCGCGGCGATGAGGCCGAGCGCAACGTTTAATCAAATTTTACAAAATCAAATTTTATAAAAAAGGAAAAAAATGAAAATTTCAGTTATCGGAGCCGGAAACGTAGGCGCGAGCGCGGCTAGCGCTATTTTGCTAAGAGGCATCGCAGACGATATAGCGCTGGTGGATATATTTGGCGACGTAGCGCGCGCAAAGGCGATCGATCTATCTCAGAGCGCGGCGGTTTTCGGTCTTGATGTGAGCGTCGCTGGCGGTGATGATTTTGAGCTAGTTAAGGATAGCGACATCGTGGTAGTGACCGCCGGAAGCCCTAGAAAAGAGGGGCAGACTAGAGAAGATCTGCTACTAAAAAACGCCGGTATCGTAAAAGGCACAGTGGAAAAAATTGCCAAATTTGCCCCAAACTGCGTCATCATAAACGTAACAAATCCGCTCGATGCGCTCACGTATCTAGTCTATAAAACGAGCGGTTTTGATAAAAGTAGGGTACTAGGGATGGCTGGCGAACTAGACTCTGCGCGCCTAAAATACGAGATCTCTCAAAAAACTGGACTAAAAAATAGCGCATTTAGCGCGCATATCATAGGCTCTCATAACGACGATATGGTCGCGCTACAAAGTAACGTGAGCGTGGATCTGGGCGGCGAATTTGACGCGGTAGCGCAGGAGGCAAAAACTGGCGGCGCAAAGATAGTGAAACTGCTTGGCACGTCCGCATACTACGCTCCTGGCGCGGCCGCTGCCAAGATGTGCGAGGCGATAAAAACCGGCAGCGAACAGCGGTTAAGCTGCTGCGTGATAGAGGGCGAGTGCGCGGGCGGTAGACTCGTGAAGCTAGGCAAAGGCGGAGTGCGCGAGATCAAGCAGCCAAGCGCGGAGGAAAAAGCGGCGCTTGAAAAAGGCGAATCTCAAACGGCTGTAAATATCAAATTTTTAAAAGAAAGCGGGGTAATCGCGTAGCCGATGCTTGTAAATTATAAAATTAAAATTTACGCCCTGTTTTTAGCGGCTTTTGTGTCGGGGTGCGCTAACGTTTCGTCAAGCGCTCATAAAAATACGATGTTAACGAATCAAAGTAAAACCCAAGCTACTACTTCGCTAGAAAAGGATAAAATCCAAAATTGGGGAAGCAAGACATTTCATGGTAAAACCGGCGACCGACTCGACGCAAAAGAAACGGCCCTGCTAAATCTCCTGCAAGGATATATAGGTAAAAGAGACGGCGGCGACTGCTCGGGCTTTGTGACGCTTATAAATAAAAAATTTAATCGAGACTTTTTTGACGAAAAAGAGCTTGATAAATTTTACACCAAGCACGGTCTAAAAAGCGAAGCTATGTTTAAGCTTTACGAGAGTAAAAATCTGATCGCCTTTGACGATCCGAAGGTCGGAGATTTGGTATTTTTCAACAACACGACTAGAAGCACGAAAAATAACAAAAAAGCAAAAATCGTCACTCATGTAGGCATAGTAAGTAGCGTAGAAAAAGATGGCACGGTTGGCTTTACGCATAACTCGAGAGGCAAAAATGCGGTGGATTTTATGAATCTAAAAAATAAAAACACGCGTAAAAAAGGCAACAAAGAGCTAAACTCCTATGTCGTATCTTGCAAAAATAACAATACGTCGTGTCTTGCGTCAAATAGATTTGCGGGATTTGGCAAAGCCAGCGTAAGGAGAAACTAAGTTTAGTTATTTATGCTTATCGCTTCAAATTTACCGCCGTATCCGTATAAATTCGTCATCAAATTTACGGATCGGCGGCGCTAAATTTGACTTCTAAATTTACTCTACGCCGAATTTGCCGCAATGGCCGTTAAATTTGAACTAAAAAACATAAAAACATCCGCGCGAGCGTTTCAAATTTGCTCGCTTTTATGCAAAAAATCTCCAAATTTTATTTTACTGCCTGCTTTAAATACCAAATTTAACTTAAATGCTATAAAATTATCGTTACGAGTTAAATTTGATAAGGAAAAATATGCTGATACGAAACGACGTTCCCGTTTGGGTCGATATCTCGCGCTGTAAGGCATGCGATATCTGCGTGAGCTGCTGTCCTGCGGGCGTGTTGGCGATGGCCGTAGAGCCGCGCGCCTTGCTAGGTAAAACGATCGAAGTGGTGCATCCGGGGGCCTGTATCGGGTGTAGAGAGTGCGAGCTGCACTGCCCCGATTTTGCGATTTACGTGGCGGAGAAGGGATTTAAATTCGCCAAACTAACCGCCGAAAGTAAAGAGCGCGCGACCGCCGTAAAAGAGAATAAATTTGAAAAATTAGAGGCGGAGCAATGAGCGAATTTTTAAATAGTAACGGCGGCAAAAGAGAGATCATCGCTAGCGGCAACGAGCTAGTCGCGCTTGCGGCAGTTGAGTGCGGATGTAACTTTTTCGGCGGTTATCCGATCACGCCAAGCAGCGAGATCGCACACGAACTAAGCGTCTTGCTACCAAAGCACGGCGGCAAATTTATCCAGATGGAGGACGAGATCGCTGGCATATCGGTAGCCCTTGGAGCCTCGATGAGCGGTGCAAAGGCGATGACTGCAAGCTCGGGCCCCGGCATCTCGCTAAAGGCCGAGCAGATCGGTCTTGGCTTTATCGCGGAGGTACCGCTAGTGATCGTAAACGTTATGCGCGGCGGACCTAGCACGGGGCTGCCTACCCGCGTGGCGCAGGGTGATTTGCTTCAGGCGAAAAACCCGACTCACGGCGACGTAAACAGTATCGTTATCGCGCCATCTAGCCTAGAGGAGTGCTATACGCAGACCGTTCGCGCGTTTAATCTCGCCGAGCGGTTCATGACGCCCGTGTTTTTGCTACTAGACGAAACGATCGGACACATGCATGCAAAGGCTGTATTGCCGCAGATCGGCGAACTAAATATCTACTCGCGCAAGCAGTTTAGCGGCGATCCGGCGGACTACCGCCCGTACAGGGCCGCAGCCGACGAGCCTGCCGTGCTAAATAAATTTTTCGGCGGTTACCGCTATCACGTCACGGGCCTGCATCACGGCGAGACGGGCTTTCCGACCGAGGACGGTGTGGTCGTGGACTACAACATCAAGCGCCTTTTTAACAAAATCAACGCGCACGCGCACGAGTTCGAGCTCTGGGAGGAGTTTATGCTGGATGACGCGGAGATTTGCATTATCGCGTTTGGCTCCGTGGCTCGCTCGGCAAAAGAGGCAGTGCTAAATTTACGCGAAAAAGGCGTGAAAGTAGGGCTTTTTAAGCCTATCACGCTATTTCCGACGCCAAGCACGAAACTACGCGATATCTCGGCTAAATTTAGCAAAATTTTGATCTGCGAGTTAAATTTGGGCCAGTACGCGGGCGAGATAATAAAAGCCACGCTAAGAGAGGACTTTAAAACGCTGCTAAAAGCCAACGGCCGCCCGATCAGCCCGCAAGAAATCGCGCAAAAAATAGGAGAACTTGATGGCATTTAACTACGATAACTACCTACGCACGGATAAAATGCCGACTCTGTGGTGCTGGGGCTGCGGCGACGGCGTGATACTAAAGGCGCTAATCCGCGCGATCGACAAGGTCGGCTGGGATATGAACGACGTGTGCGTGGTCTCGGGCATCGGCTGCTCGGGGCGCTTTAGCTCCTATATCAACTGCAACACCGTCCACACGACGCACGGGCGCGCGATCGCCTACGCTACGGGTATCAAGCTAGCAAACCCGGACAAACACGTCATCGTGGTAACCGGCGACGGCGACGGACTAGCGATAGGCGGCAATCACACGATCCACGGATGCCGTAGAAATATAAATTTAAACCACGTTTTGATAAATAATTTCATCTACGGGCTAACAAACTCCCAAACCAGCCCGACTACGCCGATAGGATTTTGGACGGTGACGGCGCAGCAGGGCAACATCGATCCGAATTTTGACGCGTGCAAGCTCGCAACCGCCGCAGGAGCGACCTTTGTAGCGCGCAGCAGCGTGATAGAGCCTGCAAAGCTGGAAAAGATATTTGCCGAGGGCTTTGAGCATGATGGATACAGCTTTTTTGACGTATTTTCAAACTGCCACATAAACCTGGGCCGCAAAAACAAAATGGGCCAAGCTACGCAGATGCTAGAATGGATCGACGATCGCACGGTGAGCAAGGCTAAATTTGACGCGATGGGCGAGGATGAGCGGGAAGGTAAATTTCCGCTCGGAGTGCTACACAAAGATGAGTCGCGCATGGAGTACACCAAGGCCTACGACATGGTGATAAAGGCCGCCAGAGACGGGGAGAAAATAGACTTTGGAGCGCTAAAATGAAAAGGCAGTTAAGATTCGTCGGAGTGGGCGGCCAGGGCGTGATATTAGCGGGCGAAATTTTAGCCGCGGCCAAGATCGAGGAGGGCGGATACGGCGTCAAGGCCTCTACCTATACCTCGCAGGTGCGCGGAGGGCCGACGAAGGTCGATATCATTTTGAGCGAGCGCGAGATATTTTACCCGTACGCAAACGAGGGCGAGATCGAGTTCATGCTCGCTACCGCACAGGTTAGCTTCGAGCAGTTTAAAGATGGCGTAAAAGAGGGCGGCATCATCGTCGTGGAGCCAAATTTGGTACGCGCAAGCGACGAGGATAAAAAACGGTGGAAAATCTACGAAATACCGATCATCTCCATCGCTAAAGACGAAGTGGGCAACGTAATAACCCAAAGCGTCGTCGCGCTCGCAGTCGCCGTGCAGATGAGCGGCTGTCTGGATACTGAGCTAGTTAAACGCGTAATGCTCTCAAAAGTGCCTAAAAAAGTCTACGCTGAAAACGAAAAAGCCTACGAGCTGGGGCTCAAATACGCCGAAATTTGCATAGAAAACAATAAATAAAAGCGTGATTTGAAATAAGATAAATTAAGTATCATTTCGTTATAATTCAGGTATTAATTTATTTGATTTTAAGGAGAACGAAATGAGCGTTGGTATTTTTTACACGACGACAAAGGGGCACACAAAGAGCGCGTGCGAGTATCTAGCGGGCAAAATAGGAGCGCAGCTAATAGACGTAAAGAGCGCAGGGGCGGAGGATTTTGCTAAATTTGACGTTATCATCGTGGCGGCGCCTAGCTACGGCGACGGCGAGTTGCAGTCTGACTGGGCGGAGAAACTGCCGCTTTTAAAAGCCGGTAGCAAAGGTAAAAAAGCCGCCATCGTAGGCATCGGCAATCAAGCCAACCACCCGCAAACGCTTTTTAGCGGCGCGGTGGATTTTCTGCCGTATCTAAAAGATGCTCAAATTTTCGGCGCTAGCGACGTGGACGGATATAAATTTAACCACTCCGCGTTTTTAGTAAACGGCAAATTTATCGGCCTCGCGCTTGACGTTAAGGGCGATGAAAACTACGCAAAACGCATCGACAAATGGGTCGAAGAAAATAAGTCTAATTTTTAATTTTCTACTTTCCGCCGCTTCGCTAATTAAATTTGCGGAGCGGACGACCTTTTTCTACTCACGACATTAAATTTATTAGTTAACGGTGACGGCAAAATTTGGCGCTTGCGACAATGACTCAAATTTGATAGTAAATTAGCGAAAAAAGTAAGATGTAAAAAGGGGCCAAATTTAGCCCCTTTTAGTTTTAAGTTTAGCTTAACGTCGTGTATCCGCCATCTACATCGCTAAATCCTGCGCCGTAAGCTACGCCGGAGATTTTGACTAGAGTGTCGCTGCCTTCTTGATAGCCTTCTTCTCCGTCCGTATTTAGCGCTAGATATGCATTAAATTTATCCGCTCCTACGTTTTCTAGGAAATAAGCCCCTTCGCCGTTTTTCAAATTTGCGAGCTTTTCCGTCAAATTTGACGAATCCGTGCCATCCGCCGCTTTTGAAATTTTATTGATATTTTCAGGTAGTTTGATTTTTTCGTTTTTAGATATTTTCATCATACCCGTGCCTGATTCTATCGATATCTCTTTTTGATCCGGATTTTGGGCGATAGTTTCTTTGAGATCAAATTCCTCTTTGCTCAAAAACGATCCGTTATTTCCCTGGGCTTTTGAGATGAGAGTTATTTTATCCGAGTTTATATTTTCGTAAATTTTAAATGTCGTTTGCGTATCGCCG
>CAURWB010000028.1:0-26113 GCA_963528245.1 uncultured Campylobacter sp. | reverse complement strand
TAGCAGACCGCCGCACCCGCTCTCAAGCTATGTTTAAAGTAATCGACGCAAAAGCCGATATCTATCCTATCAACTTCTGCGATAGCGATGGCGTAAAAAACATGGTCATACCTGAACACTACACCAAACCGTTAGAATCTGGCGTACTAAAGAAATTTGAAACCCTAGACGAACTAGCTGCAGCTTATAAAATCCCTGCCGCAGAGCTAAAAAAGACGGTCGAGAGATACAATAGCTTCGTTAAATCAGGCAAAGACGAAGACTTTGGCAAACCTATGGATAAAACCACTACAAACGGCGTAGATATCTCAAAACCACCTTTCTACGCTATGCGCGGTACGCCAAAACTTCACCACACCATGGGCGGTATCGATATCAATACCAAAGCTCAGGTTATCTCTCTACAAACAGAGATGCCTATTCCTAGACTATTTGCCGCAGGCGAGATCACCGGCGGCGTACACGGAGCTAGCCGCTTAGGTAGCGTGGCGATAGCTGACTGCTTAACGTTTGGTATGATTGCGGGAGAGAATATAGGCTAATCATAAAACGAAGTTCTCGCGAGCGCTTTTAAATGATTTCGTAAATTTCGCCCTGCGACAGACTATATGTCTAGTCTTGGGACGAAATTTACTTCAAAACATTTAAAATCATCTCGCGATAATTAGTTTTAAATTTTGTATCGCAGGCAAATTCGGCTTGCGATACTTTTAAATTTAAAGCATAAAATTTACCAAATTTAAAAATCAAATTTTGCTGTGTAAAATTTGATTCCCCATCATCTTTCTTAACCCAAATTTCGCTACAATCTCTCAAATTCTATCAAAGCTAGGAGCTAAATTTGCAAAATACTCAAAAACCTAAAATCCGTTGCGACTGGGCGGAGAAAAGCGAGCTGGAGCGCGTATATCACGACGAGGAATGGGGCAAGCTTATAAAAGACGATGCGAAATTTTTCGAGCTAATCGTGCTGGAGGGATTTCAGGCGGGCATATCGTGGCATGCCGTGCTACTTAAGCGCGAGGCGATGAGGGCGGCGTTTGACGGATTTGACGCGCATAAAATTTCGCTCTACGGCAAGGAGCAGACGGCGAAATTTATGCAAAATCCAGCACTAATAAGAAACCGCCTGGAGCTAAACTCGCTTGCCGCAAACGCCCGCGCATTCCTCGCCGTCGTGGGCGAGTTTGGCAGCTTTTACGACTATCTTTGGGGCTATCTGCTACCTAAATTTGATCCGAAATTTAACGGCAAACCCATCGTAAATCACTATGAGAACATAAAGCAGATCCCAGCTACCACGCCGCTTGCGGACTTTATCGCAAAAGATATGAAAAAGCGCGGGTTTAAATTTCTGGGACCCACGAGCGTCTATGCGTTTTTGCAAAGCGTGGGCGTAGCGGACGATCATCTGGACGCCTGCTTTTGTAAAGGAGGCAAGTGATGCTCGTGCAGAAGCGAGTTTTTAGCTACATAAAGGAGAAATTAGGCGCGCAAGGGGAGCGGATATTTGACAAACATCCCGAATTTGCAGTGTTTCGCCACGCGAAAAATCAAAAATGGTTTGCCGTTTTTATGCGCGTAGACGGCGGCAAGCTGGGGCTTAAAAGCGGCGAAGCGTTAGAAATACTAAATCTAAAATGCAAGCCTGATCTCGCGGCGATTTTGCGCGACGGGGAACAAATTTTGCCCGCCTATCATATGAATAAAAAGCACTGGATCAGCGTAAATTTAAGCTCCAAAATCTCACCCGAGCAGGTGGAGGATCTGATCGACCTTAGCTTTGAGCTGACGCGCTAAAACGCTCGCAGTAAACAGCTCTTTTCAATGCTAAATTTGACGACTGGGAAGCGCACTAAGCGCTAGTTGACGGATGCGTAAAATCTCCTAATTTTACCGACGATTCTCTAGCTTACTTTACGTGCACCTCTTTACGCTTGCGGCCTTATGTAAAGCCTGCTAAAATCCGCATAAATTTCATCTTTTCAGCATCTCAAAATTTCATTTTTGCTAAAATCGTGCTAATAAATTTAAGTAAAAATCGTGCAAACTTCGAGCATGGCGAATACGAAAAAATACGCGCGACGTATTTTTGCCGAGATTTGCAAGAACGACAAGCGTTATCTATTGCGCCGCAGGCGACGTAAATATAAATACTTTAAGAATTTACAAGGAAAACGAGTGGAAAATTTAAAACAAGGAAATTTTAACCAAGCAAGCGGGCTTCACCGCACGTTAGAGGCGGGCGGCGCGTCAAATCTCGGTCGCGAAAATTTAGCGCAGTCAAATTTAAGCGGACAAGCGACCCATGCCGACGAAAGAGAGCGCGCAAGGGAGCGAATAGCCGAGCGCAAAAAGGTCCATTTTATCGGTATCGGCGGCATAGGCATTTCTGCGATCGCGCGGTTTTTGCACGAAAAGGGCTTCATAATCAGCGGTAGCGACATCAAAGAAAGCCCGACCACGCGCGAGCTGGCCGCGCAGGGCATCGACGTCATCACGCCGCATAGCAAAGCTGCGATCAAGGATCAGGACTTCGTCATCTACTCGGCCGCGATAAAACCCGACAATATCGAACTCGTCGAAGCGCGTAGTAAAGGCTTGCAGTGCCTATCGCGCAAAGAGGCGCTACCGATGGTGCTTGAGGGCAAGCGCGTGTTTTCGGTAGCGGGCGCGCACGGCAAAAGCACGACCTCGGCGATGCTCTCTAGTCTCGTGGAGGGCTCGGTCATCATCGGCGCGATCAGTAAACAGTTTGGCTCAAATATGAAATACGAGCCTTGCGACAACGTCATTTTCGAAGCCGACGAGAGCGACAGTAGTTTTCTTAACTCAAACCCGTATCTAGCCGTCGTGACCAACGCCGAACCCGAGCACATGGAGCATTACGGCTATGATTTGGAGAAATTTCACGCGGCGTATCGAGGCTTTTTGGAGCGAGCCAAGGTGCGCGTGATAAACGCCGAGGACGAGTTTTTGGGCACGCTAAAGCTCGACGCCGTGCGCCTTTATCCGAGCGCCGATATCACAGAGCTTAGTATGATCGTGCGAGATTTCGTGCCTTATACCGCGTTTAATCTTAAAAATTTAGGCAAATTTGAAGTGCTGGGCATGGGCGAGCACATCGCCGTGGACGCCTCTCTTGCGATCTTAGCTGCGCTAAATGAAACCTCTCTAGCGCAAATCAGGCAAAATTTGCTAAATTTTAAAGGTATCAAAAAGCGCTTCGATATCCTAACCGCGAGCAGGAAATTCGTACTTATAGACGACTACGCGCACCATCCGACCGAGATCAAAGCTACTCTACAATCGGTCTTTGAGTACGCCAAACTACTAGGCATCACAAAGATCACGGCGATCTTTCAGCCGCACAGATTTACGCGTCTGAGCGCAAATTTGCAGGGCTTTAAGGAGTGCTTTGACGGTATAGACGAGCTAGTTATCCTGCCTGTTTACGCTGCTGGCGAGGCGTCCATAGATATAAATTTAAAAGAGGAGTTTAAGCGCTACAACCCAGTGATGACGCGAAAAGTTGCGCGCGAGGGCGAGGGGATCGCCTTTACGGACGAGTTTGGCGTTAAAAATTTGCTTGATGACGGGCTAGTTATAGGATTTGGCGCGGGCGACATCACCTATCAGCTAAGAGGCGACGCATGAGGGTCATAATCGTACTTTTAGGCGTGCTTGCCGCGATCGCGATATTTAGCGTGAGCGACGAGAAGCTAAGCAAAAAAGCGAAATTTATCATCACTTTTTCGGCGATTTTTATCGCGGCGGCGCTGTATTTTTACGAGAGCGCCCTGCAAAGCGAGCAAAGCCAGAGGCTGGAGCTAGTCGCGCTTTTTAATCAAGGCAAAACTCTAAAATGCGGGAATTTTGACGTAAATAATACTAAATTTAACTACGAGTTCGGCACGTCCTCCTTCGTCGCAAAACGCGCGGCAAAGGAACTAAACAGCGTCAAGATCGCGCTTGAGGGCTGCGAATTTAAAGGCGAATAATTGCGAAATTTTAAAGATAATCAAAATTTGACTAAAAGCGGCGCTCGGGAAGCAAACGGGCGAGAATATAACGTCTCGCGCGAGCAAAGAAACGGCGATGTCTTTGACGCTGCGGCGCACCGCGAGCAAAAAGAATTTACAAATGCAGAAGGCTTTGAGCGGCTTATAAAAATTTTAGACCTGCAAGGCTACATGGAGCGGTTTAACTCCTTTCTAGCGCGCCCAAAGCCGCTTTTTATGGCGGGCGACAGCAAGCTGCATTATGAAAAGATTTTAGAACTCTCGCAAAAGCAGTTTGACCCTCCCACACCGGCTCAAAACCTAGACGACGCGCTTATGCGCCTGAGCAAGCAAGCCACGCTGCACGTGAGCGAGATTTTTGAGTTTGCTAAGATCATTAGCTACTTTACCTACCTAAAAACGCTCAAATTTGAAGGCAAACTAGGCGAGTGGCTCGCTAAAATCGAAATCCCGCAACCTATGCTAAAGCTCGCAAACTCGTTTGATAAAAACGGCGAGCTAAAAGACGAAGTGGACGAGCGTCTAGGCGGTATCAGAGACGCATTTAGCGCCAAAAGAGCGCAAATAGACGCCGATCTGCGCCGCCTCATCTACTCAAAATCCATCACGCCATACCTCGTCGATACGCAGGTGCACTACATCAGCTCGGTCGAGGCGCTGCTCGTGCGAGGCGGGTTTAACCACGTGCTAAAGGGCACGGTCGTGGCTAGAAGCTCGGGCGGATACTTCTACGTCGCGCCCGAAAACATCCAAAAACTCAAAAAAGAGCAAAGTGAGCTACTGGATAAAAAAGAGGAAATCGTCTACGAACACTGCAAAATTTTTAGCTCCGCGATGCACAAGGGCCTCCTGTTTTTAAAATTTATAAACGGCGCGTTTGACGTGTTTGACGCCTACTGCGCGCGGGTTTTTACTGCCAAAAGCGCGGATTTTGAGTTTGTGCTACCAAGCGGCAGTTCAAATTTAAAGCTGGCAAATTTCGCCCACCCGGCACTAAAAAATCCAAAAAGTATCAGCATAGACTTTAGCAAAAAGGTGCTTTTAATCACCGGCGTAAACGCGGGCGGTAAATCGATGCTACTAAAATCGCTGATAGCCGCAGCCTTTCTAGCCAAATACCTACTTCCGATGCGCATAAACGCGCAAAAATCGCAGATCGGAAATTTTAAGGAATTTGACGCCATTATCGAGGATCCGCAAAACGTGAAAAACGACATCTCGACCTTTGCCGGGCGTATGGTGCATTTTTCTAAGCTTTTTACGAAGAAAAATCTGCTCATCGGAGTCGATGAGATTGAGCTGGGAACGGACTTTGAGGAGGCGGCGAGCCTGTACGGCGTGATGATCGAGCGGCTGATGGGTCAGGATATCAAGATGATCATCACCACTCACCACAAGCGCCTTGCTATGTTGCTAGCCAAAAATCCCGAAGTCGAGCTAGTGGCCGCGCTATACGACGAGGAAAACTCGCGGCCTAAATTTGAGTTTTTAAAGGGTACGATCGGCAAATCATACGCCTTTGAGACTGCGGCTAGATACGGTATCGCGGCAAATTTGGTCGCCCAGGCGAAGAAAATCTACGGCGAAGACAAAGAAAATCTAAACGAAATCATCACAAAGACGTTAAATTTAGAGGTGCAGCTCAAAGAAAAACTCGAAAGCGCGGAGAAAAAAGAGCAAAAGCTAGACTCGCTAATCGAAAATTTAAAAGAGCAAAAAGAGCAAGCAGAGGCCGAGCAGCACGAGGTTATAACGCGGCTGGAGCGGGAGTATTTTAAGGCGATAAACGAAGCTAGGCGAGCGATAAATCTAAACGACACCAAAGAAAAACAGCGCGCCCTAAACCGTGCGAACGAGGCCAAACGCGCCGTGCAAAAGCCCGAAATCTCCGCCGCACCCGAGCTAAAAGTCGGCGATCGCGTCAAATACGGCAAGATAAAAGGCGTCGTAGTAAGCCTTAGCAAAAATGACGCCGTGATACAAACCGATAACGTGAGTATGCGCGTACCGATAAATCAGCTAAAAATAAGCGGCGAAACGCCCGCCCCGCCTAAGAAATCAGGTATAAATCTAAGCGTGCAAAAGCCGCAAAACGCTAGCGTCACGCTCGATCTACACGGCCTGCGCGCCGACGAAGCGGTGCAAAAGCTGGATAAATTTATCTCAGATAGCCTAGTGATGGGCTTTGACGAGGTGCAGGTGTATCACGGCATAGGCACGGGCAAGCTTGCCTACGCAGTCAAAAACTTCTTGCGCGAACATCCGAGCGTGAAGGAGTTTTTCGACGCGCCGGCGGGGCAGGGGGGATTTGGAGCGCAGATAGTGCGATTGTGAGTTCGGGGATTGGCGGCTTGTCTCGCGAGCGCTTTTCCGAGATTTCGCAAATTTTCGCTCCGCAGGCTATATGCCTAGCGCACGCTCAATTTTGCTTCAAAACTCGAAAAATCATCTCACGATACTTCGCCTTGACTTTTTATGTTCAAATTTGAAGTCAAATTTACAAATTTGGCTCGCCTACACCTGACCTGCATCGCAAAAATATTAAACTAAAAAACGTGCGGCGCGTAAGCGCTGTCGCACCCCTTGAACGTGCAGTGGGGTTGGAGAGGGTGTGGGAGAGGAAGGAGCCGCTCTACTTCGCTTCGCTCGTAGCTGCAAGCAGACCGTAAGTAGAACCCTTCCCTCTCCCAAAGAAAAGAAAAGGGGCTCTTAAAAAGATGCGAACGCAAAGCGTGAAGCAGAGCAGAGCGCAATTTAAGCCTCACGCTCTTTACAGCAAAGTAAAAAACCTAACCTGCAATACCAAATTTAACCAAACCGAATTTGGCGCCTTAAAGGTGCGGGTCTCAGTGGGTAAAATTTCAAAGTCAAATTTGCCTATCTAGTTCAAATTTAAATCCGCCTATCTCGTCAAATTTAACGACCTCAAAACTTCTCAAATTTAGGTAAAATCCAAAATACAAAAAATGAAAAAAGGACGAATAATGAACGCGTTTTTGCAGGGGTTGCTGCTGGGTTTTAGCGCGGCGGTACCGCTAGGGCCCGTAAACGTGATGATAATGAGCGCGGCGGTAAGGTCGTTTTGGGCGGCGTTTGCTATCGGGCTTGGCGCTATGAGCGCGGACGTGGCGTATCTGCTGCTTTTGGCGTTTGGCGTGCTTGAGCATTTGCAGGGAGAAACGGTAGAAAAAATCATCGGGATTTTTGGATTTTGCTACCTAGCCTACATATCTTGCGTCATCTTTAAAAATGCTAATAGGCCGATAACAGCGGACTCGCGCGCGGCCGAGGCCAAATTTAGCAAAAACTACGCAAAAGGCTTTTTCGTTACGCTTGCAAACCCGTACACCGTCGGATTTTGGCTCAGCGTGGCAGGCTTTGCCAAAAGTTTTGAAAACGCGGGTGCGGTCGTGGCGGGGCTAGTCGCGGCGATATTTATCTGGATCGTTTCTATGCCGTTTGCCGTGCATAAAAGCGCCAAATTTATCTCGCAAAACGTCGCAAAATGGCTAAACTACGTGTGCGCGGTCATTTTGCTGGGGTTTGCTTTCTTTTTACTTTATAAACTATTTTTATAAAATTTAGCTTTTATAATTAACTTAAGTAAATAATGATAAAATGAGAGTAATTTTTTTAAAGAAGTTTAATGCAAAATTTGGATTTTAAAAAATCGATGACTCAGTTCATCGTCCTACCGATCGCCGTGCTCGTGATCTGCTCGTGTCTGGCGATGAGTTTTATATTTTATAAAAAGCTACAAGACTCCTCCAACTATATCTCAAACATCGATATACAGAGCAAGGTGGAGTCCTATATGAATATATTGCAAATGATTTATAAAGACGTCGCAAAGCGCGATGTAGAGGAGTTTCAAAGACATAGCGAAGCGGCAAAGTCTATCCCTTCGTGGATCGTAAAGCAAACAGGCGAAAAAAACGAACTCATTATCCTAGCTAGTTCGCAACAGCCAAGTTTGATCGGAGAAAATTTGCCATATAAATTTTGCGGTATGGACGCTAATGCGCATGCGCAACTAGCTCGCAACGGCGCTTATAAAAGTATAAAACTAATTCCAGATAACAAAGCCGAGATTTGCTATTTTAAAAATATAGACGGCGCGATAATAGGCTACAATATGGTTCAGGGCGTTAAAATTTCGGGATTTAACGATCCGCTTTTTACGCAGTGGTTTATCGTAAATATGAAAAATACCTTTATCGTAACGAGCGTAATGGTGCTTATTTGTATTTTTCAATATTTGCTTTTTTATAGAAGTATAAGAAATAATCAAGTCTCCCTAATGAAAACTAATGCCAAGCTCGTAGCCAATAATGCCGAGATGCAAAAGCGGCTTTATAGAGATTCTCTTACGGGTTTGCCTAATAAAACAGCTCTGGAGCGTGATCTGGAGGCGATGAAAAGCCCTAAAATCATCATTGTGGATATCGACGAATTTAGAAAAATGAATAACTACTTCGGTACTGCAGTTTGCGACAGAATTTTAGTACGAATGACGCAAATTTCGCAAAAATTCGCAGATGATAATAATATGACGGTTTATCGAGTGGGGCCGGATCAGTTTGCGTTTATTGAGGATGCGGCGTTTTTTATCGATAGGTATGAGGATCTAGCGACCGAACTTTTAGATAACATCAAAGGCCTAGTCGTCGATATCGCCGCACTTGACGGCGAGCAAAGCGAGATAGAGATACACTGCACGGTGGGCTTTGCGCTTGATGAGACCGATACGTTTAAAAAGGCGATGGTGGCGCTTGAGTTTGCTAAACAAAGCGGAAAGGACTATTTTTGCTACTTTAAAAACATCGACGATACGCCGCAATACGCCGAGCAAATCACTCGCTCAAATATGATACGAAACGCTATCATAAACGATAGGATCGTGCCGTTTTATCAACCGATATTTAATAAAGAAAAGCAAATCGTAAAGCACGAAACGCTAATCCGCATCCAAAACAGTAACGAAATCATATCTCCAAGCGTATTTTTGGAAGTTTCAAAGCGCATTAAGCGCTATACCGATATCGAAAAAATGCTGATCGAAAAAAGCTTTAAACTAATCGCAGATAGATCCGACGCCGTAATCTCGGTAAATTTATCGGGACGAGATATGACCGACGGCGACGTGAGCGTGTTTATCATCGAAAAATTAAATAAATACAAAGTTGCCGGACGCGTGATATTTGAAATACTAGAGGATGAAAACGTCGAAAATATCGAGCGTATAGGAACATTTATCGAGCGCGTGCGCAGGATGGGCGTAAAGATAGCGATAGACGACTTTGGCTCTGGCTATAGCAATTTCTCCTACATCCTAAAACTAAAGCCTGACTACATAAAAATCGACGGCTCCATCATAAAAAATATCGACACAAGCGAGGACTCTCGCGCGATAGCGGGCGCCATCATCGCCTTTGCTAAAAAGCTTGATATCACGGTAATAGCCGAATTTGTCCGCTCAAAAGAGGTATTTGATACATGCGTAGAGCTTGGCGTGGACGAGTTTCAGGGCTTTTATCTAGGAGAGCCTAGAGATAGCCTTTACGAGGATTAAAATTTAACTGCGACGCTATTTTGTCGGAGGCTTTAATCTTGTGCCGTCTTGTAAGTTAGCCTTGATTTTTTGATGAATTATCGCCGATTTTTACATCATTTTAACTTTTAATAAAAACAATAATGTCTCTTGCGGAAATTTTAAAGCGGACCGGTTTTTGTAAATAAACTACCAAGTAAAGCTTTATAAAATTAAATCTCGTTGAGATAATTGCCGAATTTATGCACTTGACATGCTTTAAGGTCTGCTTCATTAACTTTTGCAATTATTTATGGATTAATGCCTTCTTTTGTTTTTGCGACAACGGCGTCAAATTTGACTTTAATTTTTATTGGGTTTTGGCGATTCCTGTTTGATTACGAAAAAGCATCATATCGCGCAAGGATAAGATTTGTCCATGCACCCCAAAAAGCTAAGTATATTTGGTTTTTGTGGTTTGTGCTGGGAGCTTTGTGTGGTTTAAATTTTATCAAGATTGATCGGCCGAGTATTATGATTAAAAACTATCAAATTTCAAGATATTTTTTGCAGAAATAAAAAAGCTAAATTTAGCGACCTGTATAGTAAAGACGCAGGTTAATTCGACTTACAAATTTAGCTTAAATTTGCGCTTTGATTTTTTCGTAAAGCGATAAAATTTCGTCTTTTTTGATGATAAAGCTATTTTTGTTTGCGATGAGGTATGCCGAGCTTTGCATGATGGTCTGGGCGACTTTTAGTCCGTTTTGTTTCATCGTTGTGCCCGTTTCCACGACGTCTACGATAGCATCGGCAAGGCCAACTAGCGGCGCTAGCTCGATCGAGCCGTATAGCTTGATGATCTTTAGTGCGGTGGCCTTTGCGGCGAAATAGTTGCGCGAGATGTGCGGCATTTTGGTGGCGATCTTTAGCTCGGGAGCGTTTAAATTTAGCTCCTCACCCTCTTTGACGCCCACGCAGACGCGACATTTGCCGATCTTTAGATCAAGTAGGCGCACGACGTCCGGGCGATGCTCCTCAAGCACGTCAAGACCCACCACGCCGATATCGGCAGCACCGTTTACGACGTAGGTCGGGATGTCTTGGTTGCGAACCATTAGAAATTTAAAATCGCCCTCGCTCATCAGCAGTTTTCTATCCTCAAATTCAAACGAGCTATTAAAAATTTTCCTAAAAATCTCAAGCGTTTCGTCGGCGATGCGGCCTTTTGGCAGAGCAACCGTTAGCATAAAATGTCCTTTTTTTGTTCGATTAATTTTTGCATCCCGCGAAAAACGAGCATACGGTCGTAGATACTGTCGGTAAAAAAGCGCGATAAAAACTCGCCGTCGCCGCCCGTGAAGTAGATTTTCGAGCCGTTTGCCATATTTTCGATGAGAAGTAAAATCGGTTTTATGATGCCGTAGCTTACGGCGTCGGCCGTTTTTTGCGGGAGCGCGTCGAGGTCGATTTGCGAATTTAGCGAGATCTTTAGCCTGGGCGAAATCGCTTCGCAAGCTTTTAAGAGGTGCGAGATACCGGGCATTATCGTGCCGCCAAGATGCATCGAGTCCATCATAACGTCCATAGTTATCGCGCTACCGGCATCGATGATGAGGCCGTTTTTTACGGCGTGGCAGCTAGCGACTCGGTCGATACCTAGGCCGCTATAGATAGTGTCTAGCTCGAAATACGGCTCTAAATTTACAAATTTAGGTAAACTGCGAAGTCTTTGAGTCATCTCGTCGTTTACGCTGATGAAATAAATCCTCTCGTCGCTTTTAAAATCTTTAAAATTTTCAAGCTTGATTTTGGTGATTTTGCCGTCTTCAAAAAAGGTGGCGTTAGTATTGCCTACGTCACATAGAGTCATATTTGTAGCCGTTTTCTTTCATCAAATTTGTGGTTTTTGAGCAGATATCCGAGCTATAAAAAATAGCCTTTTTCTTAAATTTTATACCCGTTTGCTCGACTATTTTGCTGGCTATTTCATTAATCGCTTCAAATTCTTTGCTCAAGAATCTAGCCTTTGCGCTGCGAAAAAATAAAAGCACGTAAAAGCCTTTTGTATCGACGCCGTAAAGCGCGTCTAGGGTCTTTTTTTTAGTAAATTTATCAAGCTCCGTCCAGCTTAAATTTTTTAAAATAATCTTTTTAGCTTCCAGAACTTGATAAATTTCTTGTTTCGTCATTTAAGCTCTAGGCTGTAATCGTCATAGTAAAATTCTTTCGCACCGGCGAAAATTTGGCTCTCGACTTCGTCTGAAAGCTCGTAAATTTTGGCGTTATCAAGCGCTAAATCGGTCTTGATTAGATAGCCTGTTTTTTCCATTATATAAAGCGAGCCGTTATAAACGGTGGCGCTTGAAAAGATGGCGAATTTAAAATACGCGTCTTTAATTTTTTTCAAATTTAGGTCGCTAAGTACGATTTTGCCGTCTTTTAGTAGGATATATACGTATTCGCCGTTTATGACTACATCCTTGATCTCGCCGTTAAAATAAACCGTTTTTTCGGGATTTATCGAGACGATACGTTTGCCGGTGGCAGCTATCATCGTGTCGTTTACGACGTTGAGCGAGATGATGTTGTTAAAAAACTGCTCGCTACTCACGACCACGTCACGTAAAATTCGGCCTTGGTTTTTATCCGCGATCATGATCTTTCCGTCAAGCGTAGGAAATATAACGAGCGAGCTCATAAATAACGGCGCAGCGACCCGAGAGTCCTGGGCATAGACGTTTGAGCTTTCAAACTCTAGCAAAGTATCGTTTGTTGCAATGTCGATGAGATATATGACATTGCCCGCGCTTAAAAGGGCTAGTTTATTATCTTCTAGAGCGGCTGAAACGATTGCTTCATTGAAGCTTCTTTGAAATAAAATTTCGTTTGAGCTGTTTGCAACGATCAAATTTCCGTCCAGGTCAGAGCTTATAATTTTATCGTCGCCGTAATTTAATAAAGTAGCGCCTTTTGTCAGCTTTGTTTCAGGCGCCAGTAAACCGTTTTTAGTTATCGCCATGCCGTTTTTTAGCACTGCTCCGTTTATGCTCGCCGTCGCTATGCTAGCCGGTAGCCTGTTTTCTGAAATTTTTTCATTTTGCACGTCGGTCGGTTCGAAATACTGCCTTTTTGTACTACATCCGCCGAGTACCGCGACGCAGAGCGCAGCCGCTAAAATAGCTTGAAATTTTCTCATTTTGCATTTCCTTGATAATGTTCTAAATTTTTGACGATGGATTGAAGCTGAGAATTTAAAGGAACCTTTTTAAATTCGTTTTTTGCTTCGTCGATTTTATTTTCTTTCATTAGCTCATACCCTCTAACAACGGCCTTATATGAAGTCAAAATTTGACCGCTAGGCTCGTTTATCTGGGATTTTACGATATCTTTTAAAAGCGGATCTATTTGCTCGTTTGCTAGCGATTTTAGCGCGTTTGTGTCGTTGTTGTCAACCGCTCTTTTAAACTCGTAAAGCGCGTAAAGCGAGGCGTCTTTTTGTTTTAGTTCGGCTTTTGCTTGCTCGTCTTTTGGATTAAGTATCAGTTTTGCATATGCGGCGTTTGCGGCTTTAAACTCTTTTTCTTTTAAAGCGCCGTTTATATAGTATCCCGCCGCGCCGATCATGCCTAAGGCGAGCGCACCGATGATAATTTTTTTATATTTTTTAAAAAATCTTTCGCTTTTGATTATGTTTTCTAAAAATTGTTCTTGAGTATTTAACTCTTCCTTTATAGAATCAATATCATCTTTGATGGCCAAGTTTGTTCCTTAAATTTTAGTTATTGAAAGTTCGTAATTGTAGCATAATAAATATAAAACAGCATAAAAATCAAGGCAAATTGTGTTATAATGCGGAAAATTTTAAAAATTTGACGAGGTTTTATGCAGATAGACGATACTTTATTAACCAAACTTGAAAAGCTTAGTTCGCTCAAAGTCGAAAGCGACAAGCGAAGGGAGATCGAAGGTCAACTCAGTGAAATTTTGAGCTTTGCGGGTATACTAGACGAGCTTGATCTAAGCGCTTCTCAAGCGGTAGTAAGCTCTAGAGAAGGCGGAACTCCGTTAAGAGAAGACGTAAGCGTGAGCTCTGACGTGATAGAAACTATACTTAAAAACGCTCCGATGAGTAGCGAACACTTCTTTGTCGTGCCGAAAATTATAGAATAAGGAAATTTTATATGGAGCAAATAAGGCAAGAAACTCAAAATGATAGTTTAGAGCCCAAGAAAATAGACGTAAGCTTGGAGACGTTACTAAAAACGGTCGTCCACAATAAGGCCAGCGACTTGCACCTTGTCGCAAGAAGCGAGCCGCAGATCAGAATAGACGGAACCTTGAGGCCGCTTGAGCTCGGCGTGCTAAAGGGGCACGATATACAAGATATCTGCTATGCGCTCATAACCGACGTGCAAAAAAGCGATCTTGAGGAAAATAGGGAGCTTGACTTCGCAATAGAGCTTCCTGGCGTCGGACGTTTTAGGGGCAACTATTACTATACTATGAACGGCGATTTGGCTGCCGCATTTCGTATTATTCCGACAGATATTCCGTCTCTTGACGACCTTAGAGCGCCTGCTATTTTTAAGGAAGTGGTAAAGCGCGAAAAGGGACTAATTTTGGTCACCGGACCCACGGGTAGCGGTAAATCGACGACGCTTGCCGCGATGCTAAACGAGATAAATTTAAACGAAAGAAAGCATATTATTACCGTAGAAGATCCTGTCGAGTTCGTACATACGAATAAAAAAGGTCTTTTTTCTCATAGAAACGTCGGCGTGGATACCAAGTCTTATGCCAAGGCGCTCAAAAGCGCGCTTCGCGAAGACCCTGATATTATTTTGGTGGGCGAGCTTCGAGACAGAGAAACGATATCTACGGCTATTACGGCAGCAGAGACTGGCCACTTAGTATTTGGCACGCTGCACACAAACTCGGCTATTCAGACTATCAACCGTATCATAGATAGCTTTGAGGGCGGCGAGCAGCTTCAGGTGCGAAATATGCTCTCGGTTTCGTTAACTGCGGTTATATCGCAAAGCTTACTTCCAAAAATAGGCAGCGGACGACTTGCTATACACGAAATACTAATTAACAATAATGCTATCGCAAACCTTATTCGAGAAAACAAGGTGCATCAAATTTACTCCCAAATGCAGCTAAACCAACAAGTAACCGGCATGATGACGCAAACGCAGTCCTTAATGAAAGCTATTAGAGCAAATCAAATCACGAAAGAAATGGCGATGAGATATTCAACCAATCAGCAAGAACTCGCGCCATTGTTAGGTATGTAATGGATTTTGTTACACTATTTGACGTAGTCGTCGTTTCATTGGTTTTGATACTGGGCATAAAAGGCGTAATAAGCGGACTGATAAAGGAAATATTTGGCCTCATCGGTCTAATCGGCGGTATCGTGTTGGCTAGTAGATTCGGTATTAGAGTCGGTCATCTAATAAGCGATAATGTTTATAAAATAGAGGGCGATTCTATTCTGTTTTTTGCTGGATTTTTAACGACGCTTATCGTATTCTGGATACTTTGCCTAGGTATCGGCGCATTTTTATCGAGATTAGTAGGGTTAAGCGGACTTGGATTTTTGGATAAAATGGGCGGATTTGTCATCGGGAGCGCTAAAATTTTCTTAGTTTTTGCGGTTTTGATAGTGACTATTTCAAATATTCAAGTTTTAAACAACAAAATAGAGCCGTATTTTAGGGGAAGTAAACTGTATCCGATTTTGCTGGATACTGGCAAATGGATAATGAATGTTAACGTAAAAGGCATATCAGGCGGCGTGGGAAATATCGAAACGCCGTTTGACGCATCTATGCAGGAGCAAAGACCAAATTTGGAGATAAATTCGACGATTAAGGAGTACAAATAATGATTGAGAATTTAGAATACGACGCGCTTCTTGATAAATTTAAAAAAATTTTGAGAGACAATGGACTAAAATACACGCAACAGCGAGAAGTTCTACTAAAAACGCTCTACAACAACGACGAGCACTTCACTCCGGAGAGACTTTATTTTTTCATTAAAGAGACCTATCCTGACCTAAACGTCGGTATAGCAACCGTTTATAGGACGTTAAATTTGCTCGAAGAGGCCGAGATGGTAACCTCTATCAGCTTTGGCTCACAAGGTAAAAAATTCGAGCTTGCAACCAAGCCTCACCATGATCACATGATATGCCGCAGATGCGGAACCATCATAGAATTTGAAGACGCAACCATAGAAAAAAGACAAGCAAACATCGCAAAAGAGCACGGCTTTAAGCTAACGGGGCACATGATGCAGCTTTACGGAGTATGTAAAGAGTGTGTTGCTAAAGAGGCAAAGGGTGGCAAGTGATATTTGAAAATCAATTAGAAATACAAAGATTAGAGACGGCAAACGAACTAAGAAGCGCGGGTGTAAATCCCTATCCACATTTTTTACGCCGCGATATGGATATAACTAAATTTAGGCTCAAATTTAAACATATAATAGACACTGAAGAAAAGAGCGCCGAAGGTCAGCTAGTAAGCCTTGCCGGGCGCGTAAAGCTCATCAGGGATGCGGGCAAGGCGATATTTGCCAATATCGAAGACGAGGACGGCAATATTCAAATTTACTTTAGCAACAAGACACTTGATCCGGACTGGTTTAAGGTCGTAAAGAAAAATATCGAAGTAGGCGACATCATATATGTGCGCGGATATGCCTTCGTCACGCGAACAGGCGAATTTTCTATTCACGTTAGCGAACTAACTTTAGCATCAAAGGCTATTTCGCCGCTTCCGGAGAAATTCCACGGGCTAACGGACATCGAGACTAGATATCGCCAGAGATACCTCGATATGATAATGAACCCCGAGGTTAGGGCTGTTTTTAAGCGCCGCTCGGTTATCGTTAGTACGATTCGCAGATTTTTCGAGGACAAGGGATTTTTAGAGGTTGAGACTCCGATGATGCACCCGATCCCCGGCGGAGCGAACGCTAAGCCTTTCGTTACGTTTCACAACGCGCTTGGCGTGGAGAGATTTTTACGCATCGCGCCTGAGCTTTATCTAAAGCGTCTCATAGTTGGCGGTTTCGATGCGGTTTACGAGATGAATAGAAATTTCCGCAACGAGGGCATGGACTTAACGCATAATCCTGAATTTACAAGCATCGAGTTTTACTGGGCGTGGCATACTTATCACGATCTGATGGGGCTAACTGAGGAGCTATTTAACGTACTTCTTGATAAACTCGATATGCCTAAAATTATCGAATTTGACGCCGTGCAGATCGATTTTAGCAAGCCGTTTAAACGCATAAGCTACAAAAAAGCGCTCGTAGAAATCGGCGGACTAGACGAGTCGATCATCGGCGATAAGGATAAAATTTTAGCCAAGCTCAAAGCGGACGGCTTTGAGGCAAACGCTAAGCTTGATTTAGGCCACTTGCAGGCCGAACTTTTCGACAACTACGTAGAGAGCAAACTAATCGATCCGACCTTTATCATCGACTATCCGATTTCTATCAGTCCGCTTTCTCGCAGAAGCGACGCAAATCCCGATATAGCCGAGAGATTTGAGCTATTTATCGCAGGACGCGAGCTGGCTAACGGCTTTAACGAGTTAAACGATCCAATTGATCAATACGGCCGCTTCGCTTCGCAAATCGAAGCCAAAAACGCCGGCGACGACGAAGCTCACGAGATGGACGAGGACTATGTGAGGGCTCTTGGCTACGCGATGCCGCCGACGGCCGGGCAGGGTATCGGCATAGATAGGCTCGTGATGCTACTGACTAATAAAAAATCCATCCGCGACGTGGTGCTTTTCCCTGCGATGAGACCGCAAAAAAATGAAACCAAGGAGAATTAATGAGTTTGCAAGGTTACGATAAAGAAATTTTTGATTTAGTAAATTTAGAACTAAAACGCCAGTGCGACCACCTCGAGATGATCGCGAGCGAAAATTTTACCTATCCCGAAGTAATGGAAGTAATGGGCTCCATTCTAACTAATAAATACGCAGAAGGCTATCCAGGCAAACGCTACTACGGCGGTTGCGAATACGTCGATCAGATCGAGCAGCTAGCAATCGATCGCTGCAAAGAGCTTTTTGGTTGCGAATTCGCAAACGTACAGCCAAACTCAGGCTCGCAGGCAAACCAAGGCGTTTACGGCGCGCTTTTAAATCCCGGCGATAAAATTTTAGGCATGGATCTAAGCCACGGCGGACACCTAACTCACGGCGCAAAAGTAAGCAGCTCGGGTAAAATTTATCAGAGCTTTTTTTACGGCGTAGAGCTTGACGGACGCATAAACTACGATAAGGTAATGGAAATCGCGCAAATCGTAAAGCCAAAGATGATCGTGTGCGGCGCTAGCGCATATACGCGCGAGATCGAATTTAAGAAATTCCGCGAGATCGCCGACGCAGTAGGCGCTATACTCTTTGCAGACGTAGCGCACATCGCCGGTCTAGTCGTAGCCGGCGAGCATCAGAGTCCGTTCCCGCACTGCGATGTGGTGAGCTCGACTACGCACAAGACCCTTCGCGGACCTCGTGGCGGTATCATTATGACAAACAACGAAGAGTACGCTAAAAAGATAAATTCGTCTATTTTCCCTGGCATCCAGGGCGGACCGCTCGTTCACGTTATCGCTGCAAAGGCGGTTGGCTTTAAACATAACCTTTCGCCTGAATGGAAAATTTATGCCAAGCAAGTCAAGGCAAACATAAAAAAGCTAGCTGAAATTTTAGTAAAACGCGGCTTTGATCTAGTTAGCGGCGGCACCGATAACCACCTGGTTTTAATGAACTTTTTAAACCGTGAATTTAGCGGTAAAGATGCTGACATCGCCCTTGGAAACGCAGGCATAACGGTAAATAAGAATACGGTTCCTGGCGAAACTAGAAGCCCGTTCGTTACGAGCGGTATCCGCATCGGAAGTCCGGCGCTTACGGCTCGCGGCATGAAAGAAGCGGAATTTGAGATCATCGCAAACAAAATCGCCGACGTACTAAGCGATATCAATAACGCAGCGCTTCAAGAAAAAGTAAAAGCCGAACTAAAAGAGCTTGCGAGCAAATTTATCATCTACGATAGGGCGACTTATTGATGCAGAGCATAGACACCGCGCTAATCAAAATGAACACGAGCCACTACTGGATCAAACGCGATAATATCGTAAGTAAGATCGAGTATAAAGGGCGGACGTTTTTTAATAAATTTGAGCTCATAAACGAGCCTCTAAGCTATCAGGTGATAAAAGATCACGACGAGGGCAAAATCACGGTCGCGCACTCGCTGATACTGCCGGGCGACAAGGTAGAAAATATCGTCTTTGACTACAACGGCAGGATGCCCGAGCGCTTTTGGCACCGTGCTCAGCTTTTGCTCCGCGAGGAGGGATTTATAAATTTTACAGCCTACGAGAGCAAGACGCCGGGACACTTGCACCTTTATATACACAAAGGGCACACGACGCTAAATGAGGGCTATCAGATAGCGAATAAACTATCTATGTTGCTTAGCTCGCGTTTGGTTAAAGAGTGGAGAGTGTTTCCTACGATGGAAATGCCGAAAGAATTTAACATCTTGACGTTGCCGTATAAGGTCTATCAAAAAGAGCGCGGCGCAAGCTGGTCAAAACATATGTAAGGAGTAAAAATGGAGTATAACGAGCTAAGAGACATCATGCTTGATAACAACGAAGATAAAAAGAGCAAAAACGTCAAGAGGATCCTCATCCTCGTCGCTGTTTTTGTCATTATCTTTTTAGCTGTTCTCATCGTGATGAAATTTTTAAATTCCTCCGAAACTAACGATCAGATTGCGCAAACGGACTCTAGGCTGGTTTTGCCGCCTGAGCCAGACAATACGCGAAGTATCCCTCAGCAAGTGAGCGTGCCTGCTACGCCACCTAACGAGCCTGCGCCGCAAGTAGCGCAAGCTAACGTCCCACCAGTCGCTCCGCCTCCTCCATCCGAGCCTCAGGCGCAGCAGCCTAATCCTGCCTTTGAGCAGGTGCCTATCGTACCTGAAAACAAAGGCCAAGATAGCTTTGAGGATATGGTAAAAGCGCTTAAGGAAAAAGAGGATAAAAGGCAGCAAGATGCAGGCGCGACAGCTCCTACACCGACCGAGTCTTCTACTATACAAGGAGCTTTAAAGCACAATGATGCTCCAAGTGCTCAGCCAGGCGAACCAAAAGCCGAGCCTAAGCAACACGTAAACGTAGTAAAACAAAAAGAGCCTAAGCAAGAAAAAGCTGCAAAACAGCCTAAAAATGATGCAGCTAAAGAAAAACAAGCAAAACAAAAGCCGGCAAAACAAGCTCCTGCGGCTAGCGGCGGCGATGCTCACAGCGGTAGTTACGTGCAAGTTTTCGCCGTTAAGCACTTTAATGAAAAAGCGCCGGAGCTTGGCAAGCTAAAGGCCGCAGGATACGCATATAAGCTATACAGGACGAACGTAAACGGCAACGAAATCATCAAGGTGCTAGTCGGTCCTTACAGCGGCGAGCAGCTAAAAAGCGAGCTTGCTAAAATCAAGCAAAGTGCCGCTCCAAACGCCTTTATCGTAAATATAAAATGATGGTTTTTGCCGTTTTTGGCAACCCTATATCCCACTCCGTTTCGCCGAGGCTACACAATCTAGCCCTCGGCGAGCTGGGTCTATCTCGCGAAGCTCTCTATACTCGCTACGAGCTAGCAGACGGCTCGCAACTCATCTCTAAATTTAAAGAACTAAAACTAAGCGGCGCGAACGTAACCGTACCTCACAAAGAAGCCGCGCTCGCGCAGTGTGATATCGCAGACGAAACGGCTGCCAAAATCGGCTCCGTAAATACTCTGGTGTCTCGCGGCGATAAAATTTACGGCTACAACACTGACGCACCGGGATTTTTGCGAGCGATAGAGAGTTTTGGACATATAAATTCGGCTCTCATTTTGGGTGCTGGCGGAACGGCTAGAGCGGTAGCCTACGCATTAAAGAGCCGCGGCGTGCGAGTTTGTGTGCTAAATAGAAGCGAGGAGAGACTAGTAAATTTTGCTGAATTTGAAAAATTTAGCTGGGCGAATTTTGGCAAATTTAATGGCAGCAAATTTGATCTCGTCGTAAATACGACCTCGGCAGGACTAAAAGACGAAAATTTGCCTGCGCCGATCGAGATTTTGCTTCCGCTTTTCAATCAAGCCAAATTTGCCTTTGACGTGATTTACGGCAAAAAAACGCCTTTTTTAAATTTAGCCGCCGCTAGCAGGCTCGCGCATAAAGACGGCTCGGAGATGTTGCTTTTTCAAGCGGTAAAGGCGTTAAATTTATTTTTCGAGGGCTCGCTTGACGAGGCCAAAATCGAAGCCTCGATGCGAAAAGCCCTTTATTTATCGGCTTCTTCTAGATAATAATCTATCTGAGCTTTTCTTAAAATCCTAATCAAGTCCGAGCTGCCCGCTACTCCCGTCGGATAGCCAGCCGTCATGATATAGCTTTTGTCGTCTTTTATGTAGCCTTTTTCGACTGCGGCTTTGATCGATTTAGCCATGAGCGTGTGCAGCCTTTCTTCTTTTTCTATCACGAATGCTGCCGTTATGCCCCAGCAAAGAGTTAGCCTATATGCAGCTTGCTCGTTGTGCGTTATGGCGATGATATCTATATCTGTGCGGTATCTGGCTAGCTTTGCTGCCGAACCGCCCGATGAGGTTAGCGCGATTATGCCGTCTACTTTTAGCGCCGAGGCGAGCCTTGCGGTACTAGATGCCATCATATCGGTATCATCATAGCGGTCAAAATCAAATTTATTAAAAGGATAAATTTGCTGCGTTTGGATTATGGTGTTGCTCATCGCTTCCACGACGGCGACAGGGTTTATGCCGACCGCGCTTTCTTCGCTTAGCATGACTACGTCGGTGCCGTCTAGTACGGCGTTTGCCACATCGCTGATCTCGGCTCTAGTAGCTGTTTCGTGCTCGGCCATGCTTAGCATCATCTGTGTAGCCGTGATGACTGGCTTAACTGCTTCGTTTGCTTTTTTGATGATGAGTTTTTGGATCGTCGGCACCTTGTAGTAGGGCACCTCGATACCCAGATCGCCGCGCGCAACCATCACGCCGTCGCTAACCTCGATGATCTCGTCGATATTTTCCACTGCGTCAAATTTTTCTATTTTGGCGTAAATTTGAGCTCTGGAGCCAAAGCCCTTTAGGATTTCTCTGGCTTTTCTTATGTCGTTTGCGTTTTGCACGAAAGAGATTGCGACGAAATGCACGCCGTTTTTGGCGCCAAATTCCAAATCTTTTAAATCTTTAGGCGTGATAACCTCGATATTTAGTTTGGTGTTTGGGAAATTTACGCCCTTGTTAGAGCGAAGTACTCCGTCGTTTTCCACTACGGCTTCTACTTTTTGGGCGCTTGCTTGCGTGATTTTGGCGCGAATTTGTCCGTCGCATAGGTAGATGTACTCGCCTGTTTTTAGCGCGGCTAAAATTTGAGGCTGATTTATGCAGAGCTTATAGCGATTTTCGTCTATTTGCTCGCCGACTATTTCGTCTTTTACGAAGATTAGCGTATCGCCGATTTTTAGTTTAAATTCGCTCTCATTTAGCTTGCCGACTCTTATTTTAGGGCCGCAGATATCCTGAAATATACCTATCTTTCGCCCGAGTTTCGCCTCTACTTGCCTGATTTTATTGATATTTGATTTGTGATATTCGTGCGTGCCGTGGCTGAAATTTAGCCTAAAGGCATTGACTCCGGCTAAAACTAATTGCTCCATAACCTCTATGGATTCGCTGGCCGGTCCGACCGTGGCTAGGATTTTGGTTTTTTTATTCATGGGTGCCCCTTTTTCGCGCAATTTTACCAAATTTTTAAAAAAAATAAGTATAATCGGCCAATTTATTTTAAGGAGCAAAAATGAAAAAGTTTTTAGCGGTTTTGGCTGCTTTTGGCTTAGCGCTAAGCGCGAACGCGGCGGACAAAACCTATAAGCTAAAGCTAGCCAGCACCTGGGAGAGCACGACTCCAGTTTTGGGCGATGCGGCGAAAGAATTTAAACGCGTGGTCGAGACGCTAAGCGATGGCAGGCTAGAGGTGAGGATAGACTATCCGTCTAAGCACAAGGCACCGTTTGGTATCCTAGATTTCGTTAAGGGCGGTCAGTACGATATCGGCTACACTGCATCATACTACTACAAGGGTAAGGATGCAAACACTATGTTTTTTACCGCCGTGCCTTTCGGTATGACTGCAGGCGAGCTACGCGCATGGTATGAGTTTGGCGGCGGCAAGCAGCTAGAGGAAAAAGTTTACGATAAATACAACATCAAAGTGTTTAACGCTGGCGACACAGGCACGCAAATGGGCGGCTGGTTTAAAAAAGAGATCAAAAACGTAGAGGATCTAAAGGGCCTAAAAATTAGAATTCCTGGCTTTGGCGGCGAGGTTATGGCGCGCGTGGGAGCTACGATAAACACGATCCCGACCGGCGAGCTATATATGGCGCTAGAGATGGGCACTATCGACTCGGTCGAGTGGGTGAGCCCTGCGTTTGATATGGGTCTTGGCTTTCACAAGATCGCCAAATACTACTACACAGGCTGGCAAGAGCCGAGCGGTCAGACTCAGTTTTTCGTAAATAAAAAGACCTACGAGAAGCTACCTGCCGACCTTCAGGCTGTGATCGAGGCCGCGGCTAATCAAGTAGCTAGCATGCTAAATACGCGCTCGTTCTTTGATAACGCAGAATACTGGGCGAAGATGAAAGCGGAGTATCCTGATATCGAGGTTCGCTCGTTCCCGCAGGACGTTATGGACGCGCTTAGAAAAGCAAGCGACGAGATCCTAGACGAAGAGGCGGCGAAAGATCCGCTGTTTAAGGAGATTTTGGACTCTCAAAGAGCGTTTTTGGCTAAGGCTCGCGAGTGGACGAAAATTTCCGAGTTCTCGTATATCCAAAAAACTACGAAATAACCTCTCGTCGCTCGTTTCGGGCGGCTTAAATTTACGGCCTTCGGGTCGTAAATTTCTCTTTTTAAATTTTCTTTTTATTCTTTGTTGCGCTTGCAAAATTTGATTTTAGTGCTATGTGTTAAATTTGAGTCGTTGCAAATTTGACTAGCTTTGGTGGCGGGCTAAATTTGAGGAGGAGGGTGCCTATGTGAAATGCGGCGTCAAATTTGCTTGCATAGGCTTAAATTTGGAGTCGGGCAAATTTAAAAATGTAGCGTTAAATTGATAAAAAGCTTCACGCGCCAGAGTTAAATTTACAGTTCCGTCCTGCTATCAAGCGCTTTCATAAGCGACAAAAGATCGATGTTTTCGAGATTTACGCCCGTAGGTACGCCTTGGGCTATCTTGCTAAATTTAACGCCCAAATCGCTCAGCTTATCCTCGATAAACACCATCACTGCGTCGCTGCTAAGCCCCGGCGTTAGCGCAAAAATGATCTCTGTTACGCCGTTTTGCTCTATGATCGCACGCAGTTTTTCGGTTTGCTCCGGCGTTATCTCCTCGAGTACGAAGTAGCGCCCGCGGTAGATCGCGCTTTGCTCAAAAACTAGGATGTCTTTTGGGCTTTCTACGACGGCTAACAGCTCCTTCTCGCGAGTCTCGTCGCTGCAAATGTCGCAAATCTCATCCTCGCTAAGCCCGCCGCAAATTTGACATTTGCCCGTAAATCTCACGGCGTCCTCGATGCTTTGAGCGAGCTTTAGTCCGCCGAAGCTATCCTTTAGGCAGACGTGATAGGCGTAGCGCTGGGCGGACTTTTTGCCCACGCCAGGCAGTCGCTCAAAGGCCGCCACGAGCTCGTTAAATTTCTCAAGCCCTTTTTTCAACGCTTTCCTTTAGATTGGTGCAAATTTTAAATGAGTGGAAGCCGTCCTCGTAGGAGTATTTTAGGCTAAATTTGTGCATGCGGCAGATGTGGTCGATGATGTAAAGTCCTAGCCCCATGCCGCTACTTTTACTGCCCTTTTCGCGGATAAAGGCTTGCATGTAGTACTCGATAGGATTTTGTAGCGGTTGTCCTAGATTTCTCACGACGATACCGTCCGCGTCGCAGATAACCTGCGCTTTTTTGTCGTCGGCGTATTTTAGAGCGTTATCTATGAGGTTTTTGATCGCGAGCGAAAAGAGACCGAAATCCACGCGTAGCAATATATCTCGGCGGATATCTACGCCTACTTTTTCTTCAAATTTATCTAGCATCAGCATGTCGCGCGCCTGATCAAGGATGTTTGAAAAGTATGACTCCTGATAGTTTAGCGCGTAGTTTTTGGATAGCAGCTGCTCGATCTTGCCAAACTCGTTTATGAGCATATCAAGGCGCTCAAATATCGCTATCAAGCGCGTTTTGTGCGTAGGATTTTGCACCATTTCAGAGACTATGCGCCCTTTGCCGATCGGCGTTTTTAGCTCGTGCATGATCGTGCGTAAAAACAGCTGTCTAGAGCGCAAAAGCTCCCTGATCTTGCTAGCTGCGGCGTCAAATTCTATCGCGACCTTGGCTATCTCGTCGTCGGAGTCTGGTTTGGCGATATTTACGTCCATGTTTCCCGCGCCAAATTTCCTGATATCAGAGCTTAGTTTTTTAAGCGGCATCAGAGACTTCATAACCGAAACGTAGAGAGATACAAGAAGCGCCGTCGTGAGTATAAAACCCACCCAGATCGGATCGTTTATATTTTTTGTATCGTCGCTTTCGAGTAAAATTTGAAACGAAGGATTTTTGATCTGCAGGTACAAACTATCCTGAAAAAGCAGCGACTGAAAGAGTCCCAACTGCGTTTGTTTGGCAAAGACCGTCTTGCCCGTGCTGATGACGTTTGCGACGGTTTTGTCGCTTTTAACGTAGGTTAGTCCGAAATTTCTAAAATAGTTAGTCAAATCGCTAGGCGGATTTGACTTTTCGTATGAGGCGATGAGGTAGTTTATCGCATTTAGCTGCTTGTTTTTTATCTTTTCTAGCGCGTTATCTAGCTGGATGCTCGCAAACGTATAGAACAAAATGCAAACAAGCGAAAACGCCAGCGCGAAAACTACCGAAATCTTCGTGGTTAAGGAGTATCTCATCCTATGAGTTTATAGCCTATTCCGCGTACCGAAAATATATGTTTAGGCGCTTTTGAGCTGTCTCCGATTTTGGTTCTTAGTCTGCCGATGATGACGTCTAGGCTCTTTGAGTCTTTGTCTTTTAGGCTTTTGCAGTTATAAACCAGCTGCTCGCGAGAAACCGAAAAGCTGTGCTGCTTGATAAGGTAGCTCAAAATTTCATACTCGGCCGGCGTTAGCGTTAGGCTTTCGTTGTTGTAGTAGATTTCGTGTCTGCGCTCGTCTATCCTAAATAGCGTATCTACGACCTCTTCTTGCACTTCGTTGGTCTTTTTGTAGCGGCGGATTAGGCTCATTATGCGCGCGTACATTTCCTTTGGATCGTACGGTTTTGGTAGATAGTCGTCCGCTCCTAGCTGCAACCCTACGACCTTGTCGCTGATATCGCTGCGAGCAGAAGAGATGATGATAGGGATGTTGTATTTGCTACGGATCTCTTTACACACCTCTAGGC
>CAURWB010000027.1:0-26582 GCA_963528245.1 uncultured Campylobacter sp. | reverse complement strand
AGCGAATACGCCATATGCGCGTTGCCGTTTACCTGAAGCAGCACAAAAGCCGGAATAAGATGCAAATCAGCCACCAGCGAGCTAGCAAAAAGCTCGGCGGCAAAGACGTTTTTGACGCCGATTTTTAGCAGCGTCGAGATCACATTTACGCTCGCCGCTACAAATAGCGCAATCTCGTTTTTATCGTATAAAAACCCCGCCGTCGTCGTCAGGCTCATAAGCGCGAAAAATATATAAACAACCTTGCCCCAGTTCATCGCTTCTCCTTATATAGTGCCTTTTTCAAACATCGCGCGTTGCTTGTCTTTCTCTCTTTGTACGCGCGCCTTTTCCGCTTCCATAGCGCGGTATTTCTCCACGCTAAATTTAAACCACAAAAGCATAGGCGCAGCGACGAATATCGAGCTAAGCGTACCGATGACTATGCCAACTATCAACGCCAAAGAAAATCCGTGTATCATATCTCCGCCAAACAAAAATAGCACGACGACCGTGATGAGCGTGGTGCCCGAGGTGAGTATCGTTCTAGTTAGCGTCGCGGAGACTGATTCGTTTATTATCGTATCAAGATGCGTGCTCTTGCTGGTTTTGATATTTTCTCGAATACGGTCAAAGACGATGATCGTATCGTTTAGCGAGTACCCCACGACTGTAAGGATCGCCGCAAGAGTGTCCAAATTTACGTCGATGTCAAAAAAGCTGATCGCGCCCATCGTGATCACGACGTCGTGTATCTCCGAGGCCACCGCCGCCATCGCAAATCTCCACTCGAATCTAAACGCGATGTAGATCAAAATGCCAACAAGCGAGATCGCAAGCGCCATAACGCCTTTTTCGCGTAGCTCGTCGCCGACTTTTGGTCCGACCACGTCCGTACGGCGGATCTCAAATTTACCCGTATCTTTTAAAAGCTCGGCAACGCTAGCTCCGACGTCGCTACCTAAATTTGAGTTTGCCCCCGAAAATCTAATCGTAACTTCTTCCGCCGAGCCAAACTCCGTAACGCTCGCGTTTTTATAAGCTTCGTCTTTTGTCAAAGCCGCGCGAATTTTATCCAGCGAGACCGCGCTATCGTATTTCACCTGGATGAGCGTACCGCCGGAAAAGTCGATGCCGTAGTTAAAGCCTTTCGTCGCCATCAAAAAAAGCGAACCGAAAAATAGCACGGCTGAGACGGCTAGCGCGATGTAGCGCTTGCTCATAAAATCATAAACATGTGCCTTTGAGAAAAATTGCATTTATACCCTTTTATAACCGAACCAAAACCGCGTGTTACCGCTTTTTTCTATTTTATTTATAATCGTATCAAACATACCGTGAGTACCCAAGATCGCCGTTATCATCGAGGCGATGATACCTATGCCCATAGTAACGGCAAAGCCCTTGACCGGACCCGTACCGTAGGCGTAAAGTACGACCGAGGTGATAAGCGTGGTCAAATTTGCGTCTATGATCGCGCTCATCGCGTTCTCGTAGCCCTTTTTCACGCTCGTTGCGATACTGGCCCCGTCGCGCAGCAGCTCTCTGATACGCTCGTTTATTATGACGTTAGCATCGACCGCCATACCGATGGTTAGCACTATACCTGCCATTCCCGGTAGCGTTAGAGCAGCGCCGAACATCGCCATCACGGCGACTAGTATTAAGATATTTGCGACAAGCGCGATATTTGCCAAAATGCCGCTAAATCCGTAATAAGCTATCATAAATAGCACGACCAAAACCGAAGCCGAGGCTAGCGCGATCATAGATTGTCTTATACTATCGGCGCCCAGACTTGGTCCTACGCTTCGTTTTTCTAGCATTTTTACGGGAGCTAAAAGAGCGCCGCTTCTAAGAGCGATAGCTACGTCGTGAGCCTCCTCTACGCTAAATCCGCCGCTTATCTGACCGCTTCCGCCGCCGATTCGCTCGTTTATCGACGGAGCCGAGTAAACCCTACCGTCAAGCACGATAGCTAGGCGCTTGCCTACGTTTGCACCGGTAAAATCACCAAAAATCCTAGCTCCCTCCGCATTTAGAGTAAAACTGATAATAGGCGCGTTCGTGCGCTGATCAAAGGCCACTCTAGCGTCCGTTAGCATCGCACCGTCAAGGACGGGGATGTTTTTTACGACGTATTTTATCTGCGCATTTTTGACGTCAGGATAGATGATGTCGCCGTAGCTCTCAGCCTCAGCCTCGCTCATAGAGTTTGCCTGCGACTGGCGCTTTTCATCGACGGCCATTAGCTGCAGGTGCGCGGCTTTTGCGATGAGATCGCGAGCGCGCTGCTCGTCGGCCGCCGTTTTGATACCCGGAAGCTCGACTAGGATATTATCCTTGCCTTGCCTTGCTACCGTAGGCTCGGCCAGACCGAACTGATCGAGACGGTTTCTGATAGTTTCGACCGCTTGATTTATCGCGTATTCGATCGTTTCGGCCTTCTCGGCGTCGGTTAAACCGACTGAGTATTTTAGGCCGTCTTTTTGTACGTTAAGACCTTTGATATCCTTTAGCATACCGTCGATTTTAGCAGCTTCGTCCGCATCAAGTAGCTCAAAGTCTACCTTGTCTTCGCGGATCTTAAAGCTATCGATCAAAACGTCCTCTTTTTTCGCAAAATAGTTCACGCTAGCGGCGATCGACTTGATCTTTGAGTGCACGGCCTCCTCGGTCTCAACGCCAAGGAGCATATGAAGTCCGCCCTGCAAATCAAGTCCTAGACTGATTTTAGACCCGCCTAGCTTGTCCGTAAAAGACGGCGCGGAAAAGATAATGCCGAAAATCAAAGCCAAAGCAAAGATGATCAGCCTATACGTTATTTTGCCGTTACGCATTTGCTTTCGTCTCTGTTTTTTCTATTTTTCTCGCGACGAATTCGCGTGAAACGCGCACGATTACGTCGTCGTTAAGCTTAACTCTGATAAAATCCTCTTCCGGTTTTATCACCTCGCAGATTAGTCCGCCGCTAGTTATGATCTTGTCGCCCTTTTCGAGTGCGGCTAGCATCGCGGCATGAGCTTTTTGCTGTTTTTGCTGCGGTCTGATAACCAAAAAATAAAATATCGCGAAAAGCACGACTAGAGGCAGTAATGAAGCTACGAAATTTCCTTCTTGCATGGGGTTCCTTAATAAAAAAAATTTTAAGCCCTTATTTTAGCACTAAAATTATAATAAAAGCCTTTGTCGGCGCGATTTTAATCTCAAATTTTATACTAGCCGATGTTTTAGGCGGCAAAATTTTAAATTTTATCTCGCCGTTTTTTGCGATCGCGGGCTTTTATTTTCTGCTCAAATTTGACCGCCGCGGCTTTTTTTGGACGGGATTTTTTATCGGGATCATTTGGTTTTACTGGATCAGCTTTAGTCTCGTTTATTACGAGCTTAGCTACCTCATCCCGCTTGAAATTTTAGCTATCGGGATGATTTACGGCGCGCTTTTTTTGATAGCGGGCATCCCGGCTCAAATTTGGCTAAAAGCTTTGCTGCTTATCTTGGTTTCAAATATCCATCCATTCGGCTTTAACTGGCTAAATTTAGAAGCCGTTTTCGTGCCGGGCATATTTGCGCCGAATTTGCTCGCCCTTGCGTTTATTTTTGCCGCGATTTTGTGCCTGTTTTACGTCAAAAACCGCCTCAAATTTATCGCTTTTGCCGCGCTTTTAGCCTGCGCGGTGCAGTATGGTACGCCAAATTTTAAAACTCTGCCTTTTGAAGTAAAGCTCGCAAACACCGAAGTCGCGCAAGAGCTAAAGTGGCAAAAGCAGCTAAAAAACGAGTTTATAAATCAAAATTTAGCCATCATTGATAAGGCGATAAATGCGGGATTTAGGGCCGTTATTTTGCCTGAGAGCGCCTTTCCCGTCTATATGACGCACGAGCGAAATCTCATCTCCGAACTACTGGAAAAATCGCAAAAGATCGCTATCGTCGCGGGTGCGCTAGCTCGCGAAAACGGCACCAACTACAACTCGGCGTTTTTCTTTGACCGCGGTAAGGTGCGGCGGCTGGATAAATTTATCCTCGTGCCCTTTGGCGAGGAGATCCCGCTACCGGCATTTGCGCGAGATTTGATAAATAAGATATTTTTTGGCGGCGCGAAGGATTTTGAGACGGCGAGCGCTCCTAGCGACTACGAGATAGATGGCGTAAAAATCAGAAACGCGATCTGCTACGAAGCGACGCGGGACGAGCTATTTGAGGGCGAATTTGACGTAATGATCGCGGTTACTAATAACGGCTGGTTCGTGCCTAGTACCGAGCCCTTTTTACAGCGAAATTTACTCAGATACTACGCGACAAAATACAGCAAAGCAATCTATCACAGCGTAAACGGCTCGCCGTCTGAGATAATAACGCCAAAGCAAGGCTTACTCGATAAATTTTTCAGATAAATTTGCTAAATTTAGGCGTTTTTGCGTTTGCGAAATAGCAACTGAATTTGCAATGCTACGTAAAATATGCAAGCTACCACGATGATCAAAATAATAAAATCAAGCGTTTCCTGCCAAAACAGCTCTCCTGGCGTCGTCAATACCCACTCATACTCCGGTGAACTTTTTGGTTTTCGGTAGCCTATATAAGTGCCGTTAAAGTCCAAATTTGTAAAAAATGCAGCCAACAAAGTAGCAAAAATCGAAACAATAAATCTTGTGACCGGATTTTCTTTTCTTGCTTGTTTCATCACGCGAGCTTTATTTTCTTTACTACCGCAAAATAAGCAAGCCGCGACGAAACCGACAAGCGTGACGACATTGATAATCCTCATATAAGCGATGTAAAATGCTGCTTTTTGAGTAAAATCGGTATGGGTAAAAGCTCTCTCAACGGCCGGGTAAATTTTAAGCATAGCTTCCACGAAATCTCTAGCCAAAGACGAGCGAGCCAGCACGTCAAAAGGCAATACAAAAATGCCTAGCGCGCAAATAAAATAAAAAGCGCAAAGCCCGAGTAAAACGAGTCCGAGCGTCTTGTTTTTGCCGTTTTGGTTTATTGCCGTTTGCATTTTAATTCTCTTTAAATTTTGTCGCGCGTTTTTGAAGCAAATTTAAGACGTAAAGCGGGGCGAAATTTCATACGAAGCCTTAAATTTAAGGGTAAATTTAAGCCCGCGTTAAATTTAGCGGGCTTAGGAAATTATTTAATCAAAGCCTTGAAGGTATCAACCGCGTCAAGCTTTTCCCACGGATATTTGGCGTTTCCGACTTGACCTTTGGCTGCTACTTTAGCGTATAAAAACGTATCTTTGCCGGGTTTATCCAGGCCGAATTTATTCGTGATCCAGCGCGGAGTGAGGGCGAAGTTTTCGCTAACAAAATTTGATAGCATATCGTCGTTTACGCCAGCGATCTGCGTGCCCATCGTATCGACGCTCACAGAAGTTGGCTTTGCCATACCGATAGCGTAGCTTAGCTGGACGATGCATTTTTTAGCAAGGCCGGCCGCGACGATGTTTTTAGCTATCCAGCGCGCTGCGTAAAGACCGCTGCGATCGACTTTCGTGTAGTCTTTACTGCTTTGCGCGCCGCCGCCTATCGGGCTATATCCGCCAAAGCTATCTACGATGAGCTTGCGGCCCGTTAGTCCGCTGTCGTGAAGCGAGCTGTGATTTACATATCGGCCGGTCGGGTTGATGTAGATGAGCGTTTTACTTTTATCGTAAAGACCCTTTGGCAAGCCCGCATCGTCGATTAGAGTTTGCACTAGGGCGCGTAGCTCCTCGATCTTCATCGTCTCGACGCAAGGGGCCGAAACTACGATAGTATGGATGCTTTGAGGCTTACAGTTTTCAAAGTTATCCTTCGTGCCGTAGTCTACGGTGACCTGGGTTTTGATATCGACGCCCAGTTTATCGGGATTAGCTTTGGCAAATTTATAAACCTTATCGCAAAGCATTCTGGCGTAGGTTATGGCTGCAGGCATATATTCGTTCGCTTCGCAGCTAGCAAAGCCAAACATTATGCCTTGATCCCCTGCGCCTATCTCGCCGCCTTCTTGATCGACGCCTTGATTTATATCGGCGCTTTGCTGATTTACGCAGACTTTTATCTCGACGTCGTCGGGGTGCAGGCACTGCTCTTTAGTAAATTTAGACTTGCCGTCGTAGCCGATTTTGGCCAATGCGTTTTTTACGATACCTTCGTAGTCTTTGAAACTTAACTTGACCTTAGAGTTTATCTCGCCGCCTATTATAATGTTTTTACCAGCGACGAAAACTTCGCTAGCGACGCGACCGTTTGGGTCTTGCATCAAGATCGTATCTACGATGCTGTCGGCGATAATGTCGGCGCATTTATCCGGGTGACCCGGGCTCACAACCTCTGAAGTAAATAAATACATGCTTTTCCTTTATGAAAATTAATCTCGCAATTGTAACATTTCATAATAAAATTGAAATTAATCTCGCCCAAAGCTTGTAAATTCCGCGTAAATTCGGCTATAATCCTAAACTAATATTAAATTTTAAGGCAAGGACACTAGAATGTTTAGCAAACTGGCAAAAAGGTTCGCCGACGGAAATTTGATCGTTCAAATTTTGATCGGCATAGCTCTAGGCGCCGTTATCGGCTTTTGGACGCACTATCAGGCGGCTCCTTATAACGAACTAATCGCAAAAGGCGTGAGCGACGCAGCGCAGCTAGCCTCAGCAAAAAAAGACCTAACCGACGTGGCAAATTCCGTCGCTAACTCTATCGCCGTTTTGGGCAACCTCTTTGTCGGCGCGCTTAAAGCTATCGCGCCTATCCTAGTTTTCGTACTAGTTGCGACATCTATCATCGTAAAAGAATTCGGCCATGCAAAAGGCATGCAAAAGGTAGTTACGCTTTACCTAGTCGGCACTTTTCTAGCTGCCGTAGTTGCGGTTGTAGCAAGCTTTCTTTTCCCTATGGAGCTCGTGCTAAAAGGCGTCGAGAGCGCAAATATGAGCGCTCCGCAAGGCATCGTAGACGTCTTAAAAGACCTCATCTTTAAAATGGTTCAAAACCCTATCAGCGCGCTTTCTAGCGGCAACTACATCGGCATCATCACTTGGGCCGTGGGCGGCGGTATCGCGATGAGATTTTGCACGCAAGAAACCAAAAAAGTGTTCCAAGACGTTAGCGACGGCGTTACTAAAATCGTTAGATTTATCATCCGCCTTGCGCCGTTTGGTATCTTTGGCCTAGTTACTATCAGCATCCACGAGACTGGCTTTGAAGCGCTTGCGGGCTACCTAAAACTAATCCTCGTTCTAGTAGGCGCGATGGCTTTCGTTTCCTTCGTCGTTTACCCTGCGATGGTGTTTGTAGTTACCAAGAAAAACCCTTATCCGCTAGTGATGGCTTGCGTTAGAGAGAGCGCGGTTACTGCGTTTTTCACTCGTTCGTCTGCGGCAAATATCCCCGTAAATATGGCACTTTGCAAAAAGCTAGGGCTAAAAGAGGAGCTCTACTCGATCTCTATCCCGCTAGGAGCTACTATAAACATGGGCGGCGCAGCCGTAACTATCGGCATCTTGGCGCTTGCAGCGGTAAACTCGATCCCGTCTATCACGGTTGATTTTGGCGACGCGTTACTGCTTTGCTTTATCTCGGCTCTAGGCGCGTGCGGAGCTTCTGGCGTCGCTGGCGGTTCGCTGCTACTCGTGCCGCTTGCTTGCGCGCTATTTGGTATCGGTAACGACATCGCGATGCAGGTTGTCGGCGTAGGATTTATCATCGGCGTGATCCAAGACTCGGTAGAAACAGCCGTAAATAGTGCCTCAGACGTGCTTTTTACCGCCGTAGCCTCAGAGACCATAGAGTAAATTTAAGGCCGCAAAATGAACGTTTGGGACTTAACCCCGCTTTTTAAAAACGAAAAAGAGCTTGAAAAATCAGCTCTTTCGCTACAAGGCGAGTGCGAAAAATTTGAAGCAAAATACTCGGATAAATTTTTAAATTTAAGCGACGAGGAGTTTTTTGCCGCGCTTAACGAATACGAAAATTTACTAGAAAACATCGCTCGCGTGCAAATTTACGTGAGCCTAGTTTTTTCAAAAGACACCTCAAAGGGCGCGTTTTACGCCAAATTTGACGAGCTAAGCTCAAAGGCGCAAAATCATCTGCTCTTTTTCGAGCTTAAATTTAACGAATTTGACGAAGCCAGACAAAACAAAATCATCGCCAAAAGTCAAAGACTTGGCTACTATCTAGCCAATATCGCAAAAGAAAAAGCCCACCAGCTAAGCCTAAAAGAGGAGCAAATTTTACTCCGCACGGCAAACACGGGCGCGGAGGGCTTCTCGCGGCTTTTTGACGAGACACTAAGCGCGCTTAAGTTTAAATTTAAAGGCAAAATGTTGGGCGAAGAGGAAATTTTATCCAAGCTTCACAGCCCAGACCGAGCCGAGCGAAAAGCGGCCGCAAAGAGCCTCTCGGGCGGCCTAGTGCCGCAGCAACATCTGCTTAGCTACATCTATAATATGATAAAAACCAGCCTAAAAACTAGCTGCGAGCTGAGGAAATTTGATCTGCCCGAAAGTCCGCGGCATTTCTCAAACCAAACGACCAAAGCCAGCGTGGATGCGCTCATAAAGGCTGCCGAGACGAGCTTTGATCTTCCGATTAAATTTTACGAAAAAAAGCGCAAAATTTTAGGCTTTAAAAAGCTTTACGACTACGATAGATACGCGCCGCTTGGCGAGAGCAAAAGCGTTTATAAATTTGAAGAGTGCAAAAAAATCGTACTTGAGACTTTTGCCAAATTTAGCCCAAAATTCGGCGATATAGCCGCTCGCGCGTTTAAAGAGGGCTGGATCGACGTTTATCCGGCTGAAAATAAACGAGGCGGCGCCTTTTCGCAATCAGGCGTCGCAAATGCCCATCCTTACGTGCTTTTAAACCACACCGACGAGAGGCGGGATCTTTTTACCCTAGCGCACGAGCTAGGTCACGCCGCGCATCAAAATTTAGCCTATGAAAGCGTCGGATTTCTAAACGCCGACACGCCGCTAACTACGGCAGAAACGGCATCGGTCTTTTGCGAGATGCTAGTTTTCGATCATGTCAAAAGCACGCTAAAAGGCAGAGAAAAAACCGCTCTACTCGCGGGCAAGGTCGAGGATATCTTCGCCACGCTCTACCGCCAGATAAACTTCACGACCTTTGAGCGCCGAGTTCACGCGCGTGAGGGCGAGATCAGCGCCGAGGAGCTAAATAAAATTTGGCTAGAAGAGAGCGCGAAAATGTTCGGGCGAAGCGTTGCGCTAAACGACTACTACAAAATTTGGTGGAGCTATATCCCGCACTTTATCCACACGCCGTTTTACTGCTACGCCTACTCGTACGCACAGCTTTTGGTGCTGGCGATTTTTGGGCTTTATAAAAGCGGTAAATGCGAAAATTTCATCCAAATTTACACTGAGTTTTTAAGCGCGGGCGGCTCGCGTTCGCCAAAAGAGCTGGTCGGGATGTTCGGCTTTGATATAGAGGACGCCGCGTTTTGGCAAATCGGCATAAACGAGGTTAGAAAACTAGTCGAGGAGTTTTGCAAAGAAGCGTAGCAGGCGCAAATTTGACGCGCTTTTGGGAGTAAATTTAAAAGCGCGTTAAATTTGACGCTAAATTTTGCGTTTATTTGAAGCCAAATTCGGCGCGGCTACTACGGGCGACAAATTTGAGAAAAGGTACAAAAGGGGGCAAAATGCTTGATGAGATTTTAGACGACGAGAGATTTGCGGCGATGATGAAGGAGCACGTTTTTGAGTGCGTAGAGTATCTGCTAAAAAACGACCGCTCCTTTTCGGCGATGGCTAACCTTGATCTGGTTAAATTTAACCCCGATCTGCCGGAGTATATTAAGAGCACTTTTACGGCGCCCGTTATCGTCTTTACCCTTGCCGGCTACACTTTTAGCAGCGCCAAACTAACTCCGGAGGAGCTGAGCTTCGAGGCCGGCTTCGGCAAGGAAAATTTCGCCAGCGTCGTTAGCTTTCCGCTTGGAGCGATCGTGCAAATTTTGGTGGAAAACAGCCCGATTTTGGTAAATTTTTCCATTTACAAATCTCAAAAAAATCAGCTCGAAAAGTCGATGTCGGCGCTAATGTCAAACCCAAACAATAAAGATCTATTTAAAAAGTGAGCAAACTTTTACCCGCCGTTTTGCTCACGCTGTTTTTATAGATTTATTTTATGCGCATTTCCTTGATTTGAGCCGTGCGATATTAGTTTTGCAGGAGCAGACGGCTTTATAGCGCTTACTGCGCTTTGCGTTTGATTTTTGTCAGATACAGGCTTTATCTTAAATTTACTAAATTTGCTTAAGCAAAATATTATCCTATTTGCGCCAGTTTTACCAACAGCAACCCTTTTATTTCTTAATATAAAAAATTGATTTATAATTTTTAAATTAAATTCCAATCTTTTAATCAAACTATAAACAAATATTTATTATCATTTCGCATTTAAGAGCAAATGAATATCAAAACTATCGTTAATAAGGACAGGAATGAATCATCTTAAATTTTCTCTTGCCGCTTTGCTTCTTTTGTCGAATTTAAATGCAAAAGAGGCCGAAGTCGAGCTAAAAGAAGTAACGGTTAGCGGCGAAGCAGGCGCTGAGAACGATCCGATGCAAAAAAAAGTCGGCCAAAGCGTAAAAAGCACCAAGGAGTTAACTAAAACGCAGGTCTCCGATAATAGAGACCTCGTGCGATACGAAACGGGCGTAACGACTGTGGAGGCTGGGCGTTTCGGTCAGAGCGGCTACGCGATAAGAGGCGTGGAGGAAAACCGCGTGGCTATCACCGTAGACGGACTCCATCAGGCTCAAACACTAAGCTCGCAGGGCTTTAAGGAGCTATTTGAAGGATACGGAAACTTTAACAACACCCGCAACGGCGTAGAGTTTGAAACGCTAAAACAAGCCACTATTTCAAAAGGCGCAGACTCCGTTCGTACGGGCTCTGGCTCTCTAGGCGGCTCCGTGATGTTTGAAACAAAAGACGCAAGGGATCTTTTGCTAGATAAGGACTACTTCTACGGCTACAAAGGCGGCTACAATACCGCCGATAATCAAACCATGCACTCGCATACCTTAGCCGGTAGGTTTAAGTGGTTTGATATCCTAGCCGTACAAACTAAGCGCAGACACCACGAGACGGAAAACTACGGTTACAAGGGTTATGACGATAGCGTGCTAGGTAGAACCAGAGAAAAGGCCGACCCGTACTACATCAAAAAAACGAGCAGTCTCATCAAGCTAGGTTTCCAGCCTCACGAGGAGCATAGATTTACCTTTATGTCAGATACCTACAAAAACCGATCTCAAGGCAAAGACCTATCATACACGCTTACGCTTTCTAGCAACAGGGACGAGATCATAGATACTGGTCTAAGATACAACGACGATATGATGGATAGGAAAAATCGCGCTTTTGCCTATGAAAATTTTAGCGAAACTCCGTTGTGGGATACGATGAAATTTACATACTCCAACCAAAAAATCAAATCCCGCGCCAGAACCGAGGAACACTGCCAAGCAGGAGAAAACTGCGCTGAAATTTCAAATCCTATCGGACTTCAGGTTAAAAACAACAAGGTTGTCGATAAGTACGGCGGCGAAGTAACTTTGCAACGAACACAGGAAATCGACCCCCAGTACGGCGGACTAACGTGGGTAAACAGACTCGTAGATAGCCAAGGAGCCGTCCATGATCAGAATAAATTTAGCATCAATCAAAACGTAAGCAACACTTGGCTTGACTGCTCGGTATTTGACTGCTCTCAGCCAAATATCGACGTGCTAAAATACGACTACGCCACCGAGCAATACATAAAATCAACCGTTCCGCTAGATAAAAGCTACACCGACGCAAGTACGGGCAAGACCTTTAAGCAAAGCTCAGAAAGCGGATATCTCATCACTCCGTACGGCAAAGGCTACATAAGCCGCGATTGGAAAGAGCGAGATCTAGACACAAACACCAAACAGTTTAACCTAGACTTTAATAAATACGCCAAAACGGGCGACGTAGAGCACGATATCGCATACGGACTAAGCTTTGCCAAAACCGAAAAGTCCATGACAAATAAGCAAGGCTACGACGCTACGAGCAGCCGGTGGTGGGCGCCTAAGACGCTAGGCACGGATTTTTCGGGTACGCCCTATACGTGCGAAAATGCGCCGCTAACGCTACTTTACGCGCTTTGCCCTAGAACCGAGCCGCTAACGTCTTTTTTAATCCCGGTTAAAACAAAAGAAGGCGCTTTGTATCTAAACGACGATATGCGCGTAAACGACTGGCTGGGGATAAATTTAGGCTACCGCTACGACAAGATAAAATATAAACCAAACTACGTCCCGGGCTCTACGCCTAAAATCCCGGACGATATGGTGCTAGGCCTTTTCGTACCGTATAATCCTAGCCCAGAGCCAAAATGGTGGGACTATGCGGATAGAGACGAGTGGAAAATAGCCCACGACGCATGGAAGCAAGAAGCGCCTAATAATGCGCTAGCAAATATAAAATACATAGCTCAAAATAAAAAATTTACCAACAGCTCTTATGCTATCGGCGCCGACATCGATCCGCTAGATTACTTTAGAGTACAGCTAAAATACTCCAAAGGCTTTAGAGCGCCGACCACGGACGAGCTATATTTGGCGTTTAAGCATCCTGATTTTACCATCCAACCAAATCCGGATCTAAAGCCCGAAATAGCTAAGACAAAAGAACTTGCATTGACGCTGCACGAGGATAAAAGCTTTATAACCACTAGCTTTTTTGAGACCAAATACGATAACTTTATCGATCTAATCTCGCTAGGCACTAAAAGCTACGCCACGGGCGGTGGCGGCAACACCATACCTTTTGCACTATACGGCAACGTAAACCGTAGCAAAGCAACCGTACGCGGCTTTGAGATAAACTCTATGCTTCATTTTGGTCAAATTTCAGACTCGTTAAAGGGCTTTCACGCTAGCTACAAGCTAACGATGCAAAAAGGCAGAGTACAAACCGATAACGACGGTAAAGTGCCGATGAATGCCATCCAGCCGACCACTGCGATCTATGGTCTAGGATACGCAAGCGCTGCGGATAAATTCGGCGCCGACATCTACGTCACTAGCGTCGCATCTAAAAAAGAAAAAGACACCTATAATATGTTCTGGCGTCTAGATACCGACCCGTACGGAAACCCATATAATACAAACAGCTACTCAAAATGGCGAAGCAATGCCTACACCCTAGTAGACGTCGTAACCTATGTACGTCCGATTAAAAATTTGACGTTTAGGCTAGGCGTTTATAACCTAACTAACGAAAAATATATCACTTGGGACGCTGCGCGCTCTATCAGGCCTTTTGGTACTATGAACATGATCGATAGAACCACGGGTCTAGGTATCAACCGCTTCTACTCGGCTGGTAGAAATTTCAGGCTAAACTGGGAATTTACATTCTAAACCGCATTTTATTCAGACGGGCTCTCGCCCGTCTCCTTGCTTTTATTCTTATATACTTTCCATTCAAATTTGACCGTAAATTTGGAAGTTATAAAATCGTCAAACCAAGATCATCTCCAGGTTCGGCAAGGATATTTTGCGCCAAATTTTCGCAAGAGTATTTAAATTTACGCGCCGAAAAGGCTAAATTTAGCCAAATTTGACACTTTCTCTAAAGCAGATTAAAAATTAAAACTAGTCTTAATCTTTAAAAATTTATGCAACGCTTCCTCGTTTTCTTTTAATGCGGCGGCATAAACCGAGCGAGTGAGCTTAAATTTAGAGATGTTTATCTCAAACAACCTGCCGTTTTTTAGCTCGTTTTCGATCAAAAATCTCGGTAAAAACGCCACGTACGTATCGGCATGGTTTGACGCCAACGCGCGGCAGACCATTATCGAGCCGTCTAGCGAATACGCCACGTCAAGCGCATGTGCGTCCACGCCGTGCTTATGCAAGATATCATCCAGATAAGTTCGCGTCCTATCTTTGATAAATTTAAACTTAATAAGCTCCTCTGGCTTCACGCTTTCGGCGATTTTTTTATTAGAGACCAAAATCAGCTCGTAGTCGAATAGTTTTTTAACGAGCAAGCTGCTATCAAGCGATTGCTCAAGGATAATAGCGATGTCGCTGCGGCGGTCTTTTAGGTAGTTTATGAGCTCGTTTTGCTCTTTTATCCTGATATCTAGCTCGCTGCCTACGCTTTGCGAGATTTTATCCAGCAGTATAGAGATGACCGCCTCAGCGATGAGCTGCGTGGTAGCGATGACTAGCGGCACTTTATCGGTTTTTATGCGCGCCAGCTCGTCTTTAAAGCGAAACATCGCGCTCTCAAACTGAGTACAGAGTTTATAAAATTTCTCGCCCTCGTGAGTTAGGACGATGCCGTTTTTCTTACGCATTATTAGCGTGGTTTGTAGCATCTCCTCGAGCTTTTTCATCTGGAGAGTAACTGCTGGCTGCGAGATGCCCAGCGCCCTTGAGGCTTTTGAGAAGCTTCTTTCTTTCACTATCTCCATAAAGGTATAAAATTTACTAAAATCATTGATCATATCGGGCTCCTTATTATTATATCAGCTTATAAAATCATATTTTTAATATTGTATTGATTTATATCTAAAAACGCTCTTAATCAGACCCAAATTTAAATCAGCGGCCATTTTTAAGCTTATTTTGTTAGAATTTAATCATTTTAATAAATAAAGCAGGAAATTTAATGTCCGATTTACTAGACGAACTCAACGAAAGCCAGCGCGAGGCGGCCTCGCATACCGACGGAGCGATGCTGATTTTGGCAGGAGCCGGCAGCGGAAAAACCAAAACCATCACCACTCGCCTAGCCTATCTTATAAGCGAGTTAGGCATCCCGCCGTCAAATACCTTAACTCTAACATTTACCAACAAAGCCGCAAGCGAAATGCGAACCCGCGCGCTAAAAATGCTGGGCGACGCAGGTAAAAATTTCACTCCGCTGCTTTGTACTTTTCACAAATTCGGGCTTTTGTTTTTGAAATTTTACATCGACCGCCTAAAGCGCAAAAATAACTTCGTCATCATCGACACGGACGATAAAAAGCGGATTTTAAAGGGCTTTGAGGGCGATATCCCGACCTCGGTGCTAGCTAGCGAGATCTCAAATTTTAAAAACTCGCTTTTAAGCGTAGAGGAGGTGCTAAATCACGGCGGCATGTTTGCAAACGGGCAAAATTTCAAAGACGGCTACCACGCAAAGCTAGCAAATATCTACAAGCTTTACGAGGAGTACTTGGCGGCAAACAACCTCGTGGATTTTGACGACCTACTCTGCCTTAGCTATAAAATTTTAGACGAGGACGAAGCTCTAGCGCGCGAGATCTCGCGCAGGTATGCCTACGTGATGGTGGACGAGTATCAAGACACCAACGACCTTCAGTACAGACTCCTGCGCAAACTCTGCCTAACGCACGAAAATATCGCGGTCGTGGGCGACGACGATCAGAGTATCTACGGCTGGCGCGGAGCAAAAATCGAAAATATATTAAATTTCAAAGATCAGTTTAAAGACGCCAAAGTCATAAGACTAGAGCAAAACTACCGCTCGACGAGTCAAATTTTACGCGCGGCAAACGAGCTCATCGACCACAATAGAAACCGCCTCGGCAAGGAGCTAAAAAGCACAAAAGAGGGCGGCGAGGACGTCGCGCTAATGGAATCGGACGACGAAACGATGGAGAGCCTAAAAGTAGCCAAACGCATCAAAAAGCTGCTTGATAGCGGCGCGCAGGCTAGCGATATCGCGATCCTGTACCGTATAAACGCCCTATCCCGCTCGCTCGAAGAGGGCCTAACCAAAGAAAAAATCCCGTATAAGATGGTCGGCGGAGTTAAATTTTACGAGCGCGCCGAGGTCAAAGACGTCATCAGCTACCTAAGGCTTGTCGCAAACGAAAACGACGACTTCTCGCTAAAGCGCGTCATCAACCGCCCAAAACGCGGCCTTGGCAAAGTAAGCCTCGCAAAGATCGAAAAAATCGCCTTCGAGCATAAATTTTCGCTATTTGAAGCGATATCTAGCCTGGACGAAAACGACAAGGATCTAAGCAAAAAGATCGTCTCTAGCCTTGGCGAATTTGCGGCAAATTTAAGAGAACTAAAAGAGTGCGACTCGCCCTATGAGCTAGTGGATAAACTAGAAGCGAAATTCGGCATCAAAAAATACTACGAGAGCTTGCCCGACGGCTCCGAGCGCGTGGCGAACATCGACGAGTTTTACGCTACGATCAAAGATCAAATCAAGCAAAACCCAAGCTTTTCTATAGAGGAGTTTTTAAACGAGATCGCGCTACAAAGCGAGCAGGACAACATCGGCGGCGAGGCGATCTCGATCATGAGTATCCACGCTAGCAAGGGGCTTGAGTTCGAGCACCTTTTCGTGATCGGGCTTGAGGAGGGATTTTTCCCGCTCCTTGGCGACGGTAGCGACATCGAGGAGGAGCGACGCCTAGCCTACGTCGCCATCACCCGCGCCAAAAAAACCCTAACGCTAAGCTTTGTAAATTCGCGTTTTTATAAAGGGCAGCGAACTAGGCTGGAAAAGAGCAGATTTTTAAGCGAAGCTGGCGTTTGCAGCGGTAGCCTCATCATCCAAACACAAACGCAAGCCGCGGGCGAATACAAAAAAGGCGATCTCGTCAAGCATAAAATTTTCGGTATCGGGCGCGTGACGGCTGTAACGAAGATCAAAAAAGAGCTAAAGCTAACGATAAATTTCGGCGGAATCAGCCGCGAGATAATGTCTAGCTTCGTCGAAAAAGCGGTGTAAAAATGGGTAAATTTGAGGCTAGTCGTGCCAAATTCAGCGTTAAATTTGATCAAATTTATGCGGGTAAATTTGACGCTCGCGGATCAAATTTAAAAAACTCCGCAAATTTAACGCAGGCTCCAAAGGTCAAATTTAAATGAACGCGCTTTTTGTCGCAAACAAGCCCGCAGGCATAAGCTCAAATCATTTCCTTAGCAGGCTAAAGCGTAAATACGGCGTCAAAAAAGCGGGTTTTTCGGGCACGCTTGATCCCTTTGCCAGCGGCTGCCTCATCGTGGCTCTGGGCAATCACACGCGGCTTTTTAACTACGTAGACAAAACGCCAAAAATCTACGAAGTGACGATGTGGCTAGGAGCTACAAGCGCTAGCCTAGATAACGAAAATATCGAGGAGATCACGCTTTGCCCGCCTTTAAATTTAGCGGACGTAAAGGCTGCGCTAAGCCAGCTAAAAGGCGAGATCGCCTACGTACCGCCCAAATTTAGCGCCAAGCACGTGGACGGCAAGCGCGCGTACGAGCTAGCAAGAGCGGGCGAAGAGTTTGAGCTAAAAAGCCAAACGATGAGCGTTTTTGACGTAAATTTGACTGCGTATATGCATCCGTTTTTGAGCTTTCGCATTAGCGTCAGCGAGGGCTCGTACGTGCGCTCGTACGCTCAAATTTTAGCCGCAAAGCTTGGCGTAAAAGCCACTCTAAGCGCGCTAAAACGCGTGAGCGAAGGTAAATTTATTTACGAAAACGAGAGGTTTTTAAATCCGCTTGATTATATCTCGCTGCCACAAAACGAATATCTTGGCGACTCAGCAGACGTAATGCTGGGTAAAAAACTGAGCGTAGAAAAGCTAAAATTTGGCGCCGAGGGGCTATATTTAATAAACTTTGATGAATTTTTTAGTATCATTGAAATCAAAGACGAAACCGTAATATATAAACTAAATAAGGTCGAAAAATGCTAATACTCGCAAGAAAAGAAGATGAAAGCATAATGCTGGGAAACGATATCAAAATCACGGTCGTAGGTATCTCAAAAGGCGGAGTAAAAATCGGCATCGACGCGCCTAAAAATATGATGATCCTGCGCTCGGAGCTAGTAGAAGATGTAGCGGCGGAAAACAAACAAGCCCTAAACGGCGCGGGCGAAGCGAGCCTAAAAGAGCTGAGCGATAAAATCGTAAAATAATGAAAAGCTACGCGAAAATCAACTCCTTTTTAAAGATCGTCGGCACTCGCGGCAACTACCACGAGATCGCCTCTCGCTTCGTTTTGCGGCGCGAGATTTACGACGAAATTTTCTTTGAAAAATCTAGCGGCTTCGCGCTTGAGTGCGATAACGAAAATATCGAAAACAATATCGTTTTAAAGGCTAAATTTGAGCTAGAAAAAGCAGGCTTTAAAAACGAGCTGGACGAGTTTTTCGCCTCGCACAAAATCGTGATAAAAAAGCAAATCCCCTTAGGCGCGGGTCTAGGCGGAGGCAGCTCAAACGCCGCTACGTTTTTAAAGATGGCGAACGAGGAGTTAAATTTAAAACTAACTCGCGAAAATTTGATGAAAATAGGCGCAAATATCGGCGCGGACGTGGCGTTTTTCGCTAGCGATTTCAAGGCGGCAAACGTTAGCGGTATCGGCGAGATAATAAGCGAATTTAACGACGAAGTGCCAGAGGTAGAAATTTTAACTCCCGGCGTCTTTTGCTCGACGCCAGCGGTTTACGGCGAATTTAGGGCAAATTTTATGGATAGTATCGACGTAAATCTAGCGGCAAAAATGCGCGAGATGACGACGGCGCAGCTACTGGAGCGATACGAAAACCGCAAACTAAACGATCTTTTTGCGCCGTGTTTTAAAATTTATCCGCAGATGGATAAATTTAAAGATTTTTTCCTCAGCGGCAGCGGCGCGAGCGTGTTTTTCTTAAAATAAAAAGGTAAAAAATGGGTAAGGATTTAGCCAAAAATAAAAAGGCGCTGTTTGACTTTAGCATCATCGAGACCTTTGAGGCAGGCATCGTGCTAAAGGGCAGCGAGGTAAAGGCTCTAAGGGCGGGCCGCGCAAACCTAAAAGACAGCTTCGCGCGCGTGATAAAGGGCGAGCTGTTTTTGCTAAACGCGCACATCAGCCACCTAAACACGACGCACTCGGCGTTTCGCCCGGACGAGCGGGCTCCGAGAAAACTACTGATGCACCGCAAGCAAATAGATAAAATTTTCGGTCAAGTCACGCAAGAGGGCCTCACGCTAGTGGTTTTGGCGCTCTATCTAAGCGACAAAAACATCGTAAAGGCGCGCCTTGCGCTGGCAAAAGGTAAAAACCTGCACGATAAGCGCGAGACGATAAAACGCAAAGAAGCCGACAAAGAAGCGCGTGCGGCGATGAAAAAATACGTCTAAGGAAAACGGGTGCCCTACGTAAATATAAAAATCACAAGAGAAAAAGAAGCCGTAAGCGCCGAACAAAAGCGCGCGCTCATAGCAGGCGTGACGAAGCTACTGGGCGATACGCTAAAGCGCGACGCGAGCAGAACCGTCGTCGTGATAGAGGAAGTTAGCACCGACGACTACGGATTTGGCGGCGAAAGTATAACTGAACTAAGATCAAAACAAGGAAAATAATATGAAAAAAACTATGAAGGCGATTTTGGCGGCTTTGGCCTGCGCGATATTTCTAACAGGCTGCGGCGAGGACGAGACGGCGAAGGCCCCAGTAAAGATAGAGGGCTATAAAACGGGCGAGGAGATCGCGCTAAAGAGCGTGTTTGGCAAAGACCTCACGCTAAAGCGCGTCGATGGCGGCTTTGTTATCAAGGGCGAGGAAGATAAAATTTTGATGTTTGATATATTCGGCACGTTTTGTCCGCCGTGCAAAAAAGAAGCTCCCGATCTCACCAAATTTCAGATCGACAACCTACACGACTTTACGATAGTCGCTCTTACGCACTTTGAAAACGTCACGAACGAATACGTAGTGGAAAATTTCGCGCAAAAGTACAACGCCTTTTACTTTATCTCAAACGATATAAAGACAAACGACAAGCTTTCGGCACAAATTTTAGAGGATATAAAATACGAGCGACTTGAGAGCGTGCCGGTAAAAATGGTGCTAAAAGGCGGCGTATATCAGGAGCTAACCGACGTAGATAGCGGGAAATTCGGCGTGAAATACTACCTAGGTGGCATCCATCTAGACGCGATGACGAAAGATTATGAGAGAATAAAAAATGCCCGCTAAAACCGCCACCGAGCGGGAGCGAGACGTCGCCCTTAAGGAAAAACCCGAATTTCCACGTAAATTTAAGGTTATTTTGTTAAACGACGACGTTACGAGCATGGATTTTGTCGTGAGCGTGCTGGTAGAAATTTTTAATCGCGATATGCAAAGCGCGGTAGCCGTGATGCTAAAAATACACAACGAAGGCAGCGGGATGGCGGGCGTCTATACTAAAGAGATCGCCCAAACCAAACAAAACCAAACGCTAAAAGCCGCAGCCGCCGCGGGCTATCCGCTAAAGGCCGTCGTCGAGGAAGAATAGCCCGCATAACGGGCGCGCAAAAAGCGCAAAGAGGAGGAAATGATGTTTGACTCGGATTTAAGCTATCTTTTGGAAAAGGCCGGGCAGTTTGCCTACTCGAATTTTCACGAGTATCTAACCAGCGAGCATGTGCTTTTCGTGCTGGTAAATTTAAACGAAGAGACTAGAGATATCCTAGCCGATGCGGGTCTAACCGACGTCGAGGGACTAAAAAGCGATCTAAAAAACTATCTTTTGCAAACCAACGAGCAAGTCCCGCACCACAAACAGCCGCGCATGACGGTGCTTTTGGAGCAAATTTTTAAAGAGCTAAACACCGAGCTAAAAGATAAAAACGTCGGTATCAGAGATTTGCTCTTTAAAATCGCGGCCAGAGGCGACACGTACGGGGCTAAAATTTTAGAATTTTACGACGTCGATCCGCAAAAGATCAAACACCACGCAAAAGACGACAAGCAGGCTCGCGCTAAAAGCTTCCAAAACCTCGCCAAATACTCGTCGAATTTAACCAAACTAGCCGCCGATGGCAAGATCGATCCGATCATTGGGCGCGAAAACGAGCTAACAAGGCTAATGCAAACGCTAAGCCGCCGCAAGAAAAACAATCCAATCCTAGTAGGCGAAGCTGGCGTGGGCAAAACAGCCGTAGTCGAGGGGCTCGCGCTAAAAGTCGCAAGCGGCGAGGTGCCGCAGCGGCTAAAGCAAGCGCAAATTTTTGCCCTGGATATCGGCGCGATGATAGCGGGCACGAAGTACCGCGGCGACTTTGAAAAACGCCTAAAAGACGTAATGGACGAGGTAGCCGAGCAAGAAGATGCGATAGTTTTTATCGACGAGATCCACACGATCGTGGGCGCGGGAGCCACAAACGGCGGTGGGCTTGATATGTCAAATTTACTAAAACCGGCTCTTGCTAACGGCTCGCTTCGCTGCATCGGAGCGACGACCTACGCGGAGTATCGCAGCTTTTTTGAAAAAGAAAAAGCCCTCTCGCGCCGATTTGCTAAAATCGACGTCGTAGAGCCTAGCACGGACGAGAGCGTCGAGATCCTAAAAGGGCTTCGCGCCAAATACGAGAGCTTTCACGGCGTCAAATTTAGCGACGAAATTTTAGCCAAAAGCGTAGAGCTAGCCAAAAAATACCTAAATGATAGATTTTTGCCAGATAGCGCCATCGATCTCATCGACGAGGTCGGCGCGGCTCTAGCTCTGCAAAGCAAAAACAAAACCGTAAAAATGTCCGATCTAAGCGCGGTTTTAAGCAAGATGGCAAATATCCCCGATACCAATCTAAAATCAGACGCCGCGGCAAATTTGAAAAATCTAGCCCAAAGGCTGAAGTCTGAAATCTTCGGTCAAGACGAGGCCATAGATACGCTAGTAGCGGCGATCAAGCGCTCGTATGCGGGGCTAAAGCGGCCAAACGCGCCCGTAGGTGTATTTTTATTTACGGGCTCAAGCGGCGTGGGTAAAAGCGAGCTAAGCGCGGCTCTAGCGCGAAATTTGGGCGTGCATTTCGAGCGGTTTGATATGAGCGAATACATGGAAAAACACAGCGTCTCGCGTCTCATCGGCGCGCCTCCGGGATATGTCGGTTTTGAAGAGGGCGGCATACTCACGAACGCCGTTAAAAAGCACCCTTATAGCGTGATTTTGTTTGACGAGATTGAAAAGGCCAGCGACGAGATGATAAACGTCTTTTTGCAAATTTTCGATGGCGCTAGCCTCACCGATAACACGGGCGCAAAGAGCGATTTTCGCAACGCCGTCATCATAATGAGCTCAAATTTGGGCTCAAAAGAGGCTCCGACGCTAGGCTTTAGCAAAGACGAAAGCGGTAAAGCAGACTCGGCGGTAAAGGGATTTTTTAGTCCCGAGTTTCGCAACCGCATAGATAAAATCGTGCATTTTAACGACCTTAGCGAGGACTCGCTAAGCCTCATCGCGCAAAAGATCATTAACGAGATAAACTCAAGCCTCGCCGAGAAAAAAGTCGTCATAAAAGCCTCCGCCGAAGCCAAAAAATACCTCTGGCAAAAGGGCTATAGCAAGGAATTCGGCGCGCGAAATCTAAAACGCCTGGTCCAAGACGAGATTTCAACCAAGCTTAGCGACGAGATACTTTTCGGTGCGCTAAAAAACGGCGGCGTCGCAAATATCACGCTAAAAAACGGCGAGCTGGCGTTTAAATTTGAAGCCCTAAAATAAGCGGTCGCGGGGTCAAATTTGCAAAAAATCTATAACTTTCCCGACCCCGCAAACGCCCCCGCAAACTCCCCTCTAGCCGTCGGCGGCGATCTAAGCGCGCAGGCTCTTTTGCAAGCTTACGATAAAGGTATTTTTCCGTGGTTTTTACCCGGCGAGCCCATATACTGGTGGTCGCCCGATCCGCGCGCAGTGCTAGCTCCAAGCGAAGTGCGCGTACAACAAAGCATAAAATCCGCGCTTAAAAAATTTGAAGTACGGTTTGACTACGACTTTGAAAATTTTCTAAAAATCTGCAAAAGCGAGCGCGAAAAACGCGAACCAACGTGGCTATCGGAAAACATCGTACGCGCCTACCTAAATTTGCACCGTCTAGGCGTCTCGCATAGCGTGGAGGTATATGAGGACGGAGAACTAGCAGGCGGCCTTTACGGGCAAATTTTCGGCAAGGTCTTTTGCGGCGAGAGTATGATTAGCCTAAAAACCGGCGCGTCAAAAGTCGCTCTCATCGTGCTTTGCCGCGCTTTAGAGCCGTTTGATTTTCTCATCGACTGCCAGGTTATGAACGATCATCTAAAATTTATGGGCGCAAAAGCTATGAAACGAAGTGAGTTTTTAGACAAATTTAACGAACTAAAAAATCAGCCTAGCGGGTTTATCGAATTTAAAAATTTACCCTAAATTTGGAACGTCTTTTGCTTATTATCTCGTAAAATTTAGAGAAAAAGGCAAGAAAATGTTCGCAGGTATCCAAACCTCAAAATCAAAACCGCTCGTAGAAAGCGCGCTGGCAAGCAGAAATTTACGCCAGCAAATGATTTCTAGCAACATAGCAAACATCGACACGCCTTTTTACAAAGCCCGCGACATCGCGTTTGAAGCTGCTCTGTCGCAAACGGCGCAAGAGATCTACGGCAAAGACGAAAATAAAATTTTAAAACTCGCGCAAACGGACGATGCGCACTTCCCTCGCGTGGATTTTCCAGCGTCAAACGGTGCGACGATATTTTTACGCGACGGACACATGGCGCGAAACGACGCAAACACCGTCGATCTGGACGTCGAAACGACAGAGCTTAGCAAAAACGCGATAATGGTAACCGCGCTAGATAGAGCCATGAGGCAAAGCGGCCAGATATTTAAAAACGTGATCGACGCTAGCAGTAAAATTTAAGGATAGATTATGAGTAATTATTTAAGCGACTTTGATATCAGCGGATACGGACTAAGCGCCCAGCGCTTTAGAATGAATGTCATTAGCTCCAACATCGCCAACGCAAACACCGTGCGAACGGCGGAAGGCGGCCCATATAGACGCCGCGAGGTGATATTTAAGGCGGTTGATTTTGACAGCGTGCTAAACGACGAAGTGGCGAAAAAACATAACTTGCTCGAATACGAAAATCCGCTAGACGATAAATTCTATACAAAAGACGCAAAACCTGCTATAATGAGCGTCGTAGTTGACAAGATAGTGCGCGACGACAAAGACTTTAAGCTAAAATACGATCCGTCTCACCCAGACGCCGACGCGAGGGGCTACGTAGCGTACCCAAATATCAATCCAGTCATCGAAATGGCGGATCTGATCGAAGCCACGCGCGCCTATCAGGCAAACGTTTCGGCATTTCAGTCGGCTAAAACGATCGCTCAAAGCGCGTTAGAATTATTACAAGGTTAAATTTTATGACAAATATAGATAAAATCGGCTCGGTCGCTTCACCGTTTGAAAAAAAAGAAGCAAAGACTCTGCAAAATCAAAAAGGCGAGTTAAATTTCGGCGACGTGCTAGACAGCTCACTAAAAGAGCTAAACGAGATACAAATCAACGCAGACAAAGCCATCGCCGATCTAGCAACAGGCGAGGTAAAAGACCTACATCAAGCTGCTATCGCTATCGGCAAGGCCGATACGTCAATGAAACTCATGCTAGAGATCCGAAATAAGGCCCTAAGCGCATACAAAGAAATCTCAAGAACGCAAATTTAAGCCTTGAATCAGCGAAAATCAAAAACAATCGCTTTATTTGCGTTTATTCTATTTTTTATCTGCATATTTTTGGCAGTCATCTTTTACCGAGCAAATATCGAAAGACGCCTGCCAAAACTGGAAACCAGCGAAATAAACACAGCCCTACGTGGCAACATCATAACAAAAGACGGCTTTAGTATCACCGGCAGCCAAAAGCTCTACAAAGTGATGGTAGATACTAGAAACATCGATCCAGATAAAAAAGATCTATTTATCAAACTATACTGCATATATAGCGGCGATGACATAAAGCGCGTAACTAAAATCATCAACAGCCAAAAAGGCGCCGTTACGCTATCATATAAGATCGACGCTAAGGGCGCGGCGTATCTGCAGGAGCTGTCAAAAAAGCTGTATAGAAAAAAAATCTTTATCCCGTACGAAGACCCGAATACCGGGGCCGCGATACTGCGCAATATGAGCATAATAGAAAGCGGAGAAAGTAGGCAATATGTCGCTGCCGACGCGCTCACTCCGATGATAGGCTACGTAAAAAAAGTCGAAAAAGACGGCATCACCAAAACCGAGGGCGTAAAAGGAGTAGAGAAAGCCTACGAATACTACATCTCCTCGATCCAAGACGCAAAACTGCTAGGCCCGAAAGACATCGGAAATAACATTATCTTAACCAGCGATTCAAATTTGGCCAACCGCGTGGACGGATACGATATCATACTAAACGCCTCGCTTAAACTGCAAACCAGACTAGAGCAGATCATCGACGAAAAAAAAGAATTTCTAAATGCAAAAGAGATAATCGTAGGCGTCATGGACTCAAAAACTGGCGGTCTGCTAGCGCTTGCCAGCACCTCTAGATATAGCCCCTCAAACATCAGAAAACAAGACTATAAATCGCTCAACTCCTCGGCAACCGAGTACGCATACGAGGTTGGCTCGGTCTTTAAACCGTTTATTTTCGCCCTTCTTTTAGCAAACGATAAAATCAATCCGCTCGAGCGCATAAACACCTACAATGGCGTCTACCAACTAGGAAAACGCACGATAAAAGACACGCATCCAGAGCCATTCCTTACAGCCGAAGACATCATCGTATATAGCTCAAATATCGGCATGATACAGATCGCCCAGCGCCTAGACGGTTCCCAAATTTATTCAGGGCTTCTAAATTTCGGCTTCACGCAAAAAACAGGCATCGATATGCCATACGAACAGATCGGAAATATGCCGCCGGTAGCCAAGCTAAATTCGCAAATTTACAAGGCCACGATCAGCTACGGATACGGCTTGCAAGCGACTTTTATCCAGCTTCTAAAGGCGTATAACGTATTTAATAATAAAGGCGTAATGGTGACGCCAAAAGTCGTGGACTCGCTCTATAAAGACGGCAAATTTTTCGTCGTAAACGACCCAAAGCCAGTCGAAGCCATAAGCCAAGAAGCAGCCGAAAGAATGAAGCGCATCCTGATAAAAACCGTCGAGATCGGCACCGGCAAAAGAGCAAAGGTGGAAGGTCTAGAAATCGGCGGAAAAACAGGTACCGCACACATAGCCACGACCGGGGGCTACGCAAATACCTACAATGGCTCGTTTTTCGGATTTGTCAACGACTCGCAGGGCAATAGCTATACGATCGGGGTTTTAGCTAGGGAACCGAAGAAGCCCTATTATTATTTCGGAGCCCAAAGCGCGCTACCGACCTTTAGAGCAGCCGTAGAGCTAATGGTAGAAGAGGGATTTTTAAAGCCCGATGAAAATTTGACCGCGCCGGAGCAAGCTACGCCGCCAGCCGAAAATAAAGAGAAAAAAAAATCATAAACCCAAATTCTAAAAGCAAGCAAAAAAAGAATTAACTCTCAATCACTCATATACAATATTAAATTAGACTTAACGAAACATAATTTAAACATAAGAAATATTAAGTTGCTATGAAAAACATAAGAACTAAGTGTGTAATCCATTCAAGAATTTCTAAGCTAAATTTTAGAGAAATTTTATAACATTTTTTATCTGATATAGAAGTCATAAAATAGCATAATTTACCAAAGTCTCAGAAAAAGAGTCAATAAAATAAGCAAATTGAGAAACTTCTACAGTATCGGTA
>CAURWB010000026.1:0-26664 GCA_963528245.1 uncultured Campylobacter sp. | reverse complement strand
GCGGTGGCTTGCGACGAGGCTCACGAGCTGCCTCTAGGTATCCGCCGCCGCCGCGTCATCACGCTAAACGAAGGCGTACCCGGTAAGGAAATATCAACCTCGATAGCCTGCATGCACTGCGAGGACGCGCCGTGCTCGCTGGTTTGCCCGGTTGATTGTTTTTACATCAGAGCCGACGGCGTCGTGCTACACGACAAAGATATCTGCATCGGCTGCGGATACTGTCTATACGCGTGTCCGTTCGGCGCGCCTCAGTTTCCGCGCGAGGGAGTGTTTGGAGCCAAAGGTTCGATGGATAAGTGTACGATGTGCGCAGGCGGTCCGCTACCGACAAATAGCGAAGCCGAGCGTGAAGAGTACGGACAGGATAGAATTTCCGAAGGAAAGGTGCCGGTTTGTGCGGCGATGTGCTCGACAAAGGCGCTGCTAGTAGGCGAGTCTGCAATGATAGAGAAAATCTACGGCGACAGAGTCAAGGCTCGCGGATACGGCTTTAAAGACCTAAAACAAACTCCAACCTGGAAGCTTGCTTATTACGCGGGCGACAGGCTAAAATACAGCTTCTAAATTTAATCGCTTCGCTCGCTTTAGCGGGGCGATTAATCTCATCAAATTTGACGCGGTTTGGCTGCGTCAAATTTGACTCATGCTTCTTTGATTTCATTAAATTTTACATGGGTAGTTCGTCAAACTTGACTCATATTTCTTTAATTTCATTTCTGAATGCGGGTAAATTTAAAATAAAATGGATAAATTTAAGTATAAAAGGGCGGTCTCCCGCCCTAAATTTACGCTCTAACAGGCGATAAATACGGATTTGCCGAGTGCATCGACATCTCGTTTTGCTCTCTAAATTTTATAAATTCCTCCTCGCTTAGACGCCTGATATTTGCTATCGTCATCTTTAGCGGCGTGATGCCTGAGAGCGGATCGGGATCGCCCGCGTTGGCTAGCTCGTTACCGTCGGCCTCGCTGTAGTGGAAGGTCGTAAATATCGTGCCTTCTTTTAGATCCGGATTTACGCGAAGCTTGGCCGCGATCTGGCCGCGTTTGTTTTGCACGAGCGCGTAGCAGCCTTCCTCTAGCTCCCTCTCGCGAGCTATATCTGGGCTTACCTCGATGAGTGCGCCCTCGACGCCCGCGCCGTATTCAAGAGCCGGACACTCTCTAGTCATCGTGCCGGTGTGGTAGTGATAGACCTTGCGTCCGGTCGTAAATAGGCACGGATATACCTCGTCTGGCACCTCGCTAAGCGCGCCGCTACCGACCGGATAGCCGTCCGGGATATTCATCTTGGCTCTAAATTCGGCTTCTGCTTTTGCGCGTTCGTTTTTATCATCTAAGTAAAGCACCGGCGCAAAGCGGAATTTACCGCCCGGCAGCATGGACTTGTGATCAGAGTAAAGTACCGGCGTGCCAGGATGTTCCTCGTCTGGGCACGGCCAGCTGATACCGCCTAGTTTGCCTAGTCTATAGTAGCTTATGCCGCCGAAAAATTTAGGCATGAGCTCTCTTAGTTCGTTCCAAATTTGCTCAGGACCAGCAAAATCAAACCCCTCTAGCCCCATGCGGTTTGCGATGTTGCAAACGACCTTCCAGTCGGGCTCCACGCCGTTAACGGGCTCGCTAGCCTTGCGCGTGCGTTGGACGCGGCGAGAGGTGTTGATAAAGGTTCCGTCCTTTTCGCCCCAGCCCGCGGCAGGTAGCACCACATCGGCCTTATGCGCGCTCTCGGTAAAGAAAAGATCCTGCACGATAAAGCAGTCTAGATGGTGCACGGCGTGGACGAAGTGCTCGGTCCAAGGATCGCTCATTACGGGATTTTCGCCGTAGACGTAGAGGACTTTTAGCTCGCCGCTATCCATTTTATCGGGTGCTTGCGTTAGCTTAAAGCCCGGAACCGGATTTAGCTCAAAGTGCCATACTTTGCGCGCTTGCTCCTGTGCGTAAGGGCTGTTTACTGCGCCGGCCGGGATGACGTTAGGCAGCGCGCCCATATCGCATGCGCCTTGGACGTTGTTTTGACCGCGCAGAGGATTTACGCCAGCACCCTTTTTGCCTAAATTTCCGGTTAAAACGGCTAAATTTGATAGCGAAAAGACATTTGACGTGCCGTCGCTAAACTGCGTGATACCCATCGTGTAGCAAATCGCCGCCGCGCCTGCTTTAGCATACATTCTAGCTGCCTCTATGATGAGCTCTTTTTTTATGCCGGTTTCGCGCTCGAAACGCTCAGGCGTAAAGTCCTTAACCGCTTCTTTTAGATATTCAAATCCCTCGGAGTACTTCTCGATAAATTCGCTATCTTGCAAATTTTCGGCGATTATGACGTGCATCATCGTATTTAGCGTTTTGATATTCGCTCCGATCGGGATTTGCAAGAAAATATCGGCTTTTTTAGCCATATCGGTGCGCTTTGGATCTACGACGATCATCTTGGCGCCGCGCTGAAGGCCGCGCTGCATCTGCATAGCGATGATCGGGTGACACTCGCTCGTGTTGGTACCGATGAGTAAAAATACGTCCGTATCGGTCGCAAATTCGACCAAATCGTTCGTCATCGTTCCGTTTCCTAGCGTGCTGGCAAGACCTGCCACTGTAGGAGCGTGTCAAAGACGGGCGCAGTGATCGACGTTGTTGCTGCCCTGGGCGCGGAAAAATTTCTGGAAAACGTAGTTGTCTTCGTTATTTGAGCGCGCCGAGCTAAAGCCCATGATCGAGCTTGGGCCGTATTTTTCGACGGTGGATTTAAATTTATCCGCGAGGAAATCATAAACCTCCTCAAAACTCACTTCTTCAAGCTCGCCGTGCTTGTCGTAGACGCCGTTTAGCTTTCTCATCATCGGTCGGCTTAAGCGTTTAGGAGAGTTTACGAACTCCCATCCGAACATTCCTTTTAAGCAAAGCTCGCCATCGTTTACGTGGTGGTCTTTGCTAGGTTTGGCATCTACGATTCTACCGTTTCGCACGATAAGATCAATGCCGCAGCCAGTACCGCAATATGGACAGGTAGTCTTTACTATCTCTTCCATTTTCACTCCTTTCTGGTATTACTGAAATTTATGAGATTATTATACAACGGCAAATATAAATTTAGTTTTAAAATTAGTATAAAAGTTTAAGAATTATTTAAGTAATATGCAAATTTAGCATATTACTTTTTTACTATCAATTTATTTTTTTAGGTAAAATTTGAAGTATATATTTAAAGCTACGTAAAATTTATTTAAAAATTATTACTTTTAAATACATTTAGATGTATAATGAAGGTAGAAAATCTTTCAAAGGAGCACCCATGAAAAATCTAGTCATTTTTCTAGTCGTCTTAGGCGTTATCGGCGGTATCGCCATGAAGTACATCAACGCCTTTCCCGTACTCGACGAAACAGTCAAGGAGAAATGGGCTCAGGTGCAAAACCAATACAAACGTCGCGCCGATCTTATCCCAAATTTAGTAAAAACGGTTCAGGGCTATGCTAGCCACGAGGAGAGCGTGTTTAAAGAAGTAACCGAAGCTAGAAGCAAGGCCTCTCAGATGACGATCGACGTTAGCTCGCTAGACGATCCCGCCAAGCTAAAAGAGTTTGAAAACGCTCAAAAAACTCTAGGAGGCGCGCTATCTAGGCTAATGGCCATCACCGAGAACTACCCTCAACTAAAAGCCGATCAAAATTTCCTCTCGCTTCAAAGTCAGCTTGAAGGTACGGAAAATCGCATCGCGGTCGCTAGAAAGGACTATATCGCAGCGGTCAAGGACTATAACATCGCCCTTCGCAAGATACCGGATAAGTTTATAGCCGCGATTTTTTATCCCGAGCTAAAACCGCGCGTGACGTTTGAAGCAAGCGAAGCCGAACAAAGCGCACCGAACGTATCTTTCGCCAAATAACCAAATTTAAGGTACAAAAATGAAACGCATTTTATCTACTTTATTTTGCGTTTTTACGCTTTTAGGACTTACGGCTATAAATTTATCGGCAGCGGATAATGCTACCGAACAAAATAAAACCGTAAAACAAACTCCTACTCAAACATCAAACGAAAAGAGTTCAAATTTCCCTGCCTTAACCGGCAGAGTAGTAGACCAAGCAAGAGTACTAAGCCAGAGCACAAAAGACGAACTAGAAACATTACTGGCTACTCACGAAAACAACACCACTAATCAAGTCGTAGTAGTTACTATAGAATCTCTAGGCCAAGTTCAAATAGAAGAGTACTCTTTAGAACTAGCTAGACATTGGGGTATAGGACAAAAAGGTAAAGATAACGGAGTAGTATTAGTAGTAGCTCCAAACGACAAACAAGTACGCATAGAGGTAGGATACGGTCTAGAAGGTACTCTAACGGACGCTCTTAGTAATAGTATCATAAACTACTACATAATCCCTGAGTTTAAAAAGGGCGATATCCAAAACGGTATAAACATAGGCATACAAAAGATCATTGCTATACTTGATGGGGATGAGGGGGTTAAAAAGGAGATAGAAAAGCAAGATGAGACGCCTGTGGAAGCCTACGGGATAGTAGTTGGCATGGTGATGGTATTTGCTTCGGCTATTTTCGGCGCGGCGGCTTTGCGAATCGGAGCTAGCGCGACACTATCAGGCTTTATCTCGGGCGTAGTCGCAGGGACGTTTGGTATCGAGAATCTGCTTGTTAGAGGCGGGGTCTTGCTCGTTCTTTTTGTGCTGCTTTTTTATCTAATGCGAAATATGAAAACCGGTGGCAGAGGCTTGTACGGCGGTGGCGGCTCTGGCGGTTACGGCGGAGGTGGATTTAGCGGAGGCGGCAGAAGCTCAGGAGGTGGATTTAGCGGAGGAGGCGGAAGCTTTGGCGGAGGCGGAGCTAGCGGTAGGTGGTAGCTGCTTTAAAATTCGGCGCCGAATTTGAGGGCCTGCTTGCTAAATTTGACGCGTTTTCTTTGTAAATTTGATTTAAATCCGCGAGTAGGCGGTTTAAATTTGGCCCAAGGCGTGGTTAAAATCTAAAATTAGTTCCGTCAAATTTCTCACGCTTGCTGTCAAATTTGCGGCTTTTGAGTATGCCCCGCCGAGAACGCGTAGATTTTGCCGACCATCAAATTTGACTTCAAATTTGTAAATTTTTCTGTCTTTAAATTTACGCGTCAAATTTCTCGCTCTGCCCGTTAAATTTGCGATCAAATCTCCCCTAAAATCTTTTTATAATTGCTAAAAATCGGCGAATCCTCGCCAAAATACAAACTCATCGCGCACACGTAGCGATCGAGCGGATTTTGGATGCGGTTTAGCGCGAGGCGGTCTCGCAAAGGCAGGTCGTAGCTGCTTAAAATCACGCTAAAAGGCACGGGAAAATCGGTGCCAAAAAGGATTTTGTCGTGGATTTGCGTTTGGGTTTTTAGGTGCGGCAGGATGCGGGCCTTGTTTATGCAAAGCAGCGCCGAAACGTCGGCGTAAAGCCCGTCAAACTCGCGCAGCCAACGAAGTAGCGTGAAGTAGTTGGCGCCGAATTTTTCGGGATCCCTGGAAAGCGCCGTAAAAGCGCCGTCGCTTGAGGCGCCCATGTGAGCGCAGACGATGCGGCAATCAAGATTTAGCGGGGATTTTAGCTGCTCGATGCCCTCAAGCGCCTTGTTTGACGCTAGCGAGTTTTCGTCGCCCACGTGGATCACCAGCGGCAGCCCAAGCTCGCTAAGCAGCCTAAAATATGGCTCATATCGCTTGTCGTTTAGATCCGTCTCCCAGTACGAGTGCAGCAGCTTGCCGCCCTTAAAGCCCATTTTGTGGTACTTTTCGATCAAATTTAGCCCGTCTTTGCGGTTTGGATTTACGCTAAAAAACGGCACGACCTCGTTTGGATTTTGCTCGTAAAAGGCAAAAACATCCTCGTTTGTGGCGCAGACGGTTTTGTCCTTATGTACGAGGTTTCCGCTCTCGTCAAATTTCGCATCAACGCCGAAAACCACGGACTTTTGGACGAAATTTGAGCTTTTAATCAGCCGCGCGAAGTTGCTTTTGTAGCCTTCAAAACCGTTTTTTATAAGCTCGCTCCTGTTTATGTCGAATTTTTTGGCAAAAAACGCAAGCGCTAGTTTGTCGTAAAATCGGTCGAATTTTACATCCGCGCTAAGTAAATGCGAGTGGATATCGACGGTTTTTATCTGCATTAAATTTGCGTTTTGCAAGCCGCTAAGTTCGCTCTCCCGCACGGCGATTTCGTTAAATTTACCCCGCGAAAACCCGCTCGAATTTGCTTCGTTTGCGGTTAAATTTGCGCTCGTTTCGGCAAATTTATCTTTGGCGTAAATTTGATCCGCCGCGTTTTGGTAAAACCCGAGCGTTTCTGACGCGGCCGTCTCGCTTGCTCTTAGATTTGAGCTTAAATTTACCCGCGCGTTTTGCTCGGTTAAATTTGCCTCCGTTTTGCGAGCTACTAAGCCAAAGCTTGTCGCCGTTTTTCCGTCTATCAAATTTGTACCAAAACCTAAAGCGTCCAGGCGCTCGTCTGCGCGGTAAAAAACATCTCGAAACATCGTTTCTCCCTTTTTAAAATTTGACGAAATCATAGCCTAAATTTTAAAAAGTGTCAAGTGGTGCTTTACGCTTTATGATTTTCTAAGCTAAATTTGCGTAAGATTTCGTCAAATTTAACGAAAGGAAAGAGATGAGCTACAAGATGAGCGAGCTTTGCGAACTATCGCAAACGCCCAAATCAACGATACTCTTTTACGTCAAGGAGGGGCTTTTGCCCGAGCCCGTGAAGGTAAAAGACAACGTCCATCAGTACGGCGAAGATACGCTTTTGATGCTAAATTTCATCAAATACGTCCAGAGCAACTTCCACCTAAGCCTTAAGGAGGTCAAGGCGCTCACGCAGCAAAAGGGATTTAGCTTTAAGCGCTGCTACGAGGCGCTTTTTGATTCGCTCGATACCTTTATGGGGTCAAATTTCGCCCAGACGCTAAGCGCTAGCGAGGCGTGCGAGAGGCTAGGTATCAGCCAGGCCGAGCTAGATAAATTTATAAAGGACGGTTTTATCTTTATGCGCGGCGGCAAGCTAACCGAAAAAGAGGTCGAGATCCTCCAAATCGTGCTAGAAACGCAAAAAAGCGAGCGCGGACGAGAAATTTTACAGACATATATAAATTTAGCCAAACAAACGGCCAAAATCGAAGCCGAGTGCGCGCGCGAAATTTACGCGAAAGCAAAGGATAAAAACGCGGCTTTAAAGCTCGTTTTCGACAATATCTTGATCCTAAAACCCTACATCTTAAATTTCCACACTTTCGATGCCTACAAAAAGGAGAACAAATGAAAGGCGTTTTTTCGGTTAGGGGCTTTTTGCCCTTTTTGGTCGTTATGTTTATCAACGCGGTCGTCGATCTTGGCCACAAAATCACGATCCAAAACATACTTTTTAAGAGCATCGAGGATGAAAATTTACAGATCATCCTGACCTCGCTCGTAAATTTGCTAATCTTGCTGCCCTACATCATGCTTTTTAGCGTTTCGGGCTTTTTAAACGATAAATTTTCGCGCACCCGCATCACGAGATACGCGGCGGCGAGCGAAATTTTACTCACGCTTTTTATCACTATAAGCTACCTTTGCGGCTGGTTTTACGTGGCATTTGGCACGACGCTGCTGCTAGCGGTGCAAAGCGCGGTATATAGCCCGGCAAAATACGGACTAATCAAAAAAATCGTGGGCGCAGAAAAGCTAGGCGCTGCAAACGGTATCGTGCAGGCCTTTACTATCGTGGCGATTTTGCTTGGTTCGTTTGTTTTCTCGGCGATTTTCGAGAGCTACGCCGCTACTAGCACGGATGCCGGAGAGATGATAAAATCGGTCTGGTTTATCGGCGCGATACTTTTTGTTTGCTCGGTAGCCGAGACGATTTTTACGTTTAAGATTCCGTTTTTTGAAGCAACCGATGCGGAACTTAAATTTGACGCGAAAAAGTACTTTAAACTAGGCTACCTAAAAGAAAACACCAGGCACATCTTTAACAACAAAAACGCCTTTTTATGTACGCTGGGACTTTCTGTTTTCTGGGCGGTGGCGCAGCTGGTTATCGCCGTTTTCCCCGCTCACTACAAGGCTATGAGCGCGGATAACAACGTCATGATCGTGCAGGCGATTTTAGCCGTTAGTACCATCGGTCTAGTCGCGGGCTCAGCGCTAGCGGGCAGCTACTCGAAAAATCACATCGAGATGGGCATCGTGCCTTTTGGGGCGCTTGGGCTTTTTGTTTCGCTACTTATGTTTGCGCAGGGTTCAAGTGCTGCGTTTATGACGCTGGCGTCCTTTTTGTTCGGCTTTAGCGGCGGCATTTTCATCGTGCCGCTAAACGCAAATATCCAGTTTTTTACCTCCGAAGAGCAGATGGGCCGCACGCTAGCAGGCAGTAACTTTATCCAAAACATCTTTATGGCGGCGTTTTTGCTGCTTGCGATGGCGTTTAGCATATTTGCCGTTAGCACGCCCGAAATTTTCGTCATTACTTCTTTTAGCGTGCTTATCTGCGCACTGGTAGCGATAAAGTACCTGCCGCATCTTTTTGCTCGTTTGCTTATCATGCCGTTTTTTAGGATAGGTTATACCATCAACGTCGACGGCGTCGAAAATATCCCGCAAAAAGGCGGCGTGTTGCTACTTGGCAACCACATGAGCTGGATAGACTGGGCGGTGCTGCAGATGGCCTCTCCGCGCCCGATCAGATTTGCGATGCATAAGAGCTTTTATGAAATTTGGTACCTAAAATGGCTGTTAAATTTATTTGACGTGATCCCGATAGGCGCGGGCGCTAGCAAAAGCGCGCTAGAAAAGATTCGCGAGTGCCTAGACGCGGGCGACGTGGTGGCGCTGTTTCCTGAGGGTCATATCAGCTATAACGGCCAGATAGACGAGTTTGCGCACGGTTACGAGATAGCCGCAAGCGATACGAACTCCGTCATCGTGCCGTTTTATCTACGCGGTCTTTGGGGCTCTAGCTTCTCGCGCGCTCAAAAATACTACCAAAAAATCAGCCGCAAAATAGACGGCAAGCGCGCTATCAGGGTGAGCTTCGGCGCGCCTCTAGCGCCTGAAACCAAAGCCCCGCAGGTGCGCGAAAAGGTCGTCGAGCTATCGTTTTTTAGCTGGGCCGAGTATCTAAAAACTCTCGAGCCTATGCAGTTTAGCTGGCTAAAACACGCCAAAGCGGATCTGTTTAAGCGCTCGATGGTAGATAGCACGGGCGCTGATCTAAACAATCTCAAGGTTATCGCGACGGTGCTTGTGTTTTTGTCCAAATTTAAATTCTCGTTTTTAAAAGAGCGAAACGTCGGCGTGATACTGCCGTCCTCGGTGATGGGTAGCATTATAAATTTGATGCTATTTATCAGAGGCAAGATAAGCGTAAATCTAAACTACACGCTTAGCGAGCAAAATTTGATCGGCTGCGCGGACAAGGCTGGGTTAAGAAGCATAATCACGTCGCGCCAGTTTATCGCCAAGCTAAAGGCTCGCGGCTTTGAGTTGGAAGAATCTCTAAAAGGCAGACTCACCTATCTCGAAGACGTCGCGCAGGGCATAAGCAAGGCTGATAAAATTTGCGCGATGCTAAAGGCGATTTTGATGCCGCGCTGGCTGCTTGAGCTTATTTATTTTCGCGACGTTCGTATCGACGACGATGCTACGATACTCTTTAGCAGCGGCAGCGAAGGCACGCCAAAGGGCATCGTGCTAACGCATAAAAACATAATGGCTAACATCAAGCAAATTTCTGAGATCGTAAATACGGACGGCAACGACGTTATCTTAGCGTCGCTACCGATATTTCACTCATTCGGGCTTACCGCGGCGACATTTTTTCCGCTTAGCGAAGGTATCGCCTCCGCTCACGTGCCTGATCCCACGGACGCCTTTGCCGTGGGCAAGATGGTTGCTAAATACCACGCGACGATAATGTTTGGCACGTCGACGTTTTTTAGGCTCTATACCAAAAACAAAAAGCTAAATCCGCTGATGTTTTCTACGATCCGCTACGCAATCGCGGGCGCAGAGAAGCTAAACGCGGCCGTTAAGCGCGAGTTTAAGATGAAATTTGGCGTCGAAATTTACGAGGGCTACGGCACGACCGAGACCTCGCCAGTTGTCAGCGTAAATACCGCAAACGTACTAGAACCCGAGTTTTTTAAAGAGCTCGTTTTCTCAAAAGAGGGCAGCGTGGGTCTACCGACTGCGGGCACGATAATAAGAATCTGCGATCCTACAAACCTAGAAAAGCTAGAAAACGGGCAAGCCGGCCTAATCCTAATCGGCGGCCATCAGGTGATGAAAGGCTACTATCTAGATGAGGAACGCACGAAAGAGGCGATCGTCGAGCTAGACGGCGTGCGCTATTATAACAGCGGCGACATCGGCTTTTTAGACGAGGCGGGCTTCTTAACTATCACCGATAGGCTCTCGCGCTTTGCCAAAATCGGCGGCGAGATGATAAGCCTAGGTGCGGTCGAGGCTCAAATCTCATCCGTGCTGGGCGATGAAGCGACATTTGTGTGCACCAACATAGCCGACGAGAAAAAGGGCGAGCAAGTCGTAATGCTATTTAGCGGCGAGATCGGCGAGGAGGAGCTAGCCGCGCGCATCAGAGCTTCTGCGATACCGTCTATCATGCAGCCTTCAAAGATTTACAAAGTCGAAGCCGTACCGGTGCTGGGAACCGGTAAAGTGGACTTTAAATCAAGCAAAAAGCTAGCGGCCCAGCTGGTTGCCGGCGAGGGAAATTTAGGCGCGGCAGAGGAAGCTTAAATTTACGCTATGAAAGGCAAATTTGGCGGCTAGGTCGTCAAATTTGCCTATCGTCTAAGCTCTAGCAAAAGGGCCCTGCAAAATTAAATTTTAAAATAGCGATACCCGCTTATAAACACCTAAGTTTAATCACAATATAATCATAATGAAAATAAAACAACAAGGCAAATTTTGAACTTAAATTTAAAACAAAAACTCTTCGGTAGCAAACTTAAAAAGATAGTTTGGTCGGTCGTGCTTTTTACGGCGATACTTGGCGCCGCATTTATCCGCATCGTGCCAGATTACTCCACCTCGCGAGGCTTTGCGATAGTTTCCCTTTCTGATTACAACAAATACAAGCAAGGATACTGCCTCAAAGAGGATAGAATTTTACCGAGAGAGGAGCTGTATAAAAGAGCGATAGGGCAGTTTTTAGATTATGAGCTAAAACTAGATCAAATGATTAATGATTATAGGGTCTATACTTATGGCAGTTCCTGGCGTAGCATATATGAGCTCGCATATTATGAATTGGAAAATATAAATTTATCGAATTGGTTTGAGGTATTAAAAACGCATCATGACAACAATGAGACGTTTGAAGAAATTTTTATGAATAAACTAAAAGCTAAAAAAACCGACCCAAAGAAGTATTTAAAAATAAATTTGAACGATATGAGTGCTGGATTTGATAGACCTATAATTACTCTAGACGGTGCTGGTAAAGGACCAAATATTCATATACTACTAGATAAGTTTGTTTTAATTTATGAAAATTATATACAACGTAATCATTCCGAATACCTATTTGATAAAATGAATTTTTTCGAAAAAATCAAAAAATATTATCAGGAGAGGAACAAGGCGTCGTTTGATATAAAACAGGGTTTTGAGCTGGATAATTGCGGAAATCTAAATTATCCATTAGAAGAGTATTATTTAGGTAGTAGAGAGGCAAAAGGCGGCTGAAAAGCCTGATCATTTGAAATTTACCAAGCAAATTTCAAATCAAAAAATAAAATTTCAACACAAAGGATAAGTAGTGGCTGTATTTAATCTAAATTTAAACGGCGACTATTTAAATAGGTGCTAGGCTACTATATATGGGGTCAAGATACCCAGCCACCGGTCGGTAAAGTAGCGTCCGGTAAATATCACCGCGATAAAATAAAAGGCGAATTTTGAACTTAAATCTAATACGCCTCATAACGATGATAAATTTTGGGTTTTAGCGGTTACGGATAGTGTAAAAATAACGTCGTTTCATCTCGGTTTAGCCGTACTGGTGGTCAAATTTGCTTGATAAAACGACTAGCTAGCCTGCCTAAACGCCAAATTCGGCTACCGCAGACTAGCTAAATTTACACCAAATCCCTGCTGCTAAAGATAAAATACCCACCGACAAGCATAATCGCGCCTAAAATCAGCGGATAAAAAATCGAGTAAATCACAAATCCAAACGCGCTAAAGTTGTTTAATACGAAATTCGACGCCACTCCGATCACGGCTAAATTTGGATCAAACAGGCTAATCGCCGCGATCCTAAAGACCTCGATCGGATTAATGAGCGCGATAAAAAAGATGATATCCTCGCGCACGTTGCTCTTCATCAAAAAGCCGATCAGCGCGAGATCCAAAAACGCCAGCAAGATAAGCCAAAGTAAAAACGCGACGCCTTGACCCATTTCTTGATTTTTGATCATCGATGAGATGAGAAATCCAAACGACAAAAACACGAAGCTAAGCGCAAAAAGTAGGGCGGTGTAGAGGGTTAGGATATTCCACGGGATTTCGATTTTTTTAACTAGCCCGGCAATCACCGCGATGGCAAAAGAGAGCAAAAGCGGCACGAAAATAACGAAAATGCGCCCCAAAGCCTTGCCGAAATAGTATTCGCCTAGGCTAACTGGAAAGCTAAGCATGTATTCGAGCAAATTCGTATCGCGGTCGGCGCTAATGCTGCGCACGGTCGAGATGAGGATAAAAATGGGCACGATGATGATGCAAATTTGGATAAAAAGCAGCAAAAGTCGCGTAAGCCCGCTAAAGCCCAGCACCCGCGAGTCCGTCACGCCGCTAAATATAAAAGTAACGATAAGCCCCATAAAAACCAGCATATAGATGAGAAACCAGCGCGAGCGCAGCGACTCGGCGACGTCTAGTTTGGCGATGAGTAGGAGGTTATTCACGGTCGCCTCCTTGTGCGATCGGCTCGTCTTTTATTATGCGGCCTAGATCCATCTCGACGTAGCGGTTTGACATACCCTGCACCTCATCAAGCCTGTGCGAGATGAAAACCAGCGTCTTTTCGCGCGCGAACCCGCCTAGTAGATCCATAAAATTTCGCCTGGCTTTTGGGTCTAAATTTGCCGTCGGCTCGTCAAACATCATGGCTTCAGTGTTTTTAGCAAAGGCGATTGCGATTAGCATTTTTTGTTTCATACCGCCTGAGAGTTTGTAAAAGGGCTTATGAAAATTTCCTTTTAGATCAAGCTCCATTTTTTCGCAAAATTTCTCTATATTTTCCTGTGCAACGCCCGAGCTTTTGCGGACGAACTCGCAAAGCTCTTTTAGGTTAAATTTAAGCGGCGGCGGCGTTTGGGGGACGAAAGATATCACGCTAAGGGCTTCTTTGCGCGCGGTAAATGGGTCAAAGCCGTTTACTCGCACCTCGCCGCTGTTTGGTTTAAATTCGCCCAGGATTATGCGCATTAGCGAGCTTTTGCCGGCGCCGTTTTGCCCGAGCACGACCGTTTTTTGCCCCTTTTTTATGCTTAAATTTACGTTTTGCAGTATCTTTTGCGAGCCAAAAGCCTTGGTAATATCTTTTAAGATTATCAAATTTATCCTTTTAGATGAGCTTTTTAAAGCCGTTGTCGAATTTCAGCGCGTCGTGGTGACACACGTCGATACAACGCCCGCAAAGCGTGCAGTCGCCGCCCACGAGACGAAATTCTTTTTTATTTTTGTCGCCGTCTAGTTTAGCGTTTTTCTTCGTGATTTCAAGCACGTGCGGCACGAGACAGGTATCGATGCAGACCAAACAGTGGTCGCAGCGATCTTTGTTCCAGCTGACTTTAACGGCGTTGGTGCGGGTTAGCAGCGAGTATGTCGCGCCGATGGGGCAGACGTAGCGGCACCAGCCTCTGCGGGAGTAGAAAATCTCGACTAAAAGCACGAAAAGGGCAAACCAAATCGCGTGAAAATAGCCGTAGATGACGAATCTAGATACGATGCCCGTCACGCTAAATATCTCAAACACGAGCTGCGCGCTGGCAAAACTCATCGCGATAAAAAGCGCGGTAAAGACGTAGCGCCATTTCGGATCGAAATTTCGGCGTTTGATTATCTTTTTGGCGGCTAAATTTTCGTGGATTTTCTCGCCGATCTCGCCCAAAAATGTATATGGGCAAATCCAGCCGCAAAAGGCTCGCCCGCCCACGAGCGCGTAAAAAAGTAAAATCGTAGCCGTGCCGATGATCAAATTTGTCGGAAACTCGTGCGTCGCGGCAAATACCTGAAAGCTCATAAAAGCGTCGGTCAGGTGAAAGCCTAAAATCCTTGATCCGCTGATATCGCCTTCTAAAATTTGGATATCCGCGCGGTAAGAAAGCACGAATAAAATATGCACGAGCGCAATCGTCATGAGCCGCCAAGCGCGGATGCTAAGGCGCTTTTTGCCCTCGGCATTTTTTACCGTGAGCGTGCTTAGAAACGGGACTTTGGCGACCGTGCAGCGCGTGGCGTACTTGTCCATTTTCTACTCTTTAAATTTTGAAATTTCATCAGCTAACGCGCCTAAATCCTCGTCTGAAACATTTGTGAGAAGCCCCTTCATCAGGCTATTTGGCACCTTGCCCTCTTTGTAGTTTTTTAGCGAAGCTAGGATTTCGTCCTTGCTTTTGCCTGCGATGCTAGGCGCCATCACGCCCTTGCCGTTTGCTCCGTGGCAAGGCGCGCAGGAGGTTAGGTATCGCTTGCTAACGCCCTCACTAGGCTGATTTGCGACGCTGTTTTGTAGCTGTTTTATCTTTTTAATCTCTTCGCTATCTTGCAAATTTAGCTCTTCGTTTACGACTTTCGGCTTTGTTTGCTGCGCCGGCTTTAGCTCGGGCCTGCTAGCGTCCTTTATGGGTGCCGACGGCTGGCTGGTCAGCATAAAAACCATGAGCGCAAGTACCAAAGCTCCAAAGATTATCGCTATTTTCTTTCCCATTTTAGCCTCCTATTTTTTTCTAAATTGCTCGTTAAATTCGCTGATTTCATTAGCTAGCACCCTTATCTGCGTCTCGTCCATGCCGCGCACCAGATCTTTCATCAAAGGATTTGCCTTTTGCTTGCTCTTATACGCGGCGATCATGTCGTAAATTTGATCCGAGGTTTTATTTAGCAGCGACGGGCCGATGATGCCGTTAGCGTAGTCGTCGTGGCAGGCGGAGCATTTTACGATAAAGTCCTTGCTAAGGCGCCCCTTGATGAGTTTTAAATTTATGCTTTGCAGCGGGCTTCGCACCATCGCTAGAGCGCCTACCGAGCGGCTAGTCTCGCTCTCTTCGTCGTCCAGGCCGAATTTGACTCTCTTTTTGCCGTTTATATCGTAGGTCATAAACTGATCGTAGTCTTTTTGCGCGGTTGCGTTAGCGTCTGCTTTTTGCGTCTCTATCATGCCTGCGGCGGCGGGCGTCGCTTGTGTTTTTGCCGATTGCGTCGCCGGTTTTTTATCATCCTTGCTCTCGCAGCCCGTTATCAGCATGGCGGCGGCGAGAGCCGCGAGACAGCCTAAAATTTTATTTCTCATTTTTATCCTTTGTAAATTTCGTCATAGCTGCGGTTTGGAGCTATGTCGATGATTTGTACGGGGCAAACCTCGGCACACGCTCCGCATCCGACGCAGCCTTGTTTAAATTCGGGCAAATTCCGCCCGTCGCTTTTAGCCATCGTTATGGCGGCGTCTCCGACCGGGCAGAGGCTAACGCACAGATCGCAGGGCTTATCCACGCTATTTTGGACGGCGTCTTTTACGGCTTGCTCGCGGTCGTTGTAAATTTTACGCTCAAGCATTTTCGTAACGCCGCTTAAATTTACGTTTTCGTTTTTATAAGCAAGACAGGCTTCGCGTCCTCGCAGTACGCCCACGCCCATATTTACGTCGCTAATCTGCGTCGTGGCGTGATCTAGCGCGCCGCTAGGACAGGCTAAAACGCAAGGGAAAAGGTCGCACAGATAGCAGCCTCGCTCGTGCGGGTTTATGTAGGACGTGCCGTTTGAGTAGCCCTGCGCGATGTCTAGTAACCCGATGCTGTGATACGGACAGACCTGCACGCACTGGCCGCATTTTATGCAGAGCGATTCGAAATTTTTAACCGCTCCGGGAGGCCTTAAAAAAAGCTCGTCCGCGCGCGTTTTGGGTAAAAAATATCCGATGCCGTAGCCTGCGGCCGCCGCGCCTGCCGTTAGGGCGATAAAATTTCGTCTATTCATAGCGTTGCCTTTTCGGCGTTATTGGGGTGCATTTTAGGAGAGCCGTCCTCTAAAAGCTTAAGCGGCTCGGAAAAGGGCGCAAGCTTAGCTAGAAAATTTAGCCCGCTAATCACGGTCGAACCGTAGAAAAAGCGCAGAGTCGGATAATACTGCCAAAGCTTGTCGGCGTAAACGAAGTGCAAGTATGGCGTATCGCCGATACCGTCTCTATCGACGTCGAGCCCCTCGTATTCGTCGAAATAATTACCGCTCCACTCGTTTAGCTCGATCTTTGAGCCCGGAGTGTCGTTGATAGCCGTTTCCATGTTGCCGATAAAATCATTGCCCTTAAACACGCTTTTTTCCTGCGTCGCGTGCATTTGCAGCCCGATGACGTTGTATAAAATTTGATTGTTTTCGAGGTTGTTTACGGTGCCCGGATTTAGCGGAGAGCGGTCGGAGTAGATGCCGCGCGAGTTATACAAAAAGGTATTTTCGCTCACGGTAAAGTCCGAGGTATCTTTTAGCGCGATACCCACGCCAAAGGCTCCGTTTGAGTTGATTATCACGTTTCGGCGCACGAGAGAATTTGTTGAAAACATAAAATACATCCCCACGGCTCCGCCGCTAAATTCGTTATCCTCGATGAGGTTACCCGCAGAGTACATCGTATGCACGGCGTAGCGGTTGTTTTGTCCGTAGTTCTTGCGGATTATGTTGTTGCTAGAAAACCACGCCACGATGTCGCGACTGTTATAGACGTAGTTTCGCTCGATCAAATTTTCGTGCGAATACCACGCGCGCACGGCGTCTCCGCGTCTAGGGACGTCAAAGCCCTCTTTTGAGGTGATGTTGTTGTCTCTTATCACGGCTTGATTGCACTCTGATAGCTCGATACCAAACAGTACGTCTTTAAAGCGGCTTTTTTCGACCAAAAGATTATTGCCCTTTGCGCAGCTAACGCCCGCGTCTAGCTCCATCTGGCTAGTGCCGCTGCCTTCGATGTTTAAATTTATGAGCTTTACGTTTTTTGCCGTTACTTTTATCACGCTTGATTTGCGGTCGCCTCGTATCACGGCGCCATCGCCTTTGCCTATTATCGTTAGCGGTTTGTCTACGATTATATTTCCCTCGTAAAGTCCGTCGTTTAGGCGCAAGATGTCACCGGGTTCCGCAGCGTTTATAGCGTCTTGTAGCGGACCGGCGAAGGCTGTCAAATTTAGCGCGCAAAAGAGCAAAAGCTTAAATTTCATTTCGCGTCTTTGAGCTCTTTTTTCTTTGAAAATACGGCCAATACACAAAGCGCGCTCATAGCCATCATCACCCAAAATCCTATGCTAGGATACGAGTGCGTGGTAAACTGCGCGACCTTACCGTCGCCAAGCACGGTCGGCATAAACGGTTTTATCTTAAACGCGCCCCACTCTTGCATATTGTGTCCGTACCAGTATAGCCAACCCGCAAACGCGCCCATAAAAAGCAGCGGAGCGATGGTCGGAAGCACCATGAGCAGGGAGTTAAATTTGCCGTCGTAGTATAAAAAGGCTAGCATGCAAAGCGTGGAAATAAGCAGATAATAAGGCGCAATCGCACGCTCGACGTTGCCGCCGTGTTCCATCGGATACATGCCGATGTAGTGGTTTATGGTGTTCATCTCGTGCACGTCACCGCTGTATCCGTCAACGTGAAAATAAACCGGAATACCGTCGGGAAAGGCGTCTTTTGGGTAGTTTGGCGCTTCAAGCGCGACGTACCAGATAGGAAAAGACGGCGTGCCGATCTCGGCTTTTTGCTCGATCGCTTTTTGCAGGCTGGCTTTTACGTCGTCTGGCATCAAGTGATTTTTGTACTGAAACGAGGTGTAAAGGTCGTAAATTTTATACGAATACCCGGCAAGCGGCTCGCCCGCGGCGATCTTAGCCTTGGCTCCAAAAAAGCCCAGCACCGGGATCGTAAAACAAACTGTCATCAAGACTAACGCGATAATAGTGTAAATTTGATACTTCTTCATCGTTTCTCCTTTATTAAATTTAAAAAATTTTTCGCAAAACGCTTTTTAAATTTAACATAGGAGGCTCGGGTTACGCGTGCCGAGCCTCAAATTTAGCGGACTGATTCGGACCGCTAAGCCCGAATCAAATTTGGATTACATTCCCGCGTTTTCGTCGATCCATTTTAGATATTCGATGATATCTTTGATCTCTTGGTCGCTCATGTGCTGATTAGGCATTCTTAGATTAAAGTAATCGATCATAGACTTGATATACTCGTCGCCGTAAAATTTAGACGGATCTTTGATAAAGTCAAACACCCATTTCTCGCCGTTTTCGTGACGCAAAAGAACGCCGGTTAGATCTGGGCCCGAGCTAACTTGACCGATGACGTGGCAGCCGTTACAACCGCCTTTTAGATAGGCTTCCTCGCCTTTAGCCGCAGCCGGGCTCATAGGCGTAGCGATCTCTTTAGCGAGATTGTTTTTAGCTCTTAGGCCGACGTCTGCGGTTTTAACCATATACTGCCATACTTGGTACTCCCATAGGATCGCGCCGTTTACGTCACCTTTTTTGTAGGCTTCGTCGGCTTTTGCTTTTACTTCAGGGATTTTGCCGTACTGATCCAGCGCGTCCGTAACCAGCTCTTTTACTTTAGGATATTTTTCGTAATGCTTCTCTTTTAGATACGTAACGACGCTTTGGATAACCTCGTCGGTAGCTTTATTCGTAGCGATTACTTTATCGTACTCGGCTTTTAGAGCTTCCGGGCTTAGGGTTTTTAGCTTGCTTGCTTTGGCGGATTCGTATTTTTTGTTCGGATCTTTAACTAGCAAGTAACCCATCATCTCAAGGTGCAGCGCAGAGCAAAACTCGGTGCAGTAGTAAGGGAACACGCCCTCTTCGTCCGCTACGAAATTTACGGTCGCTGTTTTACCCGGCTCTAAAGACGCATGGATGTTGTAAAGATCCACGGTAAAGCCGTGCGTCTCGTCCTGTGCGCGCTCTAGGTTTGTTAGGTGGATAGTTACGTTGTCGCCTTTATTTACTTCGATGTGCTCAGGGTTGATGTGGCTTCTGATCATCGTAGCGTAGACGGTTACGTTTTTGCCGTTACGCTCGACTCTCTCTTGTCCTGCAAGAGTTACGAACGGACTTTCTTTGCCCGTGCGAGAGTTTGTTCCCATCGTGTAGGTAGTGGCCGGTTTTAGCTTGCTAGCCGCGATAGAAACTACGTCGTGAGGCTCGCCAAGAGGTATCGGCATATCGTATAAAAGCTCCATTTTTGCGCCCGTGATGTCGATAAGCTGGTGGTTTTGCGGGTGAAGAGGACCTACTGGGTTAAAGCGATCGATCGAAAGTTTATCAAGAGCGATAGCGTATTTGCCCTTAGGTTTTGACGATTTACCCTCCATAGTATCAAGGTGTCCGATGTTATAGTGGACGTTGATCCTATCTAGGACTTTTAGATTTTTATAGTCCCATTTCACGATCTGGCTATCGACGTAAAGAGAGGTGTAGATGATGCCGTCTTTTTCGTCAAAAGAGTTGTGTAGAGGTCCAAGTCCAAGTTCGACTTGTCCTTGCAAGCTCTTTGCCATATCAAGCACCGGGATGCCGTACGGGTCGGTGCCGGCGAACTCTTTTTTGTCGATTAGGTTTTTGATCTTTTTAAAATCATAAACCGTCGCGTGAGTATCTAGCTTGCCGCCGATAACGATATAGCGGCCGTCAGGAGTGACGTCTACGCCGTGCGGGCTCTTTGGCTCCGGGATCAAAAATAGCGCGCCGGCTTTAACCGCGGCGTCTATGGTAACTACTCTATGGCCGTTTATCTCCATGTAGTTTTTCTTATCCTGAGCTAGCTTTTCTAAAATTTGCCAGTTATAAACGTGCAAATAGTCCGTGTCGTTCCTACTCGCGCCCGCTTCAAACGGAGGCAAGCCCTTTTCGATACCGCCCGTATACATCTCGGAGTTTATCGAGTTTGTAAACGCCCAACCAAAGCTCTCGCCCTTACCGGCGTCGCTTAGGTCTTGCCAGTACGGAGGAAGCTCGAGCGAGAAGGAAGCTTTCTCGTCTATCTTGCCTTTTGGATAGTCAAATTTCCAAAACGTTACCGCGCCGCGGAAAACCGCTTCGTATTCGTCCATCGAGTGGTAGCCGTTATCTAGCGGAGCCGCGTACTGCGCCGCTTCGATGACGTATTCGCTGTTTGGAGTGATAAAGCTGCCGCCGTGTTCGCTTTTCATGATAGGGTTAACCACGATCTGAGTCGTCTCGAAATCGTGTAAATTTATCACTGCGATGCGAGGGTTGGCCTTGTCGTTGATGAAAAGATAATCGCCGACGTATTCGCCGTTTTTCTCGGTGAGAGCAGGGTGGTGAGTGTCGCCCCACGTGATTTGTTTGCCTCTGATGGCACCGCTTTTTAGGATGGCTTTAGACTCCTCGTCGTAGCCGTATCCCTGCCAAGGCTCGGGTGTAAAGACGCCGATGTACTTGTAAATCCTCATCGAAGGCACGCCGTAAACCATCACCTGTCCGCTTTGGCCTCCTGAGGAAAATACGATGTAGTCGTCTTTTTTACCGCTTGGCTGATACGTTTTAGCGGCCGCTAGGATGTCTTTTTCCGTTAGCCCGCGCGCTTTCATGATAGCTTGTAGATCGCTATCCGCCGCACACGCGCTGCTAACGGCAAACGCCAGGCCCGCAGCCGCAACGATACCGCAACTAAGTAGTTTGTTCATTGAAAATCTCCTTTCCTAAGATTTTTTCTTGTAAATTTGGATCTCACCGTTTATGCTAACGGCTATGACGCTATCTTCGTCGTTAAAAATTTTTATCACGGCGTCAGAGTTTTTGCCTATTTTTTCTATCTGTTTAAACTCCGCGTCGCTTCGTAAAATTTCGCCATTTCCAAGCCCGATATAAACTTTATCCTGCACTACTAGCAGGCTTTTAACGCGCGAATTTGAGATTTTGTAAATTTGAATTTCTGCGTCCGTCAAATTTGCATCTGCTTTGCTGTTAGTTAAATTTAGATCCGCTTTGTTTTGCGCGTTTTTAACGGCAGTCAAATTTACGCTTGCGTTTTCTTTGTCGCTTGTTTGTGTTAAATTTGCTGCGGCAGTCAAATTTGCCGCGCTAGGCTGCTTGCTTGCTAAATTTTCGTTCGTCAAATTTTCGTCTGCGTCAAATTTGAGGCTCGCTATCTCGCCGCTAGCAAGTCCGAAAATCACGCCCGAGTTTATCTCTGCCGAGCTCAGAGCTACGGATTTTAATCTGCCTAGATTTTTTGCCTGCATCGTGCTTAAATTTACGCTAAAAACCGATTTATCCCAGCTAGTTATCAGCGCGGCTCCGTTTAAAATTTGACAGGTTGCGATACGATATGCGCCGTCAAGATTTGCGCGCGTCAGCTTTTTAGAGGCAACGTCGTAGGAGATAAAGGCGTCTTTGCCGACGACCACGTAAATTTTGCCGTTTGCGACGTGAAGGTGCGTTATCTGCACATCAAGGCTTAAATTTGAAAGATTAAGCATGCCGGCAAAAGAGCTAAAGTCATCGCTAAATTTAGCTATCTCGCCGCCTGAAAATCCTGCGTATAAATTTGCGCCCTCAAAAGTTAGCGAGGTTATATCGTCTGTTTTAAAGTCAAATTTGTTTATAGTTTTTAGGTCTTTTTGATTAAGTATTTTTAGCGAATTTTTGGCATCGTAGACGGCTAGGGTTTTGTTTTGCTCGCTATATGCGCAGCTTTTTACGTCGAGGCTAGCCGTAGCGCTAACATCGCTTGCGAAGGAGAAAACAAATAGAGCGCATACGAGCGCTATAATCTTCATAAATGTCTTTCAAATTTAAATTTTCTATTAATGAAACTATACAACCGGAAGGCTTAAAGTGAATTGATTTAAATCAATATCGGTAATAATTGAGTATAAAAAAATATCTTTGTGTTATAACGTAACACCTAAATTTACGAAATAATAAAGCTGTTATTATTTCAGATTTTCCAGCGTTTTCTTGATATTTTGCGCCGTTAGATTGGAGATCTCGGCGACAAATTTATCGTTTTTGTCTAGTATGTATAGCGAGGAGCTATGAGCGACGGAGTACTCTATCGCGGATTTTTCGAGCAGCACCTTTTGATACTTCACGCCGTAGCTTTTTGCAACCTTAGGCAGATCGTCTAATACTATGCCGTAAGAATTCGGATAAAAATACTTCGCATACTCGTCGACGTTTTTAGCCTCGTCGCGCTCCGGATCGAGAGTGACGAAAATCACGACGATGTCGTCTCGTTTAAGTTCGTTTAAAACGCCCGAAAGGATACCCAGAGTCGCTGGGCAGACGTCGGGGCAGGTGGTGTAGCCGAAGTAGATAATCTTATTTTTGCCCTCAAAGCTCTTTAGACTCACCGTGCCGTTTGCGCCTTGGCCGGTAAGGGCGTATTTGTTTGAGTAGAGTGCGAGATAACCTGCACCAAGAACTGTTAAAATCAGTACAAGTACGATAAGAAGCTTTTTCATCATCCGCCCTTTTTAAGTAAAATTTGCGTCTATTGATGCAAGTCGAAGTCTATATAAAGCCCGCTTTTTTTACCGTTTTCTAGCACCTCGAAACGGTATCTCATGATGTTTATCAGACACGCGCTTAGCACGATGTTTGATATGTAGGCGTTGTCACGTTTTTCGACTTCGGCCTTGATGACGCCCATGTCCATATTTACGCCGTGGATCTCAAGGCTCGGGTTTTTAAACCCTTCTAGTCCCTCGATACGCACGATCGTCGGCTGCATCGTGTAAACGGGCTTTGGCGAGAGGCTAAATTTAACCGTCTTGCCGCGAAACTCTACGCCGCAGGAGTGCTCGGTGTTCATATCGCAAGGAAGCGGGGTTAAATTTGCCCCCACGTCCTCTGCGCTTAAAAAGTCCTCTTGCTCTTGCGGCTTAAAAAACAGGTACGCCGAAGTACCCAAAACGCCGACTAGAAGGACTAAAATTATGAGAAATTTTTTCATTAATGCTTGTGGTGTCCGCCGTGATCGTGTCCGTGTTCGCCGTCTTTTTTAGCTACGACCGACTTTGCGACGATGTCTTTTAGCTCGAGTTTTTGTCCGTTGTCAAACTCTAGCGTGGCATCTAGTTTGTCGCCCTCTTTGATCGGAGCTTTGATGTTCATCAGCATCACGTGCAGACCGCCCGGTTTTAAATTTGCCTCGCCCATCGCAGGTACTTCGATGTTTTCTATTTGTATCATTTTTTTCATGCCGTCTACTTCTTTATGCGTGTGTATCTCGCCTGTAGCGGCTGCGGGAGAGCTAGCGCCGACTAGTTTTACCGGTTTATCGGTGTTGTTTTTGATATCGAAAAACAGAGCCGTATTTTTGGCGCCGGGAGGCGTAGCTTTAGCGTAGATATCAACGATCTCGATATCTGCGGCATTTGCAAAGCCCAAAGAGGCGACTACTAGCGATAAAGCTAAAAATTTGCTTTTCATTATTTTATATCCTTTTATGTAGAATTTGATATTCGCTATTGTAACACAAAATAAAAGCTTTTTAAAATTTTTAAGAGAAAATGTAATATAATTTCAACCTTTATTACGAAAATACGCAACGTTAGGAAAATTTTGAAAAAACTACTCGGCTTACTTATTTTTTCTATCTTTTTTTCTCAAATTTTAGTCGCCGAGGCTTTAGCGGACGCAAATTTGACGGGAGCTAAATACTGGCTAAAAAAGCTAGGCGCATCCGACGTCAGATACGGCTACTACGAGGCTAAAACCAAAATCATCGTCGTAAATAAAGCGCAAAAAACCCTGCAAAGCTTCGAGTATGCGGGCGGCGCGCTGGAGGAAATTTTCTCGCAAAGCGTGATAACGGGCAAAAGCGGGGATAAATTTAAAGAAGGCGACTTAAAAACGCCGGTTGGTGTTTACGACGTTACGGATAAATTTACGCCGCCCGATCCTTTTTACGGGCCGCTTGCGATGTCGCTATCGTACCCGAACGCCCACGATAAGGCCGCGCAAAAAACCGGCGGAGGCATCTGGATACACGGATTGCCGATGAAAGGCAAACGCGAGGACGAAGTAAAAACGCGCGGCTGCGTGGCGTTTAACAACGATGCGCTGGTAAAATTCGGCCGACTGATCGGCAGCGAGGGCGTCGTGATAATCAGCGAAAGCCAGAAGGTAGACGCTAGCAAAGACGACGTCGCGCGCGTACTGGCGCATCTGCACGAGTGGCTGCAGGCGTGGCGAGATAACGAAACTAAAATTTACCTCGGCTTTTATGCGGACGAATTTGTAAAAATAGACGGCAAAAACGCGCTAACGAGGGCTAAATTTGCCGAAAATAAAAAGAGAATTTTCGCGCTAAACGAAAAAAAGAGCATAAAAGCTTCAAATTTTAGCGTGACGCCGTACCCAAACGTCAAAGGGCAAAATCTTTTTAGAGTGGTTTTCGACGAGGATTATGCTGCGCCTAGTCACGAATTTAAGGGGCAAAAAGAGCTCTACGTGCGGCTAGATAAAGATAAATTTAAAATCTTAACGGAGAAGTAAATGCAAGAAAAAAGCGAAACGGTAAAGGCTCAGATCGAGGAAATTTTAAAGGCTAGGGGCGAGTTTTTTGCCGAGCTAGACCGCCAGGTGCCAAAGGTTGCGGGCACTGACGTGTTTGACTTCGCAGCGGTTAAAGAGGCTGATCTAAAGGCGCTTTACGCTAAATTTTACTCTTACGATTATAGTATTAGGAAGCTACTTCCTAACGTTTACGAGGCGTTTGGCGTAAAATTCAATGTCTGAACTCGTTTTAAACAGATCCGCCTACATCAATAATCTAACTAAAATTTGCGCCAAAGCCGGCGGCAAAGATCGCGTGATTTTGGTGCTAAAAGACAATGCCTATGGGCACGGAGCGGCGCTTGTGGGGCGTGAGGCGGCAAGCTACGGCATCAAATTTTGCGCGGTCAAAAACGAGGCCGAGGCGCGCGAGCTGGAACCATTTTTTGAGCACATCCTCATCCTTTCGCACATCCCTACGGGCGGTGAGAGCGAGCGATTTATCTACGCTGTAAACGATATTTCGCCGATCGCTAAATTTAAAAAAGGCGCGCGCGTACATATCGCCGTCGATACGCTCATGCACCGAAACGGCGTGGCGGTGAGCGAAGTGCGTGCGGCGTGCGAGGCGGCTTTGGCGCACGGACTGCAAATTTGCGGCGCATTTACGCACTTTAGAAGCGCTGAAGAGCTTAGTAGCGATTATTTTGTACAGAGGCAAAATTTCGCCGCGGCAAAAGCCTTAGTGCGCGAAATTTGCGGCGAGGGTTTGACCTTTCACTCGCACAACTCCGCTGCGACCGAGCGTTTCGGCGAGCTAGCGGACGAGTGCGTGCGCGTGGGTATCGCAGCCTACGGATACGCGCAGTTTGACGATAGTTTGGAGCTAAAGCGCGTGGCGTCGCTCTGGGCGCATAAGGTTAGCGGTAGAGTACTAAAAAAAGGGCAATGCGCGGGCTACGGCGCTAAATTTTGCGCGAGCGAGGATATGCAAATCGCCGTTTACGACCTAGGCTACGGCGATGGACTGCTGCGCTATACGGGTGAGGGCGAGCTAAAGACTGCCGGCGGACAGCGGCTGCTTGGCAAAATGTCGATGGATAGCTTTTGCTGCGAAGACGCGGGCGATAAAATTTGCGTATTTGACGACGCGCGCGTTTGGGCGGATTTTTTCGGCACGATCAGTTATGATGTTTTGACTAAGCTCTCGCCTAGCATCTCGAGGCGGTTTGATTAAAAACTTCTCGCAAGTCCGCTTGAGCGCGCAGGTAGCAAACCCTGCACGCAGAACTAGCGCCAAAAGCTAGCTTTCCGAATTTATAAGCTTAGTTTGCGATTTTTAAAAGCGTAAATTTGTCGTCTTATTCAAACTTTACGCCGAATTTTGACCAAGCTTCAGGTTTACTAAATTTTGTTTACCGATTTATAGCCCGCCATATCAGCGGGCAAAGCATTTTATGTTTTAGGGCGTTATCGTATTTGCTCTTACGCCTCTACGCCTGCGTTTTTAAAAATTCGGATTTGCGATAAAAATGGACGGGACTCTATGTGGCTAGAATTTCGTAGCGGCGTAAATTTGCCGCCATGAGAATTTGTATTCCGCCAATTCTCAAATTTACTTCAAGATGTCTTCGAGGGCGGATTTTAACTCGCTAAATTTAAAGCTAAATCCGCTTTTAATCAAGGCTTGCGGATAGACTTTCGCTCCTTCAAGCAGTACGCTTGATCCCTCGCCAAACATCAAATTTAGCACGAATTTAGGCACTTTAAAAAACGTCGGTCGCCCCAAAACCTCGCCTAAAATTTGAGTAAATTCGCCGTTTGTACTAGGAGTCGGCGAAACGAGATTAAAAACGCCGCTTTGGCGGTTTTGCAAGGTAAATTTAAAC
>CAURWB010000025.1:0-26703 GCA_963528245.1 uncultured Campylobacter sp. | reverse complement strand
GCCTTTTTGATACCGTAAATTTAGTCACGCGCTCTATGCGAGGCAAGGAAGATAGTGCGGAATATAGATATTTTCCAGATCCTGATCTGCTGCCCGTCGAGATCCCAGAGGAGATGTATAACGAAGCGATCAAGATCCCTGAGCTTGCCGAACAAAAGGTCGCTAGATACGAGCGTGAGCTGGGCGTCAAAGAGGATGACGCGCTGATTTTAACTAGCAGCGTGGAGACGGCGAAGTATTTCGAGGAGCTTGTAGAGGCTAAAATATCGCCAAAACTTGCCGTTACATGGCTCATAGTCGAGCTTTTGGGACGCCTAAAAAACGGCGCTACGATCGAGACATCGCCCGTAAATTCGGCTAAGATGATAGAGCTCTTACGCCGCATAGAAGACGGTACGATAAGCGCTAAAGCGGCAAAAGAGGTGCTTGACTATCTTATGGAAAACGACGAGAGCGTGGACGGCGTCATCGAAAAATTAGGATTAAAGCAGGTCAGCGACGACTCGGCTATCGTGGCGATAATAGATCAAATTTTAAGTGCGAACGCCGATAAGGTCGCCGAGTATAAAAGCGGTAAGGATAAGCTTTTTGGATTTTTCGTCGGTCAGACGATGAAAGAGGGCAAGGGCGCGTTTAACCCTGCAAAAGTAAATGAGCTTTTAAAAGAAAAATTAGGATAAATTTGGCTTGCGCTGTTATTTGGCGGCGCGGTCAAATTTAATCCGTTTAATTTTCACAAAAGTAAGTTTTGTCTTGCGAGCGGGCCAGTCAAATTTAGCTAAAATAAACGTAAATCACAAAAAAGAGTAAAAATGAAAATAGCCATCATCGGAGCGGGGAAGTGGGGCAGCGCGCTTTTTCATGCGCTTTCGCAAAAAAATGACTGTGTTATCACCTCGCGCAGACAGCTTGAAGGCGCGTATTTTGTCGGCCTAGAGGAGGCGCTAAAGAGTGATCTGCTAGTCGTCGCCATACCCTCGCAGTCCGTTAGCGGCTGGCTAAAAGAGCATTTTAAAAACTTTGGACAGAAAATTTTGGTTGCCTCAAAAGGCATCGAAACCTCTAGCCTTCGTTTTTTAGACGAGATTTACGAACAGCACGTAGATGCGGCAAATTTGGCCTTTTTATCGGGCCCGAGCTTTGCCAAAGAGATACAAAACGACCTTCCGTGCGCGCTCGTGATAAATTCCAAAAACGAAGCTCTTGCGCGCGAGATTTCAGGACTTTTTCCGCAAAATATCAAAGCCTATGCTAGTAGCGACGTTATCGGTGCGGAGATCGCGGGCGCGTATAAAAACGTCATCGCTATCGCGGGCGGTATCTGCGACGGGCTCGGGCTTGGCAACAGCGCTCGCGCCAGCCTCATCTCGCGCGGGCTTGTCGAGATGGCGAGATTTGGCGAATATTTCGGCGCGCAGCAGCAGACGTTTTTGGGTCTTAGCGGAGCGGGCGATCTGTTTCTCACGGCTTCGTCCGTACTGTCGCGTAACTACCGCGTAGGCTTGGGGCTTGCTAAAAACGAGAGCCTTAACAAAATCCTAAACGATCTAGGCGAGGTCGCCGAGGGCGTAGATACATCATATGCGATAGAAAAGATCGCTGCTAGCAAAGGCATCTATACACCGATAGTAAACGAGGTCGCTGCGATGCTACGCGGAAAAGATGTGCAAGAAAGCCTCAGGGATTTACTAAGCAAAAAATAAAATTTTGCTAAAACCGAGTATTTTACGGCGGATTGCTGTGGATGTAAATTTGGCCTGCGAAGCTGTTATTTGCCCATTTTTGAACTAATTTTTCATACTTTTGTGTACCGTAAATTTTAAAACGGTAAATTTGACTGGATTGTTTACCTGCTTGACTTTTGCCGTTTTTAGCTAGAAAAAATGCAAAACAATAAAACACCCATGCTGGCTATAAAAAAACGTCAACTAGAGAAGATATTGCCAAATATCCTCAAGAGGCAATTTGTGTAAAAAATTTTTCTTACTTACAACAAATTTATATATTTTCAATTTTGTTGTATTGTCGCATCAGCTTGTTCAAAACCGTGCCCAAAGTCCTTAAATTTATCTAAAATAGTGTAAAATCCGCAAAAACAAAAAAGGAAAGATATGAAAAAATTTATCGCCGCGCTTTTTTCGGCGCTGTTTTTGGCGGGTTTGCCGACTGTGCTAAACGCCGCCGATACGCAAGCGCAAGAAAAACCGACGCTTCGCAAAATGATAGCCCAAATGATAATGGTCAGCTTCAACGGCTCTGACCCGAAAACCGCCAAAGAAGCCGTCTCGGAGGCCAAATATCAGCGTTTTGGCGGCGTGATGCTGCTCGGTAAAAATATCTCGGACAAAAAGAACCTCAAGGCGCTAACAAGCGCATTTAATGAGGCGCAAAAAGGCATTTTCATCGCTATCGACGAGGAGGGCGGGCAGATCACGAGATTTAAGGATAAGAGCGGATTTGAGACCTTTATCTCGGCGCAAAAAGTGGCAAAAACGCTCGATCTAGCCGCTGCGGGCGAGCTTTACGCTAAGATGGCGCAACAGCTAAAAGACGTCGGCGTAAACGTAAATTTCGCTCCCGTAGTCGATGTGCTAAATCCAAAATCCACCGTCATCGGCTCGCGCGGCAGGGCGTTTAGCGCCGATATAGACGAGGTTTCGCTCTATGCGAGCGAGTTTATGAAGGCCTCGCAAGCTCGCGGCGTGATAGCTGCGATGAAGCACTTCCCGGGACACGGTAACGTCGAGGCCGACAGTCACACGGCCAAGGTCGTGATCGAAAAATTCGACTATACCGAGCTCAAGCCGTATTTTGACGCAGTTCGCAAAAACGAAGCTAAGATGATAATGGTCGGCCACATTTACCTCATGCAGCGCGACTCCGAGCTACCGGCCTCGATTTCGCCGGCGATCATCGACGGCTTGCTACGCGGCGAGCTCAAATTTGACGGCGTAGTCATAAGCGACGACATGCTCATGGGCGGACTAAAGGACTTTACGCTACAAGAAAAGGTGATAAACTTTATCAACGCGGGCGGCGACGTGATGCTTTTTAGCGACTACAAGATAGACGGGCGCAGGACTGCGGAGCTCGTCACGCAGCTAGTCGTGGACGCAGTGGGCGCCAAGCAGATACCAAAAGAGCGTATCGAGGAATCCTACGAGCGGATAATGAAGCTAAAGAGTAGCTTAAAATAGGCTGCTTGAAGGGCAAATTTGAGTTTTTAGCACGGTGGCTGAAGTCAAATTTGCCCTTTGTATTTTTATAAAACAATCAATCGAATTTGATGTAAATTTTAAATTTAAGTCAAATTTATTACCCTAAATTTTATCTCAAAAACTTCTCCGCCAAAATATAAATTTACCTCGCAGTACCCGCACCGCTTTGGCGCAAATCGCGGTTTAAAAAACGACCAAAGTATCCACTGGCAAAAATCAAATTTACGCCAAACAAGTCGGCTTGCAAAAATCAGCATTAAATTTATCATTATTCGGCTCAAATTTAAGCTTTTAAAATTAATCTTGATGTATAATCTAGACTTAAGAAAAATAATAAAAATTCTAAATTTAAGGAGCAAAAATGGACAAAGTAGCAGCAAAAGTCGAAGCGCTAAAAGACGAAATGGTGAAAAATAGGCGGTTTTTTCACTCACATCCCGAGACTGGATTTTTTACGTTTTTTACGACGGCAAAGATCGCTAGCGAGCTAAAAAAGCTCGGCTACAGCCTAAAAATGGGACGCGAGATCATGAAACCCGAAGCTAGAGCTGGTCTTGGTAGCGAGAAAGATAAAGAAAAATATCTAGAACGCGCAAAAAGCCTGCTAAGCGCCGACGAGCGAGAGTTTTTACCCGTGATGGAGGATGGGCTAACGGGCGTAGTGGCCGAGCTTGATACGGGCAGGCCAGGCAAGACGCTTGCGTTTAGATTCGACATCGACGGCGTGGACGTGACCGAGAGTAAGGATGAGGCGCATAGACCGTTTAAAGAGGGCTTTAGAGCCGATATAGACGGCATCACTCACGCCTGCGGGCATGACGGACACATCACGATCGGCCTTGCAATGGCTAAACTCATCGCGCAAAATTTGGACGACTTTAAAGGCAAATTTAGATTTATATTTCAAACCGCCGAGGAGGGCACCAGAGGCGCCGTGCCGATGGAGCAAGCAGGCGTGCTAGAGGGCGTGGACTACCTGCTAGGCGGTCATATCGGCTTTCAGGCAAAGACTAGCGGCGGCATCATCTGCGGTACGAACAAGCTTCTTGCGACGTCGAAATTTGACGTAAATTTCACGGGTAGATCGGCTCACGCGGCGGGCGCTCCGCAAGAAGGCGCAAACGCTCTGTTGGCCGCAGCCCAGGCTGCTCTAGCCATGCATGGCATCACGCGCCATGCAGACGGAGTCACGCGTATAAACGTGGGCGTTTTGCGAGCTGGCGAGGGGCGAAACGTCATCGCGCCAAACGGCTACATCGCCTGCGAAACGCGCGGCGAAACGACCGAGCTAAACGATTTTATGTTTCAAAAATGCATGGACATCGTCGCGGGCGTCGCGCAGATGTACGGCGTGCAGTACGACGTGAAGCTAACCGGCGGCACGAGCGGGGGCGATAGCAGCGAAGAAATCACCGATATCTACGAGCGCGCCGCGCGCCAGTCGCCTTTTATCAAAGATGAGCTCATTGTGCGGGATCTAAATTTCGGCGCTTGCGAGGATTTCGCGCACTTTATGCACGCCGTGCAAAAAGCAGGCGGCAAGAGCGGCTATCTGATGATCGGCACCAAGCTCGCCGCGGGGCATCACAACGGCGCATTTGAATTTGACGAGAGCGCGCTGCTGTCAGGCACGGACGTGTTTTTACGCTCGGCATACGCGATAAACGGCAAGGACGCGTGAGGCTAAATTTAAACCGAATTTGACGAATTTGCGTCGCTTGCGCCCGGCTTGATCGGTTTTTAATCATTGATCGAGCCGGCGCGGCGGCGTGGATTTGTCTTTTTAAATTTTATGATTTAGGCGGTTCAATTTGCTCGGCAGTTGGTCGTAAATTTGACGTAAAATTCGGCTTTTGCAAATTGCAATTTTGCACAAATTTGCCGACATCAAAACCGCAAATTTTAAACTGATTTAAATTTATTTGCTCTCTTTTTCCAGGTAGAAAATCTTAAAAAATAAATCTCGTAACAAGACGACCGATAAAAACAGTCCAAGTAAAGAGAAAAAAAGTTGAAAAACCGTTATGACGGCAAATATTTCAAATTTTGTATCAAAGGTTATCTCGATACGAGTTCCGTCGCGTAAAACTATGCCGTCTACGCCTACGCAACCAAAGAAATAATCATATATAAAAAATGCGCTAAGTATAAGACCAAGCATCGATATCGGCCAGCTTATGTTCGGAGCTTTGCGTTTACCGGACATAACGAATAATGCACTCAAAATTATCGCCAGTAGCAGCCCAAGCACCCACATATGGCTCGCGTAAAATTGTATCTCTTGCTTAAACGGACTTATGTCGCTAAAAATTTGGATATTTGGAAAGATGTGCTTCATAGCCGCTACGAAACTGCGGCAAATTTTGCAACTAGATAAATACATCCTCGGGTATGATAAAATTCCAAAAGAGGCGACGACATAAGAGATAAAAATATTTTTAAGAAACTGCCATTTTGTATTTTTTGACGATTTTGGTCGCGGGTTTATTTTGCGATACTTGTCCTATGGTTTCAAATTTTGTTTTTAGTCGTTGTTAAAATTTGACCTCGCGGCAGCCTCAACCGCCGCAAAGTCAAATTTCAAATTTACGTCAAATTTGAGCGCATTACGCCACGACGTTTGGAAACTCAAACACCGTTTTTCCGCTTTTTATCGTGATTACCGCCGCGCCTTTTAGCATCTTGCCTAGTAGCGGGGAGTTTTGGGATTTTGATTTATTTAGGTTTTTGTCGTAGAGATACTCGAAACCCGGATCGATTATCGCGATGTCGGCGAGGTAGCCCTCCGCTATCACGCCTTTGTCCTTTAGTCTTAAAATTTTAGCCGCATTATAGGACGTGAGAGCCGCCATCTGCTCGACACTTATCACGCCGTCGTTTACCAAATCTAGCGTCATAGGCACGAGGGTTTGCAGGCCGAGTATTCCAAAAGGCGCCTTGTCGAATTCTAAAAATTTCTCGTCGTTATGGTGTGGGGCGTGGTCGGTCACGATGACGTCGATGAGGCCGCTTTTTAGGCCGTCTCTGATCGCCTCTACGTCTGATTTAGTGCGAAGCGGCGGCGACATTTTAAAGTTGGTATCGTAGCCTAGTAGCTCGTCCTCGGTGTAGGTAAAGTGGTGCGGTGTCGCCTCGCAGGTCACGTTTATACCGGCTGCGCGAGCCTGCGCGATGAGTTTTAGCGACCACTCGGAGCTAACGTGCGCGATGTGGATGTGGCCGCCCGTGAGCTTGGCTAGCAGTAGATCGCGCGAGACCATGATCTCTTCTTGCTCGCGCGGCATGCCTTTGATGCCTAGTATCGCCGAGACGCGGCCTTCGTTCATATGGCCGCCGCGGCATAGCGAGCAGTCCTGGGAGTGGTTGATGACGAAGCTACCGAAGTGCTTTGAGTATTCAAGCGCGTATCTCATCACGTCGCTGCTAGCTACGGGCAGGCCGTCATCGCTAAACGCCACTGCGCCCGCCTGCGTCATATCGCCCATCTCCACGCACTTTCTGCCGTCCATCTTGCTCGTTATCGCGCCGATAGGCAGTAGGTCGATGAGGCCGCGAGCTCTAGCTTTAGCTATCATATCGCGCGTGACGACGGCGTTGTCGTTTACGGGATTTGTATTTGCCATCGGGCAGCAGGTGGTTACGCCGCCCGCGACCGCGGTTTCAGAACCAGTGTTTATATCGTCTTTGTACTCAAGGCCGGGATCGCGAAAATGCACGTGCATGTCGATTAGGCCCGGCATTACTAGCTTGCCGCTAGCGTCTATTATTTTATCGGCCGCTGGTTCGTCAGTGGTGATTAGAGCTATCTTGTCGCCTTCTATCAGGATGTTTGCTTTTTGCGAGCCGTCGTGGTTTACTATCGTGCCGTTTTTGATGAGAGTTTTCATTTTACGCCTTTGTTTTTTATGAGAGTATCTAGGATCGCCATCCTGACGGCGACGCCGTTTTCGACCTGATTTAGCACGTGCGAGTAGCTCGGATCGTCGGCTACGTCGGAGTTTATCTCAACGCCGCGGTTTATCGGGCCCGGGTGCAAGATCATGACGCCCTCTTTGGCGTATTGCATTTTACTAGCGGTTAGGCCGAAAAATTTGGAGTATTCGCGCACGGACGGAAACGCTATCTCATCATCCTGACGCTCGAGCTGGATGCGCAGCATGATGATGACGTCCGAGTCCTGGATAGCCTCGCGCATATCGGAGCAAATTTGACAGCCAAAAGCATCCATGCCAGTTAAAAACATCGGCGGACCAAAGAGCTTAACCTTGGCTCCGAGCGTTTTTAGGACGTAGATATTTGAGCGAGCTACGCGGCTGTGAAAGATATCGCCGATGATGGCGACCGTGAGATTTTCTAGACTGCCGCGATTTTCCAGTATGGTAAAAAGATCAAGCAGCGCTTGGCTAGGGTGTTCGTTTAGGCCGTCGCCCGCGTTTACGACGTGAGCGTCGGTATTTTCAGCTATAAATTTAGCCGCGCCCGAGCTGTAGTGGCGCACGACTACGACGTCCGTTTTCATCGCGACGATGTTATGGACGGTGTCGATGAGCGTTTCGCCCTTTTTAGTGCTGGAGCTTGAGGCGGTGAAATTTATAGCGTCGGCTCCGAGGCGCTTAGCCGCGATCTCAAAGCTCGTTCGCGTTCTGGTCGAGTTTTCGAAAAAGGCGTTTACGGTCGTTTTGCCGTAGAGCGACTTGGCTTTTTTGGTCTCGGAGTTGTTTAGCGCCTTAAACTCCTTGGCTAAATTTAGGAAATGGTAAATTTCGTCTTTGGTTAAATTTGCAGCGGTTACGAGGTCTTTTTTGGTATAGCTCATCCGTTTTTTCCTTAGAAAGATAGAGTTAAATCAAAAAAGCGATATTACCCCGTTTTTACTTAAGATTTAATTTTGTAGCTTGCTAAACTCCGCGCCCAGACGCTCTCTGATCTCGTCGCCCGCCCGCTCGCCGTCTTTAAAGTTTTCCGTGACGAGATCGTCTAGGCGGCTAAGCACCTCAAAGAGCTCGCTTTCCCATTTGTCGGGGTTTCTAGCGGTGTTCATCGTCTCGATAAACGTCAGCTTCTTGCTCATCTCGCTTAGGCTTTCTAAAAATTTTTCCTTTAGATCCTCGTTTTTTAGGGCGTCGTCGTAGAGCGCTTTCATTTTTAGTTCTCTTAGCTCGCCGTTAATGATCTCGCAAAAATCCTTGTACTTTTGCACCGAAATTTGACGCGCGGCCTCGGGGGAGTTGTTTGCTAAAGTGCCGTTCTCGTCGATCTTTCTCGTTGTTTTTTGTATCTGCGCGTAGAGCACTAGCGCGGCTATGACGCAGATGACGGCGTAAAATGCGATAGATGACATTGTTTTTCCTTTTTTGATTTAAATTTGCGGTTATACTGAAATTTTGCTTTTTTTACTATAAATCGCGCTAAAGCTAACCACCGCCAGCGCACTCCAGATCAGCAAAAACGACAGCGCTTTAAGCGCGCTAACCTGCTCGCCGTAGTAAAAAACGGCAAGCAAAAGCTGCATCGAAGGCGAGATATACTGCAAATAGCCGATCGTGCTCAAATTTAGCCTAGTAGCCGCCGAATTAAAAAGCAAAAGCGGCACTACGGTCGCAGGCCCGCAAAGAGCGATCAAAAGCCCAAACCACGAAAAACTAAAGTGATTTTGCCCGCTAGCGGCTACGAAAAATAGCGCAACAAGCGCGATAGGAGCTATGAGCGTAGTCTCGACGAAAAGCCCCTCTAAAGATGGCACGCTAAGGCGCTTTCTGATAAGCGAATAAAATCCAAACGTGATAGGCAAAATAATAGATATGATAGGTAGGCCGCCCGCGTCGTAAATTTGCACGCCGATAGCGACAAAGACGATGCCGACGGCAAATTTACCCGCGCGCGATAGCTTTTCTTTTAAAATCAGCACGCCAAGGAGCATATTTACGAGCGGATTTATGAAGTATCCCAGGCTAGTTTCCACGATTTTTCCGATATTTACGGCGTAGACGTAGATCCACCAGTTTGCGGCGATGAGAAGCCCCGTGACAAATAGCCAAAACGTAGTTTTTTTGTCGCTTAAAATTTTCTCCGCTGCGCCTAGTTTGCGGCCAAATTTGAGTAGCAAAAACAAAAGCAGCACCGACCAGACGATGCGGTGAGCGACGATCTCGGTGGCCGAAAGTGCGCTGAGTTGTTTAAAATAAATAGGAAAAACGCCCCAGATCATAAAGACGGACAGGCCGTAGATGAAGCCGATTTTGGTTTGATTTTTGTCTTGCATTTTTCCGCTTTTTTGGCGAAATTATATTTATTTGTCGTTAATCAAAGCTTATGTGGCTCAAAAATGCGCAGCGAGGGCAAATTTGAGGCTAAAATTTGAAATTTTATCTGTAATAAAAGTTCTTTTAGCTAAAATCGGGGTTATTTTTAAAAAAGGTTTAAAGATGTGGAGCAGAGATTCGTGGAGAAAATTTAATATCTTGCAGCAGCCTAGCTACCCCGACGAGGTCTTGCTAAAAAAGGCCGAGGATAAGCTAAAGACGATGCCGCCGCTAGTTTTTGCCGGTGAGGCTAGAAACCTAAAGCAAGATTTGGCAAAAGTTTGCAACGGCGAGGCGTTTTTGCTCCAAGGCGGCGACTGCGCGGAGAGTTTTTCAAATTTTAACGCCGTAAATATCCGCGATATGTTTAAGGTAATGCTACAAATGGCGATCGTTTTAACCTTCGCAGGACGCTGCCCCGTAGTAAAAGTAGGGCGCGTGGCGGGTCAGTTTGCCAAGCCTAGAAGCTCGGACTACGAGGAGCAAGGCGGCGTAAAGCTACCTAGCTACCGCGGCGACATCATAAACGGTTTTGAATTTAACCCAGATGCCCGCGTGCCCGATCCAAATCGCATGATTGAAGCGTATTATCAAAGCGCATCCACGATGAACCTGCTTCGTGCCTTTTCTCGCGGCGGTCTAGCCGATCTGCACGAGGTAAATCGCTGGAATCTTGGCTTTATCAAAAAACCCGAGCTTGACGCTAAATACGGCGAGTTAGCTAGGCAGCTGAGCCAAACTCTAGCGTTTATGGGAGCTTGCGGCATAAACGCCTCAAATACTCCCGCGCTTAGCGAAACAAAGGTCTACACCTCGCACGAGGCGCTTTTGCTGCCGTACGAGGAGGCTCTAACGAGAGAGGATAGCCTCACTGGCGACTGGTACGACTGTTCGGCGCATATGCTATGGATCGGCGAGCGCACGCGCGGCGTAAACGACGCTCACGTGCATTTTCTAAGTGGTGTACACAATCCTCTAGGCGTAAAGATCGGACCAAACGCAACCGCGCAGGACGTCATCGCACTCGCAAATGCGCTAAATCCGCAAAACGAAGCGGGCAGACTAAACGTAATAATCAGAATGGGCGCGGATAAAATCGGCGAGCGACTGCCTAAAATCCTACGCGAAGTAAAACGCGAAGGGCTAAATATCGTCTATAGCATCGATCCGATGCACGGCAACACGATAAAAGCCGCAAACGGCTACAAGACGCGCGAATTTGACAAAATCCTAGCTGAAGTGCAGAGCTTTTTTGAGATACATAGAGCCGAAGGCACGCATGCGGGCGGCGTGCATCTAGAGATGACTGGACAGGACGTAACCGAGTGCACGGGCGGATCGTTTAAACTAAACGAAAACGATCTAGCCCACAGGTACGAGACGCAGTGCGATCCGCGCCTAAACGCCGACCAGTCGCTAGAACTAGCGTTTTTAATCGCAGAGTTTTTAAAGAAAATTTAGCTTTAGCGGGCGTAAATTTGATGAAATTTGCGCCCTTAGATTTGACGCGCTTCAAATTTGGCTCTCAAATTTACCGAATTTATATGAGCCAAATTTGATCCCGCTTGCCTTTTGTCTTTCAAATTTGACCGTTTTTGTCTTTTTAAAATTAAATTTACCCCAAATTTCGCGAATTTCTTAAAATTTAATACAATTTTCGCTACATTAATGAAAAATTATCAAATCGGAGAGAAACAATGAGCGATGTTTACGACATTATCGTGATAGGCGGCGGCCCTTGCGGCATCGCGACCGTCGTAGAGGCGAGAGCCAATGGATTAAAAAAAGTTTTGCTTCTCGAAAAGGGTGACAACCACAGCCAAACTATAAGAAAATTTTACAAAGATAATAAACGCGTGGATAAGGAGTATAAAGGTCAGGATAGTACCATCCACGGTATCGTGTCCTTTGAGGACGGCACGAAAGAGAGCACGCTTGATTATTTCGATAAGCTACTAGACGAGGAAAAGATCGAGGCCGTGTTTAACTCCGAGGTCGAAAGCGTAAAGAAAAAGGATGGTTTGTTTTTCGTGCACACCGCAAAGGGCGACTATCAGGCCAAAAACGTGATGATAAGTATTGGTAAAATGGGGCGTCCGAATAAGCCTGATTATAAGATCCCGCCTTCGCTAAATAACGTTATAAATTTTAACCTAAACTCCTGTTCTAGCGGCGAAAAAGTACTCGTAGTAGGCGGCGGAAACTCTGCTGTAGAGTACGCTATCGAGCTATGCCAATACAACAAAACGACGCTGGCTTACCGCAAGGATAAATTTAGTCGCGTAAACGACGTAAACGTAACGGCGCTATGGGAGCTAGAAAAAGCAAATAAGCTAAAAGTGCGACTAAATCACGACATCACCGAGATCGAAAACGAATCCGGACGCGTGAGGGTGCACTTTTTAAATGGAAAAATCAGAGTCTACGACAGGGTCGTCTACGCTATCGGCGGCTCGACTCCGGTGGATTTTTTACAAAAATGCGGAGTTGAGCTCGACGTGGATAAAGACCCGGTCGTAAACGAGCACTATGAAAGCAGCGTTCCTGGCCTATATATCGGCGGCGATATCGTACTAAAAAACGGCGGCTCGATCGTGCTCGCGCTGAACCACGCGCATAAGGTAGTCCAAGACATCAAGGAAAAATAGAGTTGAGAGCGTTAAATTTAATTTTATTTTTTATCTGCGGTTGCTTGCTCACACTGGGCGGATACTATTTGTATTTCGAGTTTGCAAAACCGTCTTCAAAGTCTACGGAACTCGCCGTACAGATAATGAACGTCGAAGAAGCGCCTAAAAATGAGGGCGCAAGTACTACGAATGAGACAAATTCGGCTATCCTAAGTCAAGCTTTGCCGCAGGAAAAGTATACTAAAAATTTGGACGCAAACTATACGGACGCGCCTATTTTAGGCGACGAGGACGAGCTAAAAGAGCAAATCCGCGTCCTGCGCGCTCAAAATAAGCTACTCTATGACGATAACGTCGATCTAGTGAGCAAAAATCTAGAAATCTCAAATGTCTTAAGCGATCAAAAAGCCGAGCTGGAAACCAGGCGAAAACAAGCCGCCAGCGCTAATGACAAACAGCGTTTAAGCGCGATCGACGAGCTAAACAAAAAGCTAGCAAAAGCGCAGGAGGAAAATGAGAAAAATAAAAATTTAGAGCAAAATTTGACTTCGCTTCGCAGCGAGATCAAAACTCTAAAAATCGAGCTTGAAAAAAAGCAGAGCGAATTTGACAAATCAAGCGCTAAAACGCAAAACGAGAGCCAAAATGCACTAAAACGGCTCGAAGCTCAAAACGACGAGCTAAAAAATGAAGCGACTTCTACTAAAGCCAAATTTGAAAACGAACTAAGAACGGCAAACGAAGAGACCGCAAAACTAAAGAGCGAAAATGCTAGGCTCGCAAACGAGCTGAGCCTAAAAGATAGCGAGATAAAAAGGATCGCTAGCGAATACAACGCTCAGGCTCTAAATGCTCAAAATTTATCTAAAAATAGGATCGCCGCCCTAGAAAAAGAACAAGACGCGGACAAGAAAAAAATAAGCGAGCTTGAAGCAAGCCTCGAAAACGCAAATAAAAAAGCCGAGTCAAAAGCTAAGCTAAAAGCGATAAATGATGAGCTAAACGCGACGAATAAAGAGTTAGTCGCAAAGCTCGAGAAAGAAAAACAAGGATTTGAAAAAGAGATTGAACAAAACGAGGCTATATATAAAACCGAGCTTGAAAAGCTAAAAAATCAGTTTGAAAACGAGCGCCAAGAAACCGAGCAAAACGTGGCGGAACTAAAGAGTAAAATTTATGAACTAGAAAATCAAATTTCGCAAAAAGATAGCTCACTGCAAAGTGCGGAAGCTAAGGTTGCAGAGCTAAACGAGTCGCTAAATATCCAAAAAGAACTGCTAGCGGACGAGATCGCCGCTGGTAAAAAAAACATCCAAAACTATAAAATTTTAAATAACAAAATCACGACTTTAGTTGAAAACGACATCAAAACAGCCAAGGAAAATAAAGAGCAACTAGACGCTCTAAATGAGCTTGTAGTGAAAAAAGACGCAGAGCTCGCGACTCTAAGAAAACAGATACAAGACGGAGCTAAGGATCTAAGCGATACGAAGGAAAATTTAGCTAAAACAAGTACGCAAAAAAACATCGCAAAGGGCGAAGTGGCGCAGATACTAACCAAAAATGAAGAGCTGATGAGCGAAAATGAAAATCTAAAAAAGATAATCCAGCTAAATTTTAGAGCCGAAGTGCCTAAAAAGGTTGTTTTCATCGCCTCGGTCGAGTGTTCTGATATGAGCGCAGGCTCAGACAGACCGACGCAAGTTTGCAAAAATAAAGTAAGCGACTTTTTGCAGAATTATAATTCAAATTATTATTTTGAAATCACGCCGATAGTTAGCCGCGGTAACTTTATCGCAACGTCAAAAGCGGCAAAAGTGATCCCGCAAGACGAACTTGAAAAAATCGACTCATACGCAAATTTCGGTATCGGCAAGGAGCGCGCCAAGGTTGCCGGCGAGATGATAAAAGATGAATTCGGCGACTTTTCGCGCATATCGTACAGCAATGACATCATCACCTCTCAGGATAAGCAAGGATTTATCATCAAGGTATATAGATGATAATCACTCAGCCCAAAAATGGCTACCGCTACAACAGCGATACGATGTTTTTGTATGACTTTATCCGTGAGGGTGGAGTGTGCGGCGAGGTGCTAGAGGTTGGCTGCGGTAGCGGGGTTTTGGGGCTGCTTTTAAAGCGCGATTTTCCCAAAATTTCACTCAGTTTGCTTGATATTTTAGAAGCTAACGTAAATTTAGCCGCCGCAAACGCTAGCCAAAACGGCATTGAAGCCGAGTTCATAACGGCTGATTTTGCTAAATTTAAGAGCGAAAAAAGATATGATCTCATCGTCTCAAACCCGCCCTTTTACCACGACGGCGTGAAAAAAAGCGAGAATGAGCATCTGCGCGCCGCTAGATATAGCGAAAATTTACCCCTTAGAGAGCTTGTGGGTAGCGCAAATTCGCTGCTAAAGCCGCGCGGAGTTTTTAGCTTTTGCTACGACGCTAAGCGTATATCTGAAATTTTGCTTTGTTTGAGCGAGTTTAAATTTACTCTTACTAGGCTTTGCTTCGTGCATCCAAAGGCAGACAGTGCGGCAAATTTGGCGCTAATCGAAGCTAAAAAAAGCTCAAAATCCTTAGCCCAAATTTTGCCTCCGATTTTTGTTTTTGAAGGCGGCGTTTATAGTAAAAAGGCAGCCGAAATTTTCGCTACGGCAAACACGCAAAGTAAGGACGCACTAGAGTGAGTTTGCTAAGACAAAGCGGCTTTGGTTATGAATTTGACGCTAGCAAGTGCGAGCTGTGTGGCGGTAAGTGCTGCACCGGCGAGAGCGGCTATATATGGATAAGCTCGGCGGAAATTTCGGCGCTAGCGCAGCATCTAAAAATGAGTGAGGATGAGTTTAGATTGCGATTTTTAGATAAATTCGGATATAAATTTAGCCTCAAAGAAAAGCCCTACGAGGGCGGATTTGCGTGCGTATTTTTTGACGAAACGGCAAAAAACTGCTCGGTTTACGACTTTCGACCGAGCCAGTGCCGCACCTTTCCGTTTTGGGACTACTTTAAGGATAAAATCAATGAATTGGAGAAAGAATGCGCGGGAATAAGGCGATTTTAAAATTTATATTGGCGGCCTTGCTTGTTTGTTTTGCTACCGCCAAAGACGGTTTTGACGAGAATTTATACGTTATCAAAGCGCTTTTGGCGGTCGAAAACGCTAATCACGACGAGGCGACGGAGCTTTACGAGCAGCTTTACGAAAAAACCAAAAACACGGACTATCTAAAAGAGGCGCTCAGGCTCGCGTTTTTTTCTAAAAACGTAAATTTTAAAAGCATTTTAGCGCTCAGCCAAAAAGTGCTAAAAGACGACGTGGACGTGCTTCGCATACAGGGCGCAAATTTGATAAGCGAAAATAAACTAGACGAAGCCGCAAAGATAATGAAAGAGCTCGTCCAAAAAGAGGACGTCTCTAAAAACCACGTTATGCTCTCTGCCGTCTACTCGATGCAAAACGATAACAAAGCCGCTCTGGGCGAGCTCGAGCGCGCGTATGAGCTAGATAGGAGCGTGGAAAATTTGTTGCGAATAGTCGATCTTTTATATAACAAAATGAATGACAAAAAAGAGGCGATCAGGCAGCTAGAGAGCTCGCGCCGTATCGACGGCTGCGAGGTAGAGACCTGCATGGCGCTAGTGGATATCTATGCGCAGGACGGCCGTTACTCCGATATGATCGATGTTTACGAGAGTCTTTTTGAAGCGACGAAAGAAAAAATCTATCTCGAAAAAGCGCTCGGCGTCTATGTTTATCAAAAAAACTACGACGCTGCGATCAAATTTTTACAAAAATACTCATATAACGATGATGCTTTGATGGATCTTTACGCTGCGACGGGGGATTTTACCAAGGCGTATAAAAAGGCGCAGGAAGCCTTTGATAAGAGCTTTAATCTCGAATATCAAGCCAAGATGGCGATATATCAGTACGAAAGAGATACGGATAAACAAACCAAAAAGATAAGTAAAGATAGCCTCAAACAAGTGATCGCCAACTTTGAAAAATCGGCCGTAAAGCTAAATAACGCGCTATATCTAAACTACTACGGCTATCTGCTCATAGATCACGATATAGATGCGAAAAAGGGCATAGAGCTAGTAAACAGAGCCCTAGAGCTAGAGCCTGGGTCTGTGTTTTATCTAGATTCGCTGGCGTGGGGATACTATAAACTAGGCGAGTGCAAAAAGGCCGACGAGATAATGCAACAAGTCCTGCACGACGAGGAATTTGTAAATTCGCTCGAAGGCAAAGAGCATATAAACTCTATCAAAGAGTGCCTAAAAAAAGGTAAAAGATGATACTAGATCAAATAATCAAACAAACCAAAGAGGACTTGGCGCTGCGAAAGTCGCAAACGCCTTTTGAAAAGCTACAAGAGCTCGCGGCGAAAAATCCGCGCGAGATAAAAGACGTGGTAAAAGCGCTAAAAAGCAGCGCAGACGAGCCGTATCGCATCATTACCGAGGTCAAAAAGGCAAGCCCTAGCAAAGGGCTGATAAGGCCAAATTTTGCGCCTGTAGAGATAGCAAAAGAGTACGAAAAAGGCGGCGCAAACGCTATCTCGGTTCTAACCGAGCCGCATTTTTTTAAAGGAAATTTGGAGTATCTGGCGGCGATCAGGCGCGAAAGCTCGCTGCCACTACTTCGCAAGGATTTTATCGTAGACGAGTATCAAATTTTAGAAGCCCTCGTTTACGGAGCCGATTTTATCCTGCTTATCGCAAAGGCTCTTGGCGCCGATGAGCTAAAGCGGCTACTTGATTACGCGCGCTCTTTGGGGCTTGAGGCCTTGGTCGAGACGCACGACGAGGAGGATGTAGAGAAGTCAAATTTTGCGTGCGCAAAGATAGTCGGCGTAAATCACCGAAATTTAAGTACGTTTGAGATGGATATGAGCCTTTGCGAGAAGCTATTTTCTAAAATCAAAAACGCAAGCGTCATAGTCGCTGAAAGCGGCATTTATGAGCACTCGCAGCTAAAAGAGTTACACGCGCAAGGAGCCGATGCGTTTTTGATAGGCGAGCATTTTATGAGGCAAGAGGACTTGGCAAAAGCCGTAAAAACCGTAAAGGAGGGCTGATATGGAGCACATTTGCGCGCCGTGGAGGAGCGAATATTTCGGTAAAAAGGAGCAGGGTTGCGTCTTTTGCAACGTCGTAAATCATCCCGAAAAAGACGCACAGACGGGCGTTTTGTTTCGCGCAAAGCGGTGTTTTGGGATTATGAATCTCTACCCTTACACGCCGGGGCACTTTATGGTGATACCTTACGTGCATACCGATAATATCGAAAGCCTAGACGAGCAGACGTGGTCGGAGATGAGCGCCTACGTGCGCGAGGGCGTGAAAATTTTAAAACGCGAACTAAACGCGGCTGGCGTAAATATCGGGATGAATCTGGGCAAAGCAGGGGGTGCCGGTATCGCAGAGCACGTGCACTATCATCTAGTGCCGCGCTGGAGCGGCGATACGAACTTTATCACCTCTATCGCCGAAGTGCGCGTAAACGGCGTCCCTTTTACTCCGCTTTACGAGAAGCTAAAAGCCGCGTTTGCGGACGTTTGCTTTAATGAGCGGTAAATTTATTTTTACCAAATTATTTTTTGGTAGAATTATCAAAATTAAAAGATATTGAGGCATACGATGAGATTTATTTTGCCGATATTTTTGTCATTTTCTTTTGTTTTTGCTAGCTTTAGCTGTGATGACGCTTTGGTCGATAAGCAGCGATTTTTCTCGCAAAATTTAACCTTTTCGGGAGAATTTGAGCCAAACTGCAACGACTCTATCTTGGGGCTAAAAGAGGTTCAAATTTTACTCTTAGTAGCGCAAAATATCCGCTCCGAAAGCCTTGCTTGCGTTGGCAATTTAGCAAGCAAAAATTTAAACGAGTTCAAATTTAAGATTTTAAAAGCCTCTTATGCGCCCGAAGTTTACGCCAAAGAGCTAGAAAGCCCCGACGAATACGAAAAGCTCGTATCGCAAAATAGAGCCAGGCTTCGCTACTGGGGACATCAAAGCTTAAGTAATTTTACGGTTTTCAAGGACTTTAACAAAGACTACAACGCCGCGCTTGAGCCGCTCGTAAACTACTACAAATCAAATTTTAAAATAGACGAAGGCAGCGCGATTTATTACGCTTCAAAGGTTGCAAACGAGTTTTTAAAATTTGCCGCCGCGACTCTGCAAAACGGCGATATGGACGAGTTTGCGAGAAAGGTTAGCGATCCGACTTTTACAAAATACGGCATAAATGAGGCGATATATTCTGGTGCCGTGTCGCAAGCCTCGCTGCAAAACGCATTTAATGCCGCGCTTCTTTACGAAAAAAGCGAGGACATCATAAAGGAATTCTTGCGCGCGGGCGTAAATTTAAACTACGGATTTGAGAGTTCGCTATTTTTCGCGCTTAAAAATTTAAATAACGTAAAGCTCCTGGTTTCTAGCGGCGCGGACGTAAACTATGCAAATCTGCTCGGCTTCACTCCGCTTTTTAAGGCCGTGCAGCTAAATGACATAAATTTGGTTAAATTTCTACTAGGAAACGGAGCGCTAGTAAACAAAAGGCTGATAGACATGAGCACCAAGCTTGCCTATAGCTCAAATTTGAGCGTCCAACTGCCGAGCTTCGTAAAGCTATGTGACTTTGACGCGGCATCAAAAAGCGTGCTGATGAGTGCGGCGGGAGCGGCTGATGTGGAGATATTGCAGCTTTTGGTGGATAACGGCGCGGATGTGCAGGCAGTGGATGATAACGGACTAAACGCCCTAGACTACGCGATCATCGGCAAAAAGGAGATCAATGCGCAGTATCTAAGGGCGATGGGGCTTGAGTCAAATTTGATTACCGAATAAGGAGAAAGATATGAAAGGAACGGCTTTTATCACGGGAGCTACGTCGGGTTTTGGCGAAGCGATAGCTAGGGCACTTAGCCGCGAACGCTACAAGATCGTAGCGTTCGCTCGCCGCAAGGAAAGGCTCGAAGCTCTGGCAAAGGAACTTGGAAACACCCATATCATCGTCGCCGACATCCGCGATAAAAAGGCGGTTTTTGACGGCGTGGCAAATTTGCCGCAAGAGTTTCGCGATATCGAAGTGCTCGTAAATAACGCAGGCCTAGCGCTGGGGCTTGAAGGCGTGGCGGAGACTAGCATCGAGGACTTTGAGACGATGGTCGATACAAATATCAAAGGCTTTTTATACTCGACCAAGGCTGTTTTGCCTCTTATGATCGCGCGAAAGAGCGGCTATATCTTTAATCTAGGCTCAACCGCGGGCGCATGGCCGTATCCGGGCAGTCACGTTTACGGCGCGAGCAAGGCTTTTGTAAAGCAGTTTAGTAGAAATCTGCGCAACGACATCCGCGGCACCGGTATCCGCGTGACCGAGATAGCTCCTGGCATCTGCAAGACCGAGTTTAGCGAGGTTCGCTTCGGCGGCGATAAGGCTAAAGCCGACGCGGTTTATGAGGGCGTGGAGTACATTACCGCCGAGGATATCGCGCAGATCGTGCTAAACTGCCTAAACATGCCTCACCGCGTCAATATCAACGTCGTCGAAGCGATGGCGACGCAGCAGACTTGGGCTGGGCTTTTTATCGAGAAAAAGTAGGCTTTTTGTAGTTAAATTTACTGATTTTAGGATTAAATTCGGTTGTTCTTGGTTAAATTTAATCCTAAATTTACGCCTGATTTTCAAATTTGAGCGGCGGAAGCGAGGCTACATTTGCATTGCCCCAGCCCGCTCAATCTTGAAACGAAAATCTAAATTTAACCTTCTTTCGTGTAAATGACGCACGGCTCGCTAAATGCCAAATTTGACCAACAAATCAAAGCTAAAATTTTTCTCAAAATCTAAACTACGAGCAAATTTAAATTTGCCGCTCGGCGCCATGCTAAGCAAAATTTCCCCAAAAGCTTCATTTTTAACATAAAATTTTAATAAAGAGCTAAAAATTTTGAATTCTAAGCGAATTTAAAACAAAAATTTAAGCCGCATTTAGCTAAATTTATGCCTTAAATACCGACCGATGGCACGCAGGGCGGAAAATTTGATTAAACCGACGAAAAACAAAAAGGAGTTTTTGATGAAAAAGATTTTATTTTTGTCGCTTTTGCCGATCTTGGCGTTAGCCGTAGATCCCGAAGTAGCGAAAAAAAATGCCGAAATTTTCGGCTTTTGGACGCTCATACCGCCCGTGGTGGCGATAGTTTTGGCGTTTATCACCAAAGACGTCGTTTTGTCGCTGTTTATCGGCGTTTTTAGCGGTACGTTTCTCATAAACGTCATCGATTCTAGCATCCCGATGACCTTCGTAAAGGGCTTTACTGACATCGTAAAAAGGGTCGTGGGCTCGCTGGCCGATAGCTGGAACGCGGGCATCGTGCTTCAGGTGCTTTGTATCGGCGGCGTGGTCGCGCTCATCACCAAAATGGGCGGAACCAAAGCCGTGGCGATATGGCTGAGCAAAAAGGCTAAAACAGGCGTTTCGGCTCAAATTTCAACCTGGGTGATGGGACTTTTCGTCTTTTTCGACGACTACGCGAACTCCCTCATCGTGGGCCCGATCATGCGCCCGATAACGGACAAATTTAAAGTCTCTCGCGAAAAGCTAGCCTTTATCATCGACGCAACCGCCGCTCCGATCGCGGGCCTGGCCGTCATTTCGACTTGGGTCGGGCTTGAGATCTCGCTCATTAAACAAGGCTACGAGCTCATCGGCATAACGAACGTAAACGCTTTTAGCATCTTCGTCGAGACGATGCCTTATAGATTTTACAATCTTTTCATGCTCTTTTTCATCGTCTGCACCGCATTTATGGGGCGCGAATTTGCCGGCATGCTAAAAGCCGAGCGCAGAGCTAGAGCGGGCGAATTGCACCCAAGACTCGACGGAGCGATGATAGAGGACGTCGAGGACAAGACGCTAGAGCCTAAAGAAAATATCAAACTACAAAGTTCAAATGCCGTTATTCCGCTTTTGGTGCTTATTTTGGGCGCGTTCGTTAGCTTTTATTTTAGCGGTTTGGGCTCGCTTGAGGGCGAGGCTCTTGAGAGCGCGAAGGCTCATCCGCTTACGTTCCACACTTTCCAGGCTACGTTCGGCGCGGCTGATGCGTCCGTGGCGCTATTTCAGTCGGCTTTGTTAGCTACGATAGTGGCGATATTTATGGCTGTTTATAGAAAAATTTTGACCGTTCGCGAGGCGATAGAGACATGGGGCAAGGGCTGGAAAACCATGATAACTACGATCATCATCCTGCTTCTTGCATGGTCGCTTAGCTCGGTGATCAAGGAGCTTGGCACGTCTCGCTACTTAGTCGATCTGCTTTCGCAGTCTACGCCAAAGATCGTCCTTCCGGCGGCGATTTTTATGCTTGGTTCGTTTATCAGCTTTTCTACCGGCACCAGCTACGGCACGATGGGCATTTTGATGCCGCTTGCGATACCGCTAGCTAGCGCGGTGGGCATGCACAGCGGACTAGAGGGCGACGCCTTGCACGCGTATATGATAGTAAATATCTCAGCCGTTTTAACTGGCGCGATATTTGGCGATCACTGCTCGCCGATCTCGGATACGACGATACTCTCGTCTATGGGTGCTGGGTGTAACCACATCGACCACGTCCAGACGCAGATGCCTTATGCTCTTGCGGTTTGCGCGATCAGTATTTTTGCGGGATATTTCCCTACTGCGCTTGGTCTAAGTATCTGGATAGTGCTTCCTTTGGGGCTTTTGGTGACGGCTTTGGTTGTTAGATTCGTCGGGCAAAGGGTTTAAATTTGCCCGATAAGTTTTGCAAATTTTTAGGAGAGTGCGGTAGTTGCACTCTTGATATGCCTTACGAGGAACAGGTTAAATTTAAAACCGAGTTTATAAGGCGCGAATTTGAGCCGTTTTATAGCGGCGAATTTGAGTTTTCCGCCTCGCAGAGGGCCGCTTACCGCACTAGGGCGGAGTTTGGGATCTGGCGCGACGGTGACGAGCTTAGATTTACGATGCACGGCGCCAAAACCAAGCGGATTATGATAGACGAATGCCCAAAAGTAGCCGCTCCTATCGCAAATTTGATGCCGCGTTTGCTTGAAGCGCTTATGCAAAATCAAATTTTAAAAGAGAGGCTGTTTGGTGCCGAGTTTATCTCGTGTGCGAGCGGGATACTGGCGACGCTACTCTATCATAAGCGTCTGGGTGAAGCCGAGCAGAGTGAGATAGAAAGCCTAGCGCTCAAATTTGCCGATCTGAGAGTAACGATAGCCGCGAGAGCAAAGGGGCAAAAGCTACTAAGCGGCGAGCTAAATTTACAGGACAGCCTAAACATCGGCGGTAAAATTTACAAATTTACATTCGACGACGGAGCTTTTATCCAGCCAAACACCGCCGTAAACGAAAAAATGATCGCATGGGCGAAGAGATGCGTAGAGCGCGGCGCGGATCTGCTTGAGCTTTACTGCGGGCACGGCAACTTTACCGTTCCGATGGCGGAAAAGTTTAAACGCGTTTTGGCAACCGAGATATCCAAAAGCTCGATCGCAAACGCTCTAAAAAACTGCGAACTAAACGGCGTAGATAACATCAAATTTTTGCGAATGAGCGCTGAGGAGCTGATGAGCGCGTTTGGGCGCGAGCGCGAGTTTAACCGCCTAAGAGAGCTTGATATCTTTAGCTACGATTTCTCGCACGTTTTGGTCGATCCGCCGCGCGCGGGACTCGATGATAGCGTGATAAATTTCATCAAAAACTACGAAAATATCATCTATATCTCCTGTTCGCCGCAGAGCCTAAAGCGCGATCTAGCGCAGCTTGCCCTAACGCACGAGGCGGTTAAATTTGCCGTGTTTGATCAGTTTGCAAACACCGCTCATATCGAGTGCGGCGTGCTTTTAAGGAGTAAAAATGCCTAGCGAATTAAGGCGAATTTTATCCTCCGCTAAAAATATCGCGGTCGTGGGCCTTAGTCCTGATGAGAGCAAGCCTAGCAACGAGGTGGCAAAATTTCTCATCGAGAGCGGTTTTAACGTGTTTCCCGTCTATCCAAAATTTGATGAAATTTTAGGGCGCAAGGTTTATAGAAATTTGACTCAAATAGACGAATATATCGACATCGCCGTGATGTTTAGAAAGGGCGAGTTTGCTAGCGAGCTAGTAAAGGACGCCGTCAAAAAAGGCGTGAAAACGCTGTGGCTACAGCTGGGTATAACAAACGACGAAGCAGGAGCGGTCGCTCGCGAAAACGGGATAAATTTTGTGCAGGATAAGTGTATAAAAATCGAGCTTCAAAGGCTTAATTAGGCTAAATTTGACGGCGACGCGCTATTTTAAGGCGTAAATTTGAAAATTTGATCAAATTTAAAAGCGTTCTAAAAACCAAATAAAAAATTAAAACGCGGTAGCGCACGATAAAAAATAAAGAAAACGTAAGCAAAAATACGGTAAATAAACGCGCAAGCAAAAGCGATAAAAAGTAAAATTTAAACAAAAAACGAAAGGCTAAAATGATCTCTCTAAATAAAATAATCCAAGCCAAGCGCACGATAAGCGGCTTTGTATATAAGACGCCGTTTGCCTACAGCGCAAAGCTAAGCCTCGCAAGCGGCGCGCTCATCTACCTAAAAGAAGAAAATCTCCAGCGCACGGGCGCGTACAAGATCCGCGGCGCGTATAATAAAATCGCAAATTTAAGCGCGCAGGAGCGCAAAAAAGGCGTCGTAGCGGCAAGCGCGGGCAATCACGCCCAAGGCGTCGCTATCTCGGCGCGCGAGTTTAAGACGCCCGCCACCATCGTGATGCCTGAGTCCACGCCGCTTTTAAAGGTGCTAGGAACAAAAGATCTAGGCGCCGAAGTCATCTTGAAGGGCGATAACTTCGACGAGGCCTACGCCTACGCCGTAGAGTACGCCAAGCAGCAGGGCATGAGCTTTATCCATCCATTTGACGACGAGTACGTGATGGCCGGGCAGGGCACGGTGGGGCTTGAGATGCTTGACGATCTGGCCGAGCTTGAAACCATCATCGTGCCGGTTGGCGGCGGCGGGCTAATCAGCGGCATATCAAGCTGTGTAAAACAGGTAAATCCAGACATCCGCGTGGTCGCCGTAAGCGCAAAGGGCGCGCCTGCGATGTTTAACAGCTTTGGCGCTAAAAAGAGCATAAACTCAAAAACAGTTCGTACGATCGCCGACGGTATCGCGGTTCGCGACGCGAGCGAGACGACGCTGGCGAATATCCTAGAGTGCGTGGACGAGTTCGTGCAGGTCGATGACGAGGAGATCGCAAACGCGATTTTGTTCCTGCTCGAGACGCAAAAGATCGTGGTCGAGGGCGCGGGCGCGGTCGGCGTAGCTAGTATCTTGCACAACAAGGTCAAATTTAAAGCCGGCGAGCGTATCGGTATCGTGCTAAGCGGGGGAAATATCGACGTACAGATGCTAAACGTCATCATCGAAAAGGGCCTTATAAAATCGCACCGCAAGATGGCGCTGCAAATCACGCTGATAGATAAACCAGGCGCGCTCATGAGCCTAACCGATAGCCTAAAGATCGCTAACGCCAATATCGTCAAAATCGACTACGACCGCTTCTCTACGAGTCTGGAGTACGGCGACGCAAATATCACGATCACGCTCGAAACCAAAGGCGAAGACCATCAAGAGCTCATCAAAAAAGTGCTTAGAGAGCATGATTTTAAATTTATTCAGGTGTTTTAGGCTGTTTAAATTTGAGCCCAAATTTAGCTATCAAATTTGGGCTTGGCGTTAAATTTGCCTCAAATTTGAGTTAAATTTAAAACCTGTATCTTAAAGGTGCTGGTTTTGCCAAACTGCGCCAAAGTTCTAAACGCCTACTAAATTTAAATTTATATCGATACAAAACAACCCAAAGCTCAAATTTAACGATTATTTTAACGAATTTCGCTAAAATCGCCTTTTAAAGGAGTAAAGATGATAGATGTTACAAGCCTTATTTTAGCGATTTTGCTGGCGATTTGCGTATTTACGATTTTTAGATTTAATAAAGCCTTAAAAACCGCGCAAAAGCCTGCGACAACGCAGATCAGCACCGAGATATCGCAGCTAAAATCCATCGGCGAGCTATCCGTTTTTCAGGTCTACAGTAAAGAGATCGTGACTAAGACCGACCACGCATTTGGTAGTTTTGGCAAGGAGTATCTGCGCTGGCTGGTGAGCGAGAAAAAGCTCTCGATGATATTTGAGTTTGAGATAAATTTCATCTACGACCTAACGAGCCCGCGTCTAGAGATCGTAAATGTCGCGAGCGAGGAGTATCTCATCAAGATGCCGCCTTGCAAATACAAATTTTCGATCGCAAATATGAAATTTTACGACGAGAAAAACGGCAAATTTATCCCGTTTTTGCTGCCTGATTCGCTAAATGGATTTTTCGGTAGCAGCTTTAGCGAGGAGGATAAAAACAGGCTCATCGAGGAGGCCCGCGCCGAGGTCGAAAAGATGTCTGTACGCCTGATAAATCAGCTCCAGTCCAAGATCCACAAGTCCGCACGCGACACGCTCGAGGCGATCGCAAAGAGCTTTGGGGCTAGGGCGGTTAGGTTTGAGTTTAACGATGAGGGCGAGCAAGTTCAGCTAAATCTGCAAAACGTGGCGTGAGGGCAAAATGGCATTTATAAAAGCGCTTTTGATAGGTAAAGCAAGGCAGTATGGTAGCCAGACGGCCACGGACGAGCTAGGCAAGGCGTGGCGCTCAGCGATATTTAAAAATGCGCAGACGGGCGAAATCTACGCAAACGAGCTTGGATTTGAGGGGGACGAGGTAGCTGATACAAAACATCACGGCGGCGTAAATAAAGCCGTATTTGCAAATTCGCTAGAAAACTATCCCGCGTGGGAAGCTTATCTGGGGCTTAAAAATTTGCCGCTGGGCGCGATGGGCGAAAATTTGACCGTTAGCGGACTAGATGAAAACAGCGTAAACGTGGGCGACGTGCATAAAATCGGCTCGCTGGTGTTACAAGTAACCCAGCCGCGAAAACCGTGCTTTAAGCTCGCAAAACGCTGGGGAAATGCAAATTTGGCCAAAGAGATTTTTGCTACGGGATTAACCGGCTGGTACTACAAAGTGCTTGAAAACGGGTCGTGCAAGGCTGGCTGCGAGATAGAGATCCTGCAAAAAAACGAAAATGCTCTAAGCGTAATGCAGATAAATAAACTTTTTTTTAATCCGAGTGAAAATTTGGATTTATTACCTAAATTTAGAGCGCTAGAAGCGCTGCCTGCTAGCTGGCAGGATGATATAAATAGGCGCTTAAACGGCTCATATAGCACGGCTTTTATGGAAAAACTTTGAAAAAATGGCGAAAATTTGCCAAAAAGCTTGACAAATAAGGTAAAAATATATATAATCACCTTTCTTTTTACAGGCTGGGGTATCGCCAAGCGGTAAGGCAATTGGTTTTGGTCCAATCATCCAGAGGTTCGAATCCTCTTACCCCATCCACTCAAATTTCATCGCGGAGTAGAGCAGTGGTAGCTCGTCGGGCTCATAACCCGAAGGTCGGCGGT
>CAURWB010000024.1:0-27797 GCA_963528245.1 uncultured Campylobacter sp. | reverse complement strand
AAACCAAGCACATCAAAGAGCCGCTAAACGTCTCGGTGATGGGCTGCGTCGTAAATGCTATCGGAGAGGCCAAGGGTGCGGACGTGGCGATAGCATTTGGTAAAGGAAACGGTATGATAATGCGCAAAGGCGAGGTAGTCGCGAGGCTGCCCGAGAGCGAGCTAGTCGATAGATTTTTACTCGAGATCGACGACGAGATAAAGTCGCGGGCGTAAATTTCAGGCGTCAAATTTGACGTTTGGCGACGCTCGGCTCGGTCAAATTTGAGCCGATAAATTTGCCTCTGGCTCGGGTTTAAATTTGTTCGTCAAATTTGAACTCTATTTATCAGCGCGAGCCTGCGAAACCACGCTCTTTATGGCGCTAACTCAAATTTGACCGTTCAAATCTAAAGCAAATTTACGAGCAAGCGTCAAAATTGAATTCAAATTTTATAAAATCCGCCCAAACGCAGGCAAATTTAACAAAACTAAAGGATACGAAAATGGCAAAAGAAAACATCGATATGCACAATCTCTATGATCTAGATATGGAGCGCGCGATCCTCGCGTCCATCATCTATAGCGCGGACAACCTAAGCGAGATTTTCGATATCCTAAGCCCGTTTGACTTTTACCTGCGCGCTCACGGCGACGTTTACGACGCGATGGTAAAGTGCCTGAATGAAAATTTGCCCGTCGAAACGGGATTTTTAAAAACCAAGCTGGGGAGTAAATTTGACGAGAACGTGATGAGCGAGATCATGGGCACAAACTCGATCCTGGACGTCAAAAAGTACGCCAATGAAATCAAAGAAAAATCAATCAAGCGAAGCCTCGTCAAAATCGCGCACCAGATACCTAGCAAAGTGAGCGAGGATAAGCCTAGCCGCGATATGGTGGACGAGCTTAGTCAGAGTTTTTATTCGCTAGTGGACGGGCAGAGCGCGGGTGTCGTAAAGGATGCTCCCGTCATCATCGCAGACGTCATCGCTCATCTAGAAAAGCAAAAACTGCTAGAAGACAAAGATATCGTGGGCATCGACACGGGTTTTCGCCAGCTAAACGAGATGACGAAGGGCTTTAAGCACGGCGATCTCATCATCATCGCGGCACGCCCGGGTATGGGCAAAACGACGATCTGTCTAAATTTGATGAACCACGTGCTGATGCGCGGCGGCGGAGTGGTGTTTTTCTCGCTTGAGATGCCAGCCGAGCAGATCATGCTGCGTATGCTAAGCGCTAAAACCTCGATCCCGCTGCAAAACATAATGACGGCCAAAATGGACGACGAGGAGTGGTCGCGCCTAAGCGACGCGTGCGAGGATATGTCTAGTCGTAAGCTTTTCGTATACGATAGCGGCTACGTAAACATCCACCAGATCCGCACGCAGATGCGCAAGCTCAAGTCCTCGCACCCAGAGATCACTCTGTGTGTCATCGACTATATCGGCCTCATGATGGCGACGTCAAATTTCTCCGACCGCCACCTGCAGATCGCCGAAATCTCGCGCGGACTAAAGCTGCTAGCACGTGAACTAAACATGCCTATCATCGCGCTTAGCCAGCTAAACCGCAGCCTAGAGTCCCGCGCCAACAAACGCCCGATGCTAAGCGATCTGCGCGAATCAGGCGCCATCGAGCAGGACGCCGACATGATACTTTTTGTCTACCGCGACGAGGTTTACCGCGAGCAAGAGGAGAAAGAAGCCGAGAAAAAGGCGCACGCTGAGGGCAAAGAGTACGTGCGTAAATTTGTCCCTAACAAGATCGAAGAGGACGCCGAAATCATCGTGGGCAAGAACCGAAACGGCCCGGTCGGCACGGTAGAAGTAATATTTCAGAAGGAATTTACGCGCTTTGTCGATAAGAGCTTTGGCGCCGCGCACGTGGCGGAGTTTAACCCAAACGCCTAAAATGCGAAGCCTAAAGCCAAAATTTGCAAAAGCCGCAACGTAAATCCATCTTTGAAAACGCGCGCGAGGTTTATATATTTTGCCTTGCTTGCGCCGCCATGTTTGCGCTAAATTTGGGCTTTAGCTACTATAAATTTTGCGAATTTAAATCCCAAAACGGCGTCATCTTACAAGCTAAAATTTTACAAAACTACGAAAAAACGAACGAAAAAGGCAAAATTTACCGCGTTTTAAAGCTTAAAACGCAGGATTTTAGCTTTTACACGACGACGCGAGCGGACTTTGACGCTGGAGCGAACGAGCAAATTTTAATCGGCGCCGAAAACAAAAACGTCAAATTTAAAGAGTACCTAAGCGGCTCGTTTTTTATGCCAAGCTACGGTATCTCGGAGCTTCGCTATGCCGCCAGCTCTGAGTCGTTGCGAGATAGAATTTATGATTTTATCGCCGCGCAGCACGAAAGCGAAAAAATGTCCGAGCTTTTTACCGCGCTTTTTCTTGCCGCACCCGTCGGTAAGGAGTTGCGCCAAGACGTAAATTTTTACGGCGTAGCGCACCTGATCGCGATTTCCGGCTATCATTTGGGACTGATTTTTGTGGCGTTATATTTTATTTTTCGCCCGATCTACCGCTATTTTCAGGCGCGATATTTTCCGTATCGAAACGCCAAATTTGACCTCTCGGCCGCGATCTTTGCGGTTTTGTTTTGTTACCTTGCGCTGATTGGCTTCGTGCCGTCATTTTTGCGGGCGTTTTTGATGAGCTTGCTGGCTCTGTTTTTACTCGCTAGAAACGTGCGCGTCGTGAGCTTTGAGCTTCTTTTTACGGTGATTTGCGCCGCCGTAGCGCTGATGCCGAGTCTGCTTTTTAGCGTAGGATTTTACTTTTCTTGCATGGGCGTGTTTTATATTTATCTGTATTTGCGGCACTTCGGCGGGCGATTTTCAAATTTTACAAACGCTATCTTGCTAAATTTCTGGGTATTTTCGGCGATGATTTTGCCCGTGGTTTACTTTTTTCCGCTCGTTAGCGCCCAGCAGCTAGCCGTCTTGCCGCTCACGCCGCTTTTTAGCTTGTTTTATCCGATTAGCGCGCTTTTGCACGCGCTTGGCGCTGGCGGCGCGCTTGATGAGTATTTGCTAGAATTTCTCTCGTGGCGCGCAAAGGGGGTAAATTTGAACGTGCCGTTTTGGCTGTTTTTACTCTATAATGCGCTGAGCTTAGCAAGCGTCAAAAGCAAAATTTTGGCCGCCGTTATCGTGCCGCTAAATTTACTCTGCTTTGCCGCGCTTTTTTAAGATTCTTTGTCGCTCTCGCCCGCTTTTTCCAGATACGCGCACAGCTTCACGCCGTAAAGAAATATGATCCACGACACGTAAATCCATACGAAAAATAGCAGCACCACCGAAAACGAACCGTAGATGCTAAGATAGGTTTTGTTGTTTGCGGCGTAAAAGACGAAGATATTTTTGCCAAGATACCAGATGAGCGAGGCTATGAACGAGCTAAAAAGCGCGTTTTTTAGGGCTATTTGGCGGTTTATCGAGATGAGATACGTCACGCAAAATATCACCCAGATGATGAGGTACGGAAATATGCTGAGAAAATTTATCCACTTCGTGTAGGCGCTGGAGTTTAGCATATCTTGAAATAAATTTGAGAGATAAAAGCTAAGCCCAAGCCCCAAAGGAGCTAGCGTAATGAGCGTCCAATAAGCACTCAGCGAGTTCCAAAATTTGCGGCTTTGCGTGTGCATGATGCGGTTGATGACGTACTCGTAATCGGCAAAAAACATGATCGAAGTAAAGATAATGGCGCCAAGGCCGAGGATACCAAGGCTCGAGCTGTTTTGCAAAAATGTCTCGATGTAGTTTGAGATCGCGTCTTGGTTTGAGGGTAGCAGCTGGGCAAATATAAATTCCTTGATCTTTGCGTAATAGACGCTAAAGCTTGGCATCTGTGTAAAGAGCGAGAGCGAGATGAGCAGCACGGGGATGATGGAAAGCATCGTGTGAAAGCTCAGGCTTGATGCGTAGTGCAGTAGCTGCTTGTCCTTGATCTTTAGCATCGCCGTGAGCCAAATTTTAAGCGTCTCTTTTATCTTTTCAAATTTTTGCGCAGTCATCTTAAATCCTTAAATTTGAGGTATTTTACAACGATAAATTTAAATTTAAGCTGGGTGGGCGGCGTCTTTGGCTTTTAATCTTTTGTTTATACTTTTATTGATTAAGTTTTCTATAAAATTTATATCTCTTTGCGTATACAAAAGATTTACGCCAAATTTATTGTTGTTGTGTTTACTTTTTAATGTTAGCGTTTTTGTGTTACGCTTTTCTTTGGCGATGCATAAAATTTCGTCAAATTTGATTTCAATGCTGTAGTTTAAAAATAAAAAGTTCCACTCTTTCGAGACTCTATCCTTATTTACCTTAATGCCTTTTTCGGCAAATACCAAAAAAGAAAAGAAGACTAAGCCGATTGCAAAAATAATAACGCAAGTTAGCTCTAGTTGATTGCGTTGCAAATAACCATTTATACATTTGGATTCGCTTCGTAAACTTGGGTCTAATATAATTACTTTCTTGTTAATTTTAATATTTGAGTCATCTTTGTAAAAACATTCTGCTTTTCCTATCCGGACGTATCAGTAGCGCCCCTTGATCGACAATTTTATAAGATGATTTGTGGTTTATAAAGCCGCCTCTAAAAATGGATACAATTAAAAAGGCAGCTAGAAAAAAGAAAAAAATGGTTATCGAAAGATCGGCTATAATTTTTGCCAAATTTACAACCCCATCTTAAACGGGTTTAGGATATTGTTCGGATCAAACGCCTTTTTGATACTTCTAAAAAGCTCCATCTCGGCATCCGTAAAGGCAAGCGGCATAAACTCGGCCTTGCTGATACCGATGCCGTGCTCACCGCTAAGCGTACCGCCAAGCTCCACCGCAATCTTAAAAATTTCCTCGATCGCCTTGTGTCCGCTCTCTACCTGCGCCGGGTCGGCTCTATCTACGACCATGACGTTTGTGTGTACGTTGCCATCGCCCGTGTGGCCAAAGCACGGCACCTGCACGCCGTATCTTTCCGCGACGTCGCCGATACGCTCCAGTAGCTCGGGTAGCTTTGAGCGCGGCACCGTGATGTCCTCGTTTAGCTTTAAATTTCCGTAGATATTTATCGCCTGCGAGCAGTTGCGGCGAGCAAACCAGATGTCGTTTCTCTCGCTATCGTCCTTAGCGCGTCTAAATTCGCTAGCGCCGTTTTCTCTAAATACTCGCTCTATCGTGGTGAGATCCTGCTCTAAGCCGTCTAAAACGTCACCGTCGACGTCGGTGATGAGCAAGGCGCCCGCATCTTGCGGTAGGCCTTTGTTAAATTTAGTCTCGACCGCGCGTATGCAAAGAGCGTCCAAAAACTCCATGGCTACCGGCGTCACGCCTGCTGCCATCGTCTTATAAACGGCGTTCATCGCAGCGTTTACGCTAGGGAAAATTCCCATCGCCGTTTTTCTAAATTTAGGCTTTGCAATGAGCTTTAGCGTGATCTCGGTTATTACCGCTAGCGTGCCCTCGCTGGCGATTAAAATGCCAGCGATATTGTATCCGGCGACGTCTTTTATCGTGCGTTTGCCCGCGCGGATCACTTCGCCGTTAGGTAGCACCGCTCGCAGCGCCATGACGTAGTCTTTGGTGATGCCGTATTTTGCCGCGCGCATGCCGCCCGCGTTTTCGCTGACGTTGCCGCCTAGCGTCGAGTAGTCCTGGCTGGCGGGATCTGGCGGGTAGAAAAGGCCTAGCTTCTCGGCTTCGCGCTGTAAATTTATATTTATGCATCCGGGCTGTACGACGGCGACCATGTTTTGCATGTCGATCTCTAGGATTTTGTTCATGTGCTTTTCAAAGGCAAGCACCACGCCGCCCTCGTGCGCTAGCGCCCCGCCCGTAAAGCCGCTGCCAGCACCCCTAGGCACGATTTTGACTCCGTTTTCGTTGCAGTATTTTAAAATCTCGCTAACGTCTTTTTCATGGCGCGGGAAAAGCACGCCGTCGGGTAAATGGCGCTTTTTCGTCGCGTCGTAGCAGTAGGCGATCCTGTGCGCGTTGTCGAAGTAGGCGTTGTCCGCGCCCAGTAAATTTATAAAAAATTTAGCGTGTTTTTCGTGCATCATTTCTCTTTCAAAAGAGCTTTGTAGTGGCGGTCAAAGTCGCTGATCTGCTCCGAGCCCCATTTCCAAAATACCGTATCGATGTCCTTGACGCGAGTATAAAAAGGCAGCTGGTAGTATTTGACCGCACCGCTTTGGAAGCGTTTTAGCGGCTCGAAACTCTGGCAATCGGCAAAAAGCGCTTCGTTATTCATAGCGATAAATATTAGCCCGGCAGCGCTTTGAGAGCACATTTTGCGAAAATCGTCGCGGCTAGGGTTTGGTTTATACTCGTAGCTTAGATACGATCCCACGATATCGGGGTGGATAAAGGTGATGTCTTTAAACGCGTTCGTTACTTCGGCGTAAATTTCTTTGTTCGGTACGATGATGAGCGAGCGGTTGTAGAGGTAATTTAGGATGATCTCGTCGCCGCTTTTAGGCATTATGCCCGGTATCGGTAGGGCTTTTTGCGCTAGCGTGTCAAACACCTCAAATCGTACCTTTGCAAAGCCGCCGCCCTTTTGCGTAACGACGGCGCGAGCTATGATAGAGCTTTGAGCGCCTTCAAATTTATGCATCACGACGCCGCTACTGCCTACGACGATGTCCGAGCCGTCTATGATCGTGCCTACGCCCTCATCCACGCTTATTAGCGGGGCTTTATACTCTCTCATCGAAAACTCGGCTGCAAAACTAAGGCAAGCCACCGCCAAAAATAAAAGAAATTTTTTCAAAATTTATCTCCTGAAAGTTTGAAATTTTAGCGCTCATTATATCTGAAACTGCCTTAGTTTTGCAAAATGTAAGTAATTTTCGAGTAAAATACGACTTTTAAATCAAGGGATTTTATGAAGAAATTTTCATTAGCTTTACTGCTGGCGGTAAATTTATTCGCCGCCGCACCTATACAATCTACCGTCGAGGAGCTTAACTGGCCTAGCGGAGATACGTTTTTAACTTTTTTGGAGAAAAATTCCATCCCCCTTTCTCTTTATTATGATATGGATTCGGACGATAAGGAGTTTGTGAGCGAGATAACGGCAGGTATTCCGTATCAAATTTTAAGGGATGAAAGCGGCGGATTAAAACAAGTTCTCATCCCCATAAACGAAGAGCTTCAAGCGCAAATTTATAAAGACGACGAGGGTAAATTTAAATTTCAGCTCTCATCGATTTCGTATCAGACTTATAGGCGCGTACTTAGTATGCCGATCGTCTCGAATCCCTCGCAAGATATACTAGAGGCTACCGGTAGCGCGGCGCTGGCGCATGGATTTTATCTAGCTATGAGGAGCGAAGTGGGCGCCAAAGAGTTTACGAAGCTAAAAAAAGGCGACAGGCTCGCGATGGAGTATACGCAAAAGATGAGACTAGGACGCACTTTCGGCGCTCCTGAGATATACTGGGCGACGATCGAAATCAGCGGTAAAAAATACACGGTTTATAAATACGAAAACAAATACTACGACAAAAGCGGCAAGAAAAACGATAAATTTTTGCTAACTAGACCGATCGCAAACGCTCGTATTACCTCGCCTTTTACGCCCAAGCGCTATCATCCGATACTAAAGCGCTATAAGGCCCATCTAGGCGTGGACTACGGCGCTCCTAAAGGCACTCCTATAAAGGCTGCGGGCGAGGGTACGGTTAAATTCGTCGGTACTAAAAGCGGCTACGGCAAGGTAGTGATACTAGGTCACACTAGCGGTTACGAGACGCTATATGCGCACACTAGCGGCTTTGCTAAAGGTATAAAAAGCGGCGTTAAGGTCAAACAAGGTCAGCTCATAGCATATGTAGGAAACACGGGCATGAGTACGGGTTCGCACCTGCATTTCGGCGTTTATAAAAACGGTAACGCTATAAACCCGGAGACCGAGATAAAGGTAGCTAAAAGCGTATTTGCCTTAAATGAAAGCGCTAAATTTCAAAAATATATAAAACAGTTTGAAAACAAGATAAAAGAGTATGCCAACAAGGATGAAATCCCTGAAAAAGAGCAGAAATTTGATACGGCGATGGACTGGGAGCATCCTATAGCCGAGCCAAAAGCAGACGTAAATTTGACGATGACGGATGTAAATTCTACCTTTTCTAGCGGAGATTTAAATTTAACTACGGAGACGAAAAGGGCAGAGGAAAATTTAACTAACATCGGCTCTTTAAAAACCGATATAAATTTGACAAAAGAGACAAAAGGTGACAACAAGGAAGACAATGCGACCAAAACCGAAGCAAATTTGACGAGCGAGCTTGCAAGCGGTAGCGACGATGTAAATTTGACGGACTCAAATTTAACTAAAACAGAGTCAAATTTGGCCGCGCAGCCAACGGCCGAAAGCAACTCCTCTGGAACCAAAACGGACGCAAACGAAACGGCAAATTTAGCCGCGGCAAAATCTGCAAAACCGGAGTCAAATTTAACCTCCGCAAAAGCCGCAAGCAAGGCGACAAGCAAAGCCGAGCCAAAAAAATCAAGCAAAGAGGCGAAAAAGTCAGAGTCAAATTCGTCCGCTAAAAATAAAGACAAACCAAAACAGACGGATAAGAAAAAGGATAAAACAAATAAAGAAGCCAAAACCGAGTCTAAAAAGAAAAAGGACGTAAACGCCAGCAAAGATAAGTCTAAAAAGCAAAAAGATGCCGCCGATAAAAAGGCTAAATCAAAAGGTAAAACCGCCGAGTCAAGCGACAAAAAGAAGTAAATGATGGAAGAAAACGAGCAATTAAACGAAGCCAAAGAACTGCTAGACTCGCACCTAAACGAGACGATCGATAAGGAACTAAGCCCCGCCGACCTCGCCCAGCACCTAAAAACGCTCAAAAAGCACGACGAGGAGCTCTTTGGCGAGTATCTCGAAAAGCTAGACCCAGAGATCCTGGGCGACGTAGCGATGGAGATGCCCGATCACATGTTAAAGGACGTGATCGAGCAGATACCCAGCGACAAAATCATCGAGGCGATCGAGGAGCTAGAGAGCGACGACGCCGCCGAGCTTTTGGAGTATATCGAGGAGATCGACGAACAAAAAGCCAAGGAGCTCTTTGACGGTCTGGATAAGGACGACCAGGAGGAGATTTTACGTATCCGCAGCTACGACGAGGGCGAGGCGGGCGCGTTTATGCAGACGGAGCTTTTTAGTGCGCATATCGACGAGCAGCTAAAAACGGCGGTCGAACGGCTAAGGCGCGAGAAAGAAGAGGGCAAACTAGAAAACGTCTCGCAGCTTTTTATCACCGATAAAAAGGGCGTTTTGCTCCATGCGGTGCCGCTTGAGGATCTGATACTATTTGACTTTAACCAAACCTTAAGAGAGATCATCGCAAAGAGCGAAGAGGATAAGTATAAGCCCAACGTAGCCGTAGATAACGAGCCTATCGAGACGGTCGTAGAAACGGTCGAAAACTACGATATGAACTCGATCGCGGTCGTAGATAGCAAGGGCTATTTGCTCGGACGTATCACCACCGACGATATCCACGACTTTATAAAAGAAAGCGCCACGGAGCAAATTTATAACCTAGCTGGCGTCGACGACGAGGCGGAGGAAGAGGATACGAGCCTGGTTAAGGCCACTCGCGCGCGCGCCGTTTGGCTACTTATAAATTTATTTACGGCGCTAATCAGCTCCTCGATCATCGGGCTTTTTGACGAGACGATAGCTAGCTACGTAGCGCTCGCGGTACTGATGCCTATCGTCGCATCCATGGGCGGAAACACCGGCACCCAGGCGCTTACGGTTACCGTGCGCCGACTAACTCTGGGAGAAATCGAGTTTAAAAACGCCGCAAACGCGCTAAAACGCGAGGTCGGTATCGCGCTTATAAACGGACTAACCTTTGCGTTTTTGATGGGCATTATCGCTGCGCTGTGGTTTAACCGCCCGATGCTAGGCGTAGTTATCGGCGCTTCGATGCTGATAAATTTATTTTTCGCCGGATTTTTCGGTACTATGATACCGCTAAGCTTAAAGAAATTTAACATCGATCCAGCCGTCGGCTCGGCCGTGCTGCTTACCACCGTTACCGATACGGTCGGCTTTTTTAGCTTTTTAGGACTGGCAAAATGGATACTTCTGTAAAAAATATCAAAATAGAAAATTTAACCTCCCCGCGCTACGTAAAGCCGTATCAAATTTCGTTTGATCTGTGCGAAAAGTCCGTCAGATGGGAGTGTATCAAGGCCCACGATAGCGTTTCGGTGCTGCTTTATCACGAAGATAAGGACGCGTTTTTGCTGGTTAAGCAGTTTCGCCCCGCCGTTTGGTTTAACCTACAAGAAGGACGCGAGCTAAATTTGACGCAAAAGGGCGACGAGGGCTACACCTACGAGCTTTGCGCGGGTCTGATGGATAAAGGCAAGAGTGAGGAGCAGACCGTCATCGAGGAGATCGCCGAGGAGACGGGCTTTGCCGTGAGTAAAGTAGAGCGCATAACATCCACTCGCGGCGCGCTGGGTTTTGGCGGAGCGAAGCAGACGATGTTTTTTGCCGTGATAAACGACGCGATGAAAATCGGCGAGGGCGGCGGCATAGACGGCGAAAATATCGAGCCTGTTTACGTGCCGCTTGAGCGGGCGCGGGAGTTTATGTTTGACGAAACCAAAACCAAGGCCACGGGGTTGCTGTTTGCTTTTATGTGGTTTTTCGATAGAATGGGCAGATAGTTTGCATCAAATTTTAGATTTCGCGAAAAATAATCAAATTTAAGGAAAACAAATGCTAAAGAAAATCGTTTTCGCCGCTTTTTTGGCGTCCGCGGCTTTTGCCGCCGTGCCTGCTTTCGAGGAGGCGAGCGCGGAGCTAGCTCAAAACAACTACGACAACGCCTTAAAGCTCTTTGAGAAGTCTTGCTACGAGGAGAAAAATACCGTAGGCTGCTATGCCGCGGGCTTTATAAACATTAACGCCTATTCGCAAAACTCTAGCGAGGCAAAAGGCTTCGAGCAGTTTTCAAAAGCTTGCGATGCGGGCGATATGGACGGATGCAAATCTCTGGGCGACATCTACGAAAACGGACAGGCCGGACAGGAAACCGACTATAAAAAAGCGATGAAATTTCACGAAAAAGCTTGCGAGGGCAAAGTGGGCGCCGCGTGCGCAAGAGTGGCCGGATACTACGACTATAATAGCGGAGGCGCCGAGCAAAATTTAGCCAAAGCGTCTAAATTTTACGAAACCGCGTGCAAGTACGAGGATGCCAGCGGCTGCCACGCGCTAGCTGATATGTACGAAAGGGGCGAGGGCGTAAAAAAAGACGCGACGAAGGCGATGGATTTTTACGGATTAGCTTGCGACTACGGCTCTAGGGGAGCTTGCGCCGATTTTAGAAAACTTTATAAAAATAAAAAATAAGGAGCCGCTATGTTTAAGAAAATTTATCTTGTTTTGATTTTAGCCGGATTGGCGGCCGCGCAGACGAATTTTGAGATCGCGACGAAAAAATATCTGCAAGATATGGGAGACAAAAACGTGCCCAAACTCTACGAAAAATCGTGCCGCGATGATAAAAACGCCGTAGGTTGCTACATAGCCGCACAGCTAAAAGTATATCAAACATACGACCTAAAAGACGATGACGAGCATATGCGAATAAACGGCGAAGTTTTTGAGCTTTATAAAAGCGCTTGCGATCTTGGCTACGCTAAAGCTTGCTCGGCGGCGGGCGATTTTTATGACTCTACGCCGTCAAATGATAATTTTGTCGTAGAGCCAGACGACACGGAAAAAACAGCTGAATTTTATGAAAAAGCATGCGAGAGCAAAGACGGGGAGGCTTGCCTAATGATAGCTAAGAAGCACGATAGCGCCTCGAAATTCGCCGATGCGCTAAAATACTATAAACTAGCCTGCGAAGCGAGAGAGGCCGAGGGCTGCTACAACGCGGCCGATATCTACGAATCAGGCGACGGAACGCCTAAAAATAGCGCCGAAGCGGCGAAATATTACGGTCTTGCTTGCGAAAACGGTCTTGGTCGCGGCTGCGCCAAATCTAAAAAATTTAGCAAATAGGAGGATGCGTTGAGAAAGATTATTTTAGCTGCGTTTTTAGCGGCGGCGGCCTTTGGTGGAAACTTTGAACAAGCTACGAAAATTTATCTAAAAAAATCGGACTTCGAAAACGGCGCGCGACTGTTTGAAAAATCTTGCAACGACGATAAAAATGCCGCCGGCTGCTATATGGCGGCATTTTTGGGCGAGCAGGGGCTCTCATACAACGACGATGACGGCGGCGAAAAGACCTTTGCGCTATATAAAAAGGCCTGCGATATGGGCGATATGGACGGCTGCACGGCCGTAGCCGCGGTATACGAGGGTACCATACTGTGGCAAATCTCTCAGATAGACTACGAAAAGGCGGCGGCGCTCTATGAAAAAGCCTGCGAGGGCGGAGTCGGCGAGGCGTGCTATAGGGCGGCTACTCATCACAGCGGCGAATACGGCGGCGCAAAAGACCCGCAAAAAGCTCGCAAATACTACAGGCTAGCTTGCGACTACAAAGACGCACAGGGCTGTTACGCTCTAGCTCGCGGACATGAAAAGGGGGATCAAGGCGTAAAAGACGATAAAAAGGCGATGGAGCTTTACGGCCTTTCTTGCGACTACGGATATACGGAAGGCTGCGTTAAATTTAGAGAACTCGTTAAAAAAACGAAATAAAATCTGCGCCTCGCTCGATTTTGCTTGTCTGACGAGCGGGGCTTAAATTTTTGCGGCAAATTTAACTAACCGCTGTTTTGATTTTTGGGCAAGCGTTGATTTGGCTCCGGGCTTTGCGGAGTTTGCTTTCGCTGAGATTTCTCGATTAAATTTTACTTCTTTTTGCTACGTACCCGCTGCACAAAATCTGTTTGTATCGTGTCTGAATTAAATTTGTCGTCCTTGCTTGGTAAAATTAAATTTGATCCGATTTAACTCTTCGCAGTTTAAATTTAACGGCGAAATAGCGTGTCAAATTTGACGTTAAGCTAAATTTGCAGCCTCTAAATCCAAGCCGCAAATTTAAGCAACAAAGTCCAAAATCAAATCAGGCAACGATGTTGCCAAATTTGGCGACCGCAAAGCCGCTTTAAAATTTACCGCCCGTTATATCGTAAATTTGACCGCAGAGCCGAGCGGTCAAATTTAGCCCGGTAGCCCAAATTTGACGCGCCGAGCAAGCGAGCTCCGGCTCAAATTTGCCGCACTTGCCGCACTTATTTTGCTCAAATTCGGCGTCAAATTTACCACCGCGCTTAGCTCAAATTTACCTAAAACAGCCCCTTGAGAAGCCCTTTTATCGCATCTTTTTTTGCGTCTTTTTTCGCATCGCCCGTGGTGCCGTTTTCGTCGTCTTTGCCGAATTTCTTATCCAAAAATCTATCGAGCTCCTTAACCGCCTTACCCTTTAGGTAGTCCGAGCCGATCGTGTATTTCGGGTTGTCGCTAGTGCCCGTGACGGTGATATCGATGTCGGTTTTTTCGTAGTTCATCTTGATCGGCACGTTTACGGCCTTGGTCGCCATATCGTATTTGCCGCTAGTTACCCAGACGCGTCTTCTAGTCGCGTTCATATCGGCGTTAAAGTCGATGAGGTTTTTGTTTATCGTACCTTTTATTTTGCTGTTTTTGTAGATTTCGCTTGTTATGTCGCGTCCCGTGAAGGTCCTTACCTGCTCGGTAAAATCGGTCTTTGCAAGCTTGCCGTCATTTACGGCGACGTCAAATTTACCTTTTTGCGAGGCGAGATTATAATCCATCGTCATATCGCCGGTGCCGTCGTATACGTGCGAGAGACCCAAAAAGTCGGTGAGGCCTTTGGCGGTGAAGCTTTTTAAATTTGCGTTTAGGATATCGTCTTTTAAGACTGCTTTAAGATCGCCGTTAAAGAGCCGCGAATTTACGTTCGCGCTTAGCCTTTCGCCCGTTTTCGTCGCGTCGCCGATAACTAGCAAAGGCCCGTAAAGAGGTCGTCCGACCAAAAACTCGATCTCTTTTAACTCCCTTATGCTAAGCTCAAAATCCGCCTTTGCCGAGCCGCTTTCAAGCTCGTAATCGCCTTTTAGATTTTTTAGCGCGATTAGGTTTTTGTTTGCGTTTGAGACGAGGTTTGCTACCGAGTCAAATTTAGCCTTGCCGCCGTTTATAGCGACATCCGCGTTAGCGTCAAATTTTGTGCCGTTTGGGAAGCGTTTATCTAGCTCTTTTGCTACGACGGCGCTGTTTACGATACCGTTTTTGACGTTAAATTTAGCCGTACCGCTGAGATTTTTCGGATCGAGCCCGCTTAGATTTACGGATCCGTCGATCACGGCATCGGCGTAGTTTGGTAGCGCAGCCAGCGTAAATGCGTCCTTGAGCGAAAGCGCGCTTAAATTTGCCGTGAGTTTTTCGTTTTTGAGGATCGCATCTATCTTGCCGCCTAGAGCGTTTGCGTTTAGATCTAGCTCGCTAAGCGCGCCTTTTGCGAGTTTTGCCGTGCCTTTGACGTCTACTTTGCCTGATAGTTTTTTGCCGATTAGCTCTTCAAATTTACCCAGATCATCGATGCCCGCGTCAAATTTGACGTCCGCGTTTTCGTCATCCAGTCCGTAAACGCCGCTTAGGCTCTTTAATTTTAAAAGCTCGGAGCTTAGAGCGGCGTTAAATTTGGCTTTTGAGCTTGCTACGTCGGCGTTTGCGTTTAGTTCAAAAGCTAGCGGTTTGCTCAAATTTATCTCCTTTGCGACCTGTTTTAGCTCAGCCGGATTTAGCCGTGCGTTTTTGGTAGCAAGCTTAACCGAGCCCGAGATATTTTGCGTGTTATGCACATCGTTTAGCACCGCTTCGCCGCTGATCGTTCCGCCGACAAACGCCGGGAAAGCGGCGATTTTAACTAGCTCGTCAAGCTTTAGCGAGCTGATTTTGGCTATTAGTTTGCCGCCGTTTAGCACCGCATCGACGTTACCGCCAAATCCTTCAACCTTGACGTCGAAGTTTTTTAACTCGCCGGCGGTGGTGATGACGTTGCCGTTTGCTTTAAACGCTCCGCTAAGCTTTTGCCCCACGACGGGCTCAAATTTGGCTAGATCGTCCACGATAAGCTTGACGTCGCTGCTTAGGGTGTTTGAGTTTGGATCGTAGATCGTCTTGTCGCTGCCGATCGTCGCTAGCGGCGTGATCACCGCGCTTTTGGCGTTTACGATACCGTCTTTAACGTCTGCTACGACTTTGCCGTTTGCGGCGAAATTTGACGGTAGAGTGACGTTAAAATCATTTGCGATGAGCGCGTTATTGGTTTTGACGTCCAAGATATCGATATTTGCGGTGCCGTTTGGTTTGCCGCCGCTTTCTACTATATTTGCGACGGCGGAGATTTTACCGTGCGCGTAGATAGGCTGGCCGGCTAGCGCTAGAGCTTTTTCGACCTGTAAATTTTTAGCGTCGAGCTTTAAAGAAAGCGGCTTGTAGTCCTTTAAATTTGCGTCGAAGCTAACGCTTGAGCCTAGCATTTGGCCTACTCCGCTAGCGGCGAAATCGCTAAATTTGCCCTTTGCGATGCCTGAGATTTTCATAGCTTCGCTTAGCTTGACGCCCAGGCTTTTTAGATCGCTAACGGCGACGTCGTATTTTAGATCGAGGCTTTGCGAGAAAATCGAAAGCTCGCCGTTTACGTTCGCTACGATCTCGCCGTTTACGTTAGCTACGATATCTACGCTCGTCGGGCGGATCTGAAATTTGTCAAATTTGACGTCAAATCCGCTTTTTTCTTTAATCAAATTTTGGGCATACGGCTTAACCAAGCCGTTGCCAAAATCCGTAAAGGCCGCGACGTAAGCCGCGATAAGCAAAGCAAAAACCAGTCCGAGCAGGGCGCCTAAAATTTTCATCGTCTATCCTTTAGATTTAGTTTAATTTTATTATGAAACTTGAGCCGATTATACTAAGACTTGTTAAGAATTTTAGCTAAATCATTGACAAATTCTAAAAATTTGACTATAATTTCATCACTCAAAACAAAAGAGTGCTAAAAAAGTAAAAATCAAACCATAAAGGATGAATCATGAATTTTCAACCGTTAGGCAAACGAGTCTTAGTCGAGCGTCTTGAGGACGTCAAAACGACCGCTTCGGGCATCATTATACCCGATAATGCAAAAGAAAAACCTTTAAGCGGCAAGGTTTTGGCGGTATCAAGCGAGGTAGAAGGCGTGAGCGTGGGCGATAACGTGGTTTTCGCTAAATACGGCGGCACCGAGGTCGTGCTTGATGGTAAAACATATTTGGTTCTAAAAATCGAAGATGTTTTAGGCGTTTTAAAATAATCTAAATTTAAAGGAATAAAAATGGCAAAAGAGATATTTTTTTCAGACGAGGCTAGAAATAGACTATACGAAGGCGTTAGAAAACTAAACGACGCTGTAAAAGTAACGATGGGGCCTCGCGGCAGAAACGTGCTAGTGCAAAAGAGCTTCGGCGCTCCAGCGATCACAAAAGACGGCGTGAGCGTAGCTAAAGAGGTCGAGCTAAAAGACGCTCTAGAAAACATGGGCGCAGGCCTAGTAAAAGAGGTCGCTAGCAAAACAAACGACGAGGCGGGCGACGGCACGACTACGGCTACGGTTTTGGCGCACTCTATCTTTAAAGAGGGCTTAAGAAACATCACCGCAGGCGCAAATCCGGTCGAGGTAAAACGCGGTATGGATAAAGAGGCCGCAGCTATAATCGCCGAGCTAAAAAGCCTATCGCGCAAAGTAACCGATAAAAAAGAGATCGCGCAAGTAGCCACTATCTCGGCAAATTCTGACTCTGCTATCGGCGGACTGATCGCTGACGCGATGGAAAAAGTCGGCAAAGACGGCGTCATTACCGTTGAGGAAGCAAAATCTATCCACGACGAGCTAAACGTGGTCGAGGGTATGCAGTTTGACCGCGGATATCTAAGCCCGTACTTCATCACAAACGCCGAAAAGATGCAGGTCGAGCTGAGCAATCCGTTTATCTTGCTATTTGACAAGAAGATTACAAATTTAAAAGACCTACTACCTGTGCTCGAGCAGATCCAAAAAACAGGTAAACCGCTGCTAATCATCGCTGAAGATATCGAGGGCGAGGCGCTTGCAACGCTAGTAGTAAACAAGCTTCGCGGCGTACTAAACATCTCTGCGGTTAAGGCTCCGGGCTTTGGCGATCGCAGAAAGGCGATGCTTGAGGATATCGCGATATTAACAGGCGGCGAAGTAGTGAGCGAAGAGCTAGGCAGAACTCTAGAAAGCGCGACTCTAAGCGATCTAGGCCAAGCTTCAAGCGTCATCATCGATAAAGACAACACGACTATCGTAAACGGCGCAGGCGAGAAATCGGCAATCGACGCTAGAATCATCCAGATAAAAGCTCAAATCGCGGAAACTACGAGTGACTACGACAAAGAAAAACTGCAAGAGCGCCTAGCTAAGCTAAGCGGCGGCGTAGCGGTCATCAAAGTGGGTGCTGCTACCGAGACTGAGATGAAGGAGAAAAAAGACCGCGTGGATGATGCTCTAAGCGCGACTAAAGCGGCCGTAGAGGAGGGCATCGTGATCGGCGGCGGCGCTGCGTTTATCAAAGCGAGCGCAAAAGTAGATCTAAAACTAAGCGGCGACGAAGCTATCGGCGCAGATATCGTAAGACGCGCACTAACCGCTCCACTGCGCCAGATTGCTGAAAATGCGGGCTTTGACGCTGGCGTAGTAGCAAACTCAGTAAGCGTTAGCAAAGACGACAACTACGGCTTTAACGCGGCTACGGGCGAGTATGTAGATATGTTTAAAGCCGGTATCATCGACCCGGTTAAGGTCGAGCGCGTGGCTCTACAAAACGCGGTTAGCGTTGCGAGCTTGCTTTTAACCACTGAAGCTACTATAAGTGAGCTAAAAGAGGACAAACCGATGCCTGCGATGCCTGATATGAGCGGAATGGGCGGTATGGGCGGAATGATGTAATACGCCTTTATCTGCGGAGAGCTTTGGCTTTCCGCAGGTTTTTCTTTAAATTTCCTTGCAAATTGTACAAGGAAAATCCACAAAACTATCCTTTCTAATAATTAAAAAATATCCTTGAATTCTATAGTGATTAAAATTTACAAACTTTGATATGTGAGCTTAAATTTGGCGGTTCATTTATTGTATTTTTCGGATCAAATTTGCTTTAATAATAAGCAAGCGTAAAATTTTAGTCGTATTTAAAATATCGAAACGATAGGTTGTGCTGGTGGTAAATTTACCTAATGCTTTAAATTTTAAAATGTATAGAATGAAAAAGTCGGAATTTCTTCCGACTTTGGGTTTTATAGTTTGCCGCCTTCGACGACGAGAGATTCCGGATTTACGCTATCGCCGTAGATCGGTTTTAGCGTAGCGTCGTAGTCTTTGTGGAAGAAATTTTCCTTGCCTAGCTCCACGATCTCGTTATTTAGCCACTCAAGTAGAGCTTTGTTGCCTTTTTTGACAGCAGGCGCGATGACGTCCACATCGCCTAGGGCTTCGATACCGACGGTAAAGCCTGGATTTTCTTTAGCCCACGCAAAAAGCAGCGCGTTATCGTGCGCTAGCGCCGCGCCTCTTTTATCGACCAGGGCGGCGAAGGTTTCCGTGTTTTGGTCGTATTTTATAAGCTCGATGTCAGGGTGATTTTTCGTGAAATACGCATCCGCGGTCGTGCCTTTATTGACGATTAGTTTTTTGCCTTTTAGCTCATCCACGCTTTTTATGACCGCGCCGTTCGGGCTAACTACGCCAAGCGACACTTTCATATACGGAAGCGCAAAATCAACGACTCTGGCGCGCTCAGGGGTTTTGGTGAAATTTGCCAAAGTGATATCGACCTTGTCGGCTACTAGCACTTCTACGCGGCCTGCTGCTTCTACGAGTTCAAATTTAACCTTGCTCTCGTCGCCTAGCAGATCCTTTGCGATGCGTTTGGCGAAATATATGTCGTAGCCTTGGTTTTTGCCCTCTTTATCGACGTAGCCAAACGGCGGTTTGTCGCTAAAAACGCCCACGCGCACGTATCCGCGCTCTTTGATTTTAGCCAAAGCGTCCGCTTCGGCAGCCTGCAAATTAGCCTGACCCGTTAGAAAGACGGCGGCGAATGTTGCCAAAAATGAAAACAGAAGTTTTCTCATTCTTTCTCCTTTAAAATAAAGTGCGCAAAATATACAAAAGCTTGGCTAAAATGCGACTAAATTTGTACTTTTTCGGACGACTGGCGCAGAGAATAATCAAATTTTGTTTAAAAACGTAACGCTAGATTTAAAATAGAGTATAAAATTTACTCAATATAAATTTGCAAATTTAATTTTAAATTTAAGAAATGGCTAGCGGATCAAATTTGGGCCGGTTATTTTGAGTAAATTTGAGTTAAAACAAGATGAGAACTTTAAGTTGTTTAAATTTGGTGGAAGTGCAAGGACCTAAAAGCTAAATTTGGCGAAAAGCTTTCAAATTTAGCCTAAAAACGTCAAATTTAAAACCCCTAAAACGAAAATAAATTTAAAAATTTCTTCGCGCGTTCGCTTTTTGGATGCGTGAAAAACGCCTCGGGCTCGCTCTCTTCGACGATTTTGCCTTCATCCATAAAGACGATACGATTCGCCACCGAGCGAGCAAAGCCCATCTCGTGCGTTACAATCAGCATCGTCATACCCTCTTTTGCGAGGTTTATGACGACGTCTAGCACCTCGCGCACGATCTCTGGATCTAGCGAGGCCGTTATCTCGTCAAATAGCATGATCTCGGGCCTCATGCAAAGTGCGCGCACGATAGCGATACGCTGCTTTTGCCCGCCGCTAAGTTCCTTTGGATAGGCGTATTTTTTATGTTTTAGGCCTACTTTTTCTAGCCACGCTTCGGCTTCTTTTTCGACCTCTTCGCGGCTTCTTTTTTGCGCTTTTACCGGGCCTAGCACGATGTTTTCGATGACGTTCATATGGTCAAACAGCTCGTAGTTTTGAAAAACCATGCCCACTTTTTGGCGGATTTTGATCCAGTCTTTGTAGTCTTTATCGATCTTTTCGCCGGCTATCTCTATCTGCCCGCCGTCAAATGGCTCAAGGCCGTTTATGCAGCGCAGAGTTGTGCTCTTGCCGCAGCCCGAGGGTCCTAGGATCACGACTACTTCGCCGTTTTTGACGCTAAGGTCGATGCCTTTTAGCACCTGCAAGTCGCCGTAAGATTTGCTTAAATTTGATAGTTTTAAAATTTCGCTCATTTGATTCCTTATGCCCATCTGTTTTCAAGTATCTTAGATAGTTTTGAGATAGGATAGCAGACGAGAAAATATAATAAAAATATAAAGCCGTATATCCAAAACGGCACTGTCGGATTTGCCGTTAGGCTCGCCGTTTCGATCGTTTGCTGTCCGACTTTTAGCAGGTCGGGCACGCCGATGAGGGCGACGATCGGGGTGGTTTTGATGATACGGCTTAGCAAATTTACGCCCGCGGGCACTAGGCGGCGCGTAGCTGACGGGATCACGACGTAAAGATAAATTTGAGTCTTGCTAAGTGCCAGAGCCGCCGCGCTTTCAAACTGATGCCTCGGTATCGAGACGATTGCGCCGCGCACGATATCCATCATCTCAAACACGCCCCATAGGCTAAAGACTATGAGCGAGGCGTTAAATTTAGAGATATCTAGCCCAAAAGCCTTGCTCGCGCCGTAGTAAAACAAAAATAGCCAGACGATTTGGGGCATTATACGAACGATTTCTAGGCAAATTTTTAGCACGAAAAAGATAAATTTATTTTTTGAGCTCATAGCCACGCCCAAAAATGTGCCTAAAACAAGAGAGATGGCGATAGATATGGCTGAAATCTGCACGCTCATCCACAGCCCCTCGAAAATCAGCCGCTTTAAGATTAGCGGGTCGAATAAAATACTAACTCCGTCCAACTCTCATCCTTTTTTCAAGCCAAAATAAGACCAAAGATATCGGCAAAATGATAATCAAATAGCTAACTACCAGCATAAAAAGCGCCTCGTCGGTCATGTAGTAAAGCCCGATGATGTCCTTGGTCACATAGACCAGGTCTGGTAGGGCGATGATGCTGATGACCGAGGTTTCTTTGATGAGAAAGATGACGTTAGCCGCGATAGATGGGATCGAAACGCTAAAAGCCTGAGGCAAGATAACGTAGCGTAAAATTTGCCCCTGCGTGAGTGCGACGCTAAGCGCGGCCTCGATCTGCGTCTTTTTCACCGCTTCAAAGCCAAGCCTAAAGCTTTCAGCCATATAGCTGCCGCCTAGAAACGCAAGCCCCGCGACAGCGCAGGTAAAGGCGCTCAAATTTAGCCCAAATTTGCTAAGTCCGTAGTAGAGGAAAAAAAGCTGTATAAGCAGCGGCGTGTTTCTAGAAACCTCGATGTAGCCGTTTACGATAGGCGTTAGGAGCTTGACCTTGTAAAATTTAACCAGCGTGCAAAATATGCCGATAACAAGCGAGAGCAAGATGCCGTAAAGCGAGAGCTTGACTGTGAAAATGCCCGCTTTTACAAACATCGGCGTAAATTCTTTTATAAACTCAAAATCCATAAATTTTTTAGCTTCTTTTTGATAATTTCGCGAGATTGTAGCGAAAGCAAACTAAATTTAAAACTAATTTTGTATGATTTATTTTAAAATTTAAGCTTGCAAAAGGTATCATAACCCCTAAATTTTGATAGAAATTATTTAAATAAAGGACGAATTTGAGAGCGTTTGCAGAGTGGGAAAAACAAGAGCTGATATTTTTATCGCTTCCGCACGAAAACACCGACTGGAAGCCGTATCTGGGCGAAATTTTAGACGCCTACGAGAGTCTAGTGGCAGCTATCGCGCCGTTTCAAAAGGTCGTTTTGATTTGCCCCGATGAGAGGATTTTTGCGGAGCGATTTGCCAAATTTGATAACGTAGAGTTCGTAAAAATCGACACTGACGATACGTGGATACGCGACTACGGCATGATAGATGTAGAAGACGGCGCGAAAATCGTCAGCTATGATTTTAAATTTAACGCTTGGGGCGGCAAATTTGAAAGCTCGAAGGATAATGCCGTAAATTTAGAGCTTGCCAAACGTTTTAAAAGCGATTTGCGAAGTATCGATCTCGTGCTTGAGGGCGGTAGTATCGATTTTAACGGACGCGGCACGCTGCTAACGACGCAAAAGTGCCTGCTAAACGACAACCGCAACTCTCATCTAAACAAAGAGCAGATCGAGGCGCGGCTTAGGGAGCTTTTTGGCCTTGAGCGCATAGTGTGGCTTAAAAACGGATTTATAAAAGGCGACGACACCGACAACCACGTCGATACTCTGGCGCGCTTTATCGCTCCTGATACCATCGCCTACGCCTCCTGCGACGATCCAAACGACGAGCATTTTAAGGAGCTTGCCGCGATGAAAAAAGAGCTTGAAAACACGGGCTTTAAGCTCGTGCCGCTGCCGCTTCCTAAGGCTAAATTTTACGGCGGCAAAAGGCTTGGCTGCACGTATGCGAATTTTATCTTTATAAACGGCGCCGTTATCGTTCCGACGTACAATGATGACAACGATAAAATCGCACTCGAGCGACTAGCGCAGGAGCTGCCTAATCATAAGATAATCGGCGTGGATTCGCTCGTTTTCGTGCGTCAAAACGGCTCGCTACATTGTTCCTCACAGAATAGATTTTTAGGCGCAAGAAGCGTGAGCGAAGCCGAAAGCGAAATCTGAATGCAATTAAATAATGCCGACATAAAAAGGCAAAATGAAATTTTAGGCCGCAGAGCCGTGATAGTCGCGGGTGCGACGGCTTTTGCATTGGCCGCGGTTAAATTTGCCACGGGTTTGATCGGCGGTTCGGTGGCGGTGCTTAGTTCGGCGATCGATTCGATGCTTGACCTGCTAGTTTCCGTGCTAAATTTCTTCGCCATCCGTAAATCCCAGGCCGCGCCCGATGCTAAATTTAACTTCGGCTACGCCAAGCTAGAAGCGCTTGCGGCGATGTTTGAGGGTGTTTTGATCGTGGGTGCCGGCGCGTTTATATTTTACGAGAGCGTGCGTAAGCTGCAAACGGAGCAAGCGCCCGTAGATACGGCTTTTTCGCTCTATGCGATGGTGCTATCGGTCGCGGTTACGGGGCTACTGGTCGCCTACCTCTCCCGCGTCGCTCGCCGCACGAGAAATTTGATCGTTAGAGCCGACGCGCTGCACTATAAAAGCGACCTTTTTAGCAACCTAGCCGTTATCGCCTCGCTTATCTTGGTCGAATTTACGGGATTTGCCGCGATAGACGCCATTTTTGGTATAGTGATTAGCGGCTACATCGCCGTTAGCGCGATAAATTTAATGAAAGAAAGCGTAGGCGTGCTGCTTGACCGAGCGCTAGATCCCCAGATAACGGCGCAAATCGAAGAGATAATCCGCTCGCGCCCTCAGATAGCAAGCTATCACGGCCTAGCTACCAGAAAGAGCGCAAACATCTGCTACGTCGCGGTTCATCTGGTCTTTAACCGCGAAATTTCGCTTTACGACGCGCACAAAATTTCAGACGAGATAGAGGCCGCTATCAGGGCTAAATACGGCGAGTTTGAATGGCAGATCACGACGCACCTTGATCCATGCGACGATCAAAATGGCTCGTGCGAATGCTAAATCAAAGGAAAAATATGAAAATTTTATTCGTTTGCCACGGAAATATCTGCCGCTCGACTATGGCGCAGTCGGTTATGCGAAATTTGAGCGAAAATGCGGGTCTGGCTGGGCGTCTTAGTATCGACTCGCGCGCCACTCACGAGGACGAGATAGGCGAGCCGCCGTACTACGAAACTGTGCGGGTTTTGAAGCAAAACGGCGTGCCCGTGACGCCCCATAAAGCAACCTTGATAACGCAAAAGGATTTTGATAACAGCGACCTTATCTTGATAATGGACGATGAAAATCTAAGGACTCTAAAACGTAAATTTGGCGCCGGAGCCAAATTTGACGAAAAAGTAAAATTTCTGCTCGAATTTAGCGACGCGACAAGCGGCAATATAATCGCCGATCCATACTACACCCGCGATTTTGAGCGTTGCTACGAGGATGTTTTGCGCTCTTGTACGGGCTTGCTTGAGAGGCTAAAGCAAATTTTATAGGCGGCTAGCGCGGCGAAATTTGCTTGCCTGACTAGTCGTTCAAGCCCTAATTTATCCCTGCTTTGATATAATTTTGAAATTTTAAATCATAAGGAAAAATATGAAAGTAGCGCTAATCCAACAAAAATTTCACGGCACCAAAGATGCGACCGTGCAAAGGACGCTCGAGCTCGTGCGCGAAGCTAGCGGCGGCGGGGCGGAGCTCGTGGTGCTGCAGGAGCTGCACCAGACGCAGTATTTTTGCCAGAGCGAGGAGACGAGGTTTTTTGACCTTGCCGAGGGCTGGGAAAACGACGTCAAATTTTGGGGCGAGGTAGCGCGACAAAACGGCGTCGTGCTCGTTACTTCGATCTTTGAAAAGCGCGCGGACGGGCTGTATCACAACACCGCATTCGTCTTTGAAAAAGACGGCAGCGTCGCGGGCAAATACCGCAAAATGCACATCCCCGACGACCCGGGCTTTTACGAGAAATTTTACTTCACTCCCGGCGACATCGGCTTTGAGCCGATTGATACGAGCGTAGGCAGGCTCGGGCTTTTGGTGTGCTGGGATCAGTGGTATCCCGAGGCTGCGCGTCTCATGGCTCTGCGCGGCGCGAAGTTGCTTATCTATCCGACCGCGATCGGCTGGTTTGAGGGCGACGAGGAAGCTGAGAAATCGCGTCAGCTAGAGGCGTGGGTCGCCGTGCAGCGCGGACATGCGGTCGCAAACGGCCTACCCGTGATCGCCGTAAACCGCGTGGGCTTTGAAGGCGACGAAAGCGGCGTGATGGACGGGATCAAATTTTGGGGCAACAGCTTTGTTTTTGGCGCTCAGGGCGAGGAGCTTTTCCGTGCCGATAGCCAGAGCGAGCAGTGCCGTATCGTCGAGATCGATATGACTAGAAGCGAAGAAGTGCGCAGGATTTGGCCGTTTTTGAGAGATAGAAGGATAGATGCATACGCAAATTTAACAAAAAGATTTATCGACTGAGGCTTGTCTCGCGAGCGCTTTTTACGGATTTCGTTAAAATTTGACTCGATAGGCTACATGCCTTATCTTCGTCAAATTTTAACTTCAAAACCCCAAAAATCATCTCACGATACTTCGCCTTAACTTTTTCTATTCAAATTTGAACTCAAATTTGCAAATCTGACTCGCCGAGGCCCGCACCTTAAAAATCCTAAAATTAAGCCGCTATACAAATAAATATAACTTAACAACATAAATTTTAACTAAACCAAATTTAGCACTTTCGCGGTGCAGGTCTCGATGCGTAAAATTTAAAAATTTATCCAAATTTAATTAAGTCAAATTCTAAAATCGCAAGGCGCCCAAACGACTCACGAAAATACCGCTGTTTAAAGCCAAATTTAGCCTTTCTTAGTAAAATACCGCCCAAGAGTTGCGGGACAACTATTATTTATACAAGGCATTCCATGCAAAGACGCGATTTTTTAAGAAACACTGCGATTTTAGGCGCCGTTATGGCAACTCCGAGCACCGTTTTTGGAGGCGGCAAAGCTATGGGCAACAAGAGGGTTTTTGACCTCACTTTAAATCACGAAATTTTAGAGGCGGGCAAGAAAACCAGGCTGTGGATACCGCTGCCGTTTATTAGAGAGTATCAGAGCGTAAGCGACATCAAATTTGACGGCAATTTCGCCAATCCGTCGGTGAACTACGACGCGATACCGACGCTTTACGTGGACTACGCCGAGGTGGCAAAGCCGACGCTTAGCGTTAAATTTAGAGTCGAGACCTTCGAGCGAAACACTGACTTTAGTAAGGTCAAATTTGACCCGAACGAAAAGCTAAGTCCGGAGACGGAATTTTATCTAAAACCTACTCAGCACATCCCAAATGACGGCATCGTAAAGCAAAAAGCTGAGGAAATAACTAAAGGCATAAAAGGCGATCTAGAGCGCGCCAAGGCTATCTACACGTGGGTGGCAAACACCATGCAGCGCGACAACAGCGTCCTGGGCTGCGGTACGGGCGACGTAAAAGCGATACTTGAAAGCGGCAAACTAGTGGGCAAATGCACCGACATAAACTCCGTATTCGTGGGGCTTTGCAGAGCCGTGGGCATCCCTGCGCGCGAGATTTTCGGTATCAGGGTAGGGCAAAGCAGATTTTCAAACGAGATGGGAAAGGCCGATGAAAAGGGCCTTGCGGCGATCTCTGGCGGTCAGCACTGCAGAGCGGAATTTTATCTCAAAGGACATGGCTGGATACCGGTCGATCCTGCAGACGTCGCAAAGGTGCGCCTAGGCGAGAAGCTAAGTAACGACGATAGCAAGCTTGCTAAAGTACGCGAGTTTCTGTTTGGCAACTGGGAGATGTGCTGGATCGGCTTTAACGACGCGCGCGACTTCGTCCTATCGCCAAAACCTGCGGAATTTCCGCTAAATAACTTCGGCTATCCTTACGGCGAAGTGGACGATAACGTGCTAAATTACTATTCTCCAAAAGATTTTAGCTACGACTACGAGTCGCAAGAGGTCAAATGAAGGGCTTTTGGCTAGCTCTGGCGTCGGTCGCGAGCGCGCTGGCGGCGACCCTTTGCTGCCTGCCCGCGCTTTTGTTTTTGATTTTCGGCGCTTCATTTAGCCTGCTTAGCTCGGAAGCGATAGAGAGCCTAACTGAGCTAAGGCCATATTTTACTGCACTTGCCGCGATCTGTTTTGCGGCGAGCGCGTTTTATTTTTTCAAAAAGCCAAAATCCTGCGACCTCGCAAATCGTCGCAAAAAGTGGATCTTCATCTACGTTTTTTTAGCTGTTTTTGTGATTATTTTGCTATCATACCCCGAAGTTTTAGGAAAAATTTATGAATAAAATTCTATCTATTTTACTGCTTGCAAGCATGGCGTTTGCAAATCAAAATTTTGTTATCAAAGTCGATGGGATGCACTGTCCGCTGTGTACGGCGATGGTGCGAAAAGCCCTGCTAAAGGTGGATGGTGTCATCAGCGCCAAGGCTAGCCTGCACGATAAAACCGCCCGCGTCGAGACGAAAGACGGCGTGAGCGAGAAGCAGCTGCTAGATGCGGTGGCGACGACGGGCTACACGGGCGAGATAGTCAAGTAAATTTAAGGAGCAAACATGAAAAAAAACGAGGTTATGAACGATTTTAAGAGGCTGTGCGAGATACCTCACTGCAGCTGCGAAACGGAGCAGATGAGGGAGTTTTTGGTGGATTTTGCGCGCTCTCAGGGCTTTAGCGTAAACGTCGATCAGGCGGGCAACATTCACGCCGTAAAGGGCGAGCCTAAAATCTGTCTGCAAAGCCACTACGACATGGTCTGCGTGGGTGCGGCGCCGAATTTAGAGCTCATCGAAGAAAACGGCATCCTAAGGGCGAAAAACTCGACTCTGGGCGCTGATGATGGCATCGGCGTGGCGATGATGATGGGCGCGATGCGGGAGTTTGCGAACTTAGAGTGCCTATTTACCAACGACGAAGAGGTTGGGCTCGTGGGGGCAAACGCATTTAAAGGTAAAATTTTATCGCCTAATCTGCTAAATTTAGACAGCGAAGAGGATGACCGCGTGACGCTGGGATGTGCCGGCGGCATAAACGTAAGCGCAAAAATCGGCGCCGTGAGCGTCAAAAAGAGCGGCAAAATCTACGAGATCGGCGTTACCGGGCTTAGCGGCGGGCACTCGGGCAACGAGATACATA
>CAURWB010000023.1:0-29454 GCA_963528245.1 uncultured Campylobacter sp. | reverse complement strand
ACGAGATAAGAGACGCCGTAGAGGCGCAGGATTTGGCGTTTGCCGCGCAAATTTGCGACTTTGTGCTAAACGAGGAATTTGAAAAATTCGGCGCATTTTTAAGAACCAGAGCGCTAATGTGGCTCACGGGCTACATCGCGCAAAATTTAAAAGAAAGCGAATACCCGAATTTTAACGACTTTACGGACTGCCTGTGGAAATTTAAATGGATCGTCTCGGGCGTCGCCAAAAGCTCCATGATAGAAAAAGAGCTCATAGACAAGGTAAACGAAGCGATGCTGTTTTACTACGAGCGCTTGGAGCTCTCGCTGGCAGCCTACTACAAGGCCTTGATGAATCAAAACATCGACATGGGCGATGCTAGAGAGGCGAAGGCAAACTACGAGCTGTGGAAAAAGCTCGCCAAGGACGATATGGGTGATTGCGAGGCGTGCGAAGCAAGCGATGAGATCGCGTATTTAAATTTTGCAGGCGAGCACGAAGCGGCGCTGGAGCTTGCCGCGCCGATACTCTCAGGCGAGCTAACCTGTGCCGAAGTGCCTCACACGACCTACGCGCCGATACTTTTTAGTATGATAAAGACTGGCAAGATCGAGGAGGCAAAAGCCCTGCTACCAAAGGCCACGGCGACGATCGAGTCAAATCCTCGCGTCATAAACATGGTCGCACCGCTAATCGAGATCGCCGTTAGGCTGGACGAGCGCGAGACGGCACTAAATTTGGCGCGCAAGCACTCCGCGGCAATCCTTGAGAGCAACGACGATCTAAACGACCTGCGATTTTTCATCGCAGTTAGCGCATTTGGCGACGAGAACGACTACAAAACGGCTTTGGAGCTAGCGGGCAAATTTGACGTCAGAAACGGCAATACCTACTACTCTGACTACCTAAACGAATTTTACGCTGAGTTTGGTTTTTAGCTTTTGCGGGTTAAATTTTGCGGATAAATTTGGAGTTAAATTTGTAAAATTTGACGCACTGAGACCAGCATCTTTAAGGTGCTAAATTTGGTTTTGTCAAATTTAGTGTCGCACTCTTAAATTTTTTAAACAAACATAATTGCTTGAAGTCGTCTTGCTTCTTTGTTAAGGGGGAAGGGGCTTGAATTACGAAGTCGCTCCCCACCCCCTTTAATCCCCCTCCCCCTACGACGCTTTTAAGGTGGCGACATAGCTTTGCTGACGCAAAGCGTCGCAGATTTAAATTTACATTTTCAAGGTGCAGGTCTCGGCGAGTCAAATTTGCAAATTTATCTTCAAATTTGAGCGTAAAGTGATAAGGCGAAGTATCGCGAGATGATTTTTGGGGTTGTGCAGATAAAATTTAGCGTAGGCTAGACATATAGTCTGCCGAGCTAAATTTTAGCAAGCTCCGCAAAAAGCACTCGCGAGACAAGCCGCAACAAGAAATTTACAATCTTATTCGCTCGGCTTAGTTAACTCATATGAGAAATTTACTTCCTTGCTCTCATTTGGCTTAAGCGCAAATTTCCACGTTACCTTGCCGTCTTTGCCTATCTCGTTTTCTTTCGGATCGTTTTTCACACTTACGCTTACGCTCTCATGCGTACTGACTGGCGCTTGCTCCTCTAAAACCACGTCCCACGCGAGTTTCGAGCCGTTTTTTACGCTATACTTATACCCGCGCGAGATCTTGTTTTTTGAGCCGAAAAACGACTCTTTCGTATATTCGCCGTTGGCTTCTTTTTTTACGCTAACAAGCTCGTTTTTGCCGAAAAACTCCTTCGCCTCCTCGCCGGCGGCGTAGCCTACGTACCTTTTGCCGATATTTATGCCGTCAATCTTAAACTCGCTTTGCGCGCTCTCGATACTACGCTCCGGCTTAAACGCGGCTCTAACAAACGCGCCCGCACTGCCGTAGCCGTCGATCACGAGGTCAAATTGAGCTTCTAGGCTCTGCTTGTCGTAGGCAAAATCAGCCGTTTCGTCCGCTTTTAGACTCACGCCCTCGATTCGCCACGCGTTTGCAAGCGCGTTTTGCTCGTTGATTGACTGCATGTCTTTGACGCTACTTTTCTTTGCGGGCGCCCTAGCCACCGCCATATCTGCACTCGCCTCCATCATCGGCGCGGCTGCTAGCGGCATCATATTTCTCGGCGCCGGTTTGCCTTCGTAGCGCGGATAAAACGGCGCGGGCGTCAAATTTGACGAGTAGTAAAACGGATAAAACGCAATGGTTAGGGAGTTTAGATCAATGCCTAGAGGATTTGTCACGGTTAAATTTTGCGAGATTTCGACCTTGCCTTTTGCGACGTCGGCCTGGATTTTGTTTTTCAAATTTACGCTAACGCCCACGGGATAGGAGATTTTGACCTGTTTTGGGTCGCATTCGAATTTCAAATCAAGCTTTTGAAAATTTTTAACCTCGGTCGCGCCCATTTTCTTTTTCAGCTCGTCTATTTGCTTTTTGGTTTGCGAAATTTGGGCTAGATTTTTTAGCACGGCTTCGTAAAATTTATCGCCGTCGGCGTCCAAATTTGCGACGCTTTGCTCTTTAAAAGCGGGAAAATTATTTAAAAAAGCGTTTTTGGAGTTTAGCGCGTTTAGTTTATCGTTTAGTTCCCCGAGCTCTTTTTCGTTTTGCTTAAATTTAGCGTAGGTCTCGTTTTCTGCAGGCTTTGCTTCGTTTAAATTTAGACTCACGAGCTCGCACGACGCGGCCACGTCGATATCCTCAAGCTCGACGAAATCGGGCAAATTTAGGCTAAATTCGCTTTTTTGGTTGGTGAAATTTTGATGGATAAATGAGGCGTTTTTGTAGATTTCTATCAGGTTGCTTTCGGCGCTCGCTATCAGCGCAAACGCCGAAACTAAGGCTATCTCCCTCATTTTCTCTCCTTTGGGTAAATTTAAGAGATTATAGCCTTACAAAGATAAATTTTAGCCTAGCAAGATGATCGTAAAGATGATCAGAACTAAAATTTGTATCGCGATAAAAGGCACCACGCCGCGGTAGATGTCGGACGTCTTGACCTCTGCCGGCGCCACGCCTTTTAGATAAAAGAGGCTAAAGCCAAATGGCGGCGTGAGGAACGAAGTCTGTAAATTCATCGCGATAACGATGGCAAAATAGAGCGGATTTATGCCTAAATTTACGGCAATCGGCACCAAGATCGGTAGCACGATATACGAAATCTCGACGAAGTCTATAAAAAAACCTAGCGCAAAAATCGTAATCATCGCTAAGATAATAAAGCCCCATTTTTCTCCCGGCAAACTAGACATCACTTCCTCAACGATCTCGTCGCCGCCGGTGTAGCTAAACACCATCGAAAATGCTGTCGCGCCGATAAGGATAGTAAAGACGACGGCCGTAGTTTTGACGCTCTCTTCGAGCGCTTCTTTTAGCATTTTAAACGAAAAAGTCCTGTAAAAAAGCGAAAGCACGATCGCGCCCACGCAGCCAAACGCCGAACTCTCGGTAGGCGTAGCGATGCCTTCAAATATCGAACCAAGCACCAGCACGACGAGCACCAAAGGCGGTAAAATCGCAAGGATAGCGTTTAAAATTTGCTTTGATTTAGGCACGTCGCTCTCTACGACGACCGGCGGCGCGTAGTCCTTTTTCACGTAAGAGATTATAAGGATATAGGCTATATAAGCGCCCACGAGTGCAAGACCGGGATATATCGCCTCGCGGAAAAGATCGCCCACAGGCACCGTAAATACGTCGCCCAGGATAATTAGAACGATCGAAGGCGGGATGATCTGCCCAAGCGTACCGGAAGCGCAGATGGTACCGCAGCCTAGAGCCTTGTTGTAGTTGTACTTTAACATAACAGGTAGGCTCATAACGCCCATGGCTACGACGCTAGCGCCCACAACGCCCGTAGATGCGGCCAGTAGCGCGCCCACTAGCACGGTGCTGATCGCCACGCCGCCGCGAATCTCGCCGAATAAAAACGCCATAGACTCGAGCAATCTCTCGGCCAGCTTGGTCTTTTGTAAAATAATGCCCATAAAAACAAAAAGCGGCACGGCGATGAGGATTTTATTTTCCATTATAGAGTAGATGCGGTAAGGCATGAAGTTAAACGTCTCTTTAAATATCTCAAGCCCGCCGATAAAGCCGTTACCGTCGCCAAAACTCTCGACCATACCGCCGATGAGTCCGAAAATAACGGCTATCGCGCCAAAGGTAAATGCGACGCTAAAGCCTATAGCAAGCATAAAAAGCGCGGCTAAAAACATTACGATACCGGTCATTTTCCCTCTCCTTGTTGCGCGGTTTTGCTTAAATTTGCGTCAAATTTGCCCGCCTCGCTTAAATTTGAGCGAGCGTCCAGATAGACGTTTAGCCACTTTATAAAGTAGCCGACGCTAAAAAATATAAGTAGCCAGAAGCTAAACGGGATAAAGGCCTTGATAACCCAGCGATACGGCAAACCGCCAGGATCTGCGCTACCCTCGCCGCTCTCGTACGCCTCCACGACGTAGTCCCAGCTCAGCCACGCGACCAAAAGTGCAAGCGGCAGGATAAAAAGGATGACGCCTGCCATATTTATGAGCGCCCTTTTCTTTACGCTCATCTTTTCGTAAAATATATCCACTCGCACGTGCGCGTCGTCTTTTAGCGCGTAGCTCATGCCAAGCAGGATAATGATGCTAAAAAAGTGCCACTCAAGCTCTTGGAGGCCGACGTTGCCGTATTTGAAAAAATATCTCGCCATGACGTTAAAAAAAACGTCCGCGATCATCAAAAACATCACGAATATACAGACGTAGCCCACGATGTCGCCTAATTTACCGAAAAACCTCTCTACTTTTTTTAAATTTCGTTCCATTTAACTCCCCAAAATTTGTCTTATCATTATCGCCAAAATGCAAATCGGCGCAACGAATCGCAGTAAAAAATACCAAATTTCAAAAACCGCCCTACCCATATACGGCAAAAATAGCTCCTCCAGGCTGCCTCTTTTCATCGCGTAGCCCACAAATACGGCGATCACGATACCGCCCAGCGGCAGCATGATATTTGAGCTTAGATAATCCAAAACGTCGAAAAATCCCTTTCCGAAAAAAGTGAGTGCGTCTTTAAATTCGGTAATATTTGAAAGCGCGCAAAGCGTGCCTAGACAGTAAACGCAAACGCCTACGATCGCGATCGCGCCTAGGCGAGGGATCTTAAACTCGTTTATGAGATAAAAAACGAGCGGCTCGACCATCGAGATAGCCGACGTAAGCCCCGCAAAAATAAGCGCGGTAAAAAACGTAAAACTTAAGACGTTTCCCATAGCTCCTAGCTTAGCAAACAGCGTAGGCAGCGAGATAAAGGCAAGCCCCACGCCCTGGCTAGGCTGCTCGCCGTACTCGAAAACAAAGGTAAAAACAATGAGTCCGATGACGACGCTAACGATGATGTTTAGCGCGACGACGTAGAGCGAGGAAGTGAAAAGATTTGTCTTGTCATCCAGACTAACCGAATACGTCGCGATCGCGCCGATGCCCACGCACATCGTAAAAAACGCAAGTCCCAGAGCCACAAACACCGCCTCGCTCGTGATCTTAGAAAAATCAGGCACTAGCAAAAACTCCGCCGCCTTCGAAAATCCGCCCATCTGCATCGAGTAAATCAGCATAAAAATAAGCAATAAAAAAAGCGTCGGCAAAAGCCATAAATTTATGCGCTCGATGCCGCCTTTTATGCCTTTTGAGAGGATGAAAAAATAGGCCGCGAACGCAATGCTAAAGTATAAAATTTGACCCGAGATATCAGAGCTTACAAATTTGCCAAAGTTTTCGCCGGAAACCGCGATACTTTTCGGAAGCTCGCCAAGAGATAAAACCGAATACCTAATAACCCAGCCGATGATAACCGTATAAAACGACGCCACCAAAACGCCCGTTATCATTATGACGCCGGCGTAGCCCCAAAATTTACCGTTTTTAGGAGCGAGCGAGCGAAAGGCGTTAACGGGATCGGCATTTGAAATTTTACCCATCGCCATCTCGGCAAAAAATATGCTAAGCCCGACCGCAACGGCAAAAACAAGATACAAAAGCACGAAAGCCGAGCCGCCGTTTGCGCCGACCATGTATGGAAATTTCCACGCATTGCCAAGTCCGATCGCAGCACCCACGATGGATAATATAAATCCGATTTTAGAAAATTTATCGCTTGCCACGCTTAGCCCCTTAGCGCATTTATCGTGATGATGACGATGCTAATAGGAGCTACGAACCTAATCATAAAATACCAAATTTCAAAAACGGCCCTGCTCATATACGGCCCAAAAAGTATGTAAAGCGCGTCTTTTTTGATGACAAACCCGACGAAAATCGACACCGTGATGCCGCCTATTGGCATGATGATATTTGAGCTGAGAAAATCAAGGCAGTCAAAGAAACTCTTGCCGAAAAATACCAAATTTTCTTTAACGCCATCTATGCTTGAAAGTATGCACAAAATGCCCATGCAGTAGATAAAAGCGCCGATTAGCGCGAGGGCTTTTTTACGAGAAAAGCCAAATTCGCGGATAAGATAGTGCGTGAAAGGCTCTAGCATCGAGATAGCCGAGGTAATGCCCGCAAAAAGCAGTGCCGAGAAAAATGCAAACGCAAGCACGTGTCCGAGCGTGCCGAGCTTCGCAAACAGCGTAGGCAGCGAGATAAACACGAGCCCCACGCCCTGACTAGGCGTCGCGCCAAACTCAAACACGAAGGTAAAAATAACAAGCCCCATCAAAATGCCCATCACGACGTTTATCACGACGATGATGATCGAGGAGCTAACGAGATTGGTATTATCGGGCAGCGACGCAGAGTAGACGATGATAACGCCAACACCCAAAGACAGCGTAAAAAACGCCAGCCCAAGCGCGGTTAGGACGCTACTTACGCCTAGTCTTGAAAAATCCGGAACCAGCAAAAATTTAGCCGACTGCACGAAGCCGTCCATCGTAAACGAGTAGCTAAGCATGATGATAAGCAAAATAAGAAGCGATGGCATCATCCATACGTTTACGCGCTCTATGCCGCTTTTTATGCCCTTTGATACGATAAAAATACAGAGGAAAAACACGATCGTAAAGTAAAAAATTTGAGACGCGGCGTCGTTAGCGTAGAAATTTCCGAAAATTTTCTCCGAAGCTTCGACGTCCTTTGGCAGCTCGGTTATTACCATTACTGCGTATTTTAGTATCCATCCGATGATGACCGTGTAAAAAGAGGCGATAATGATCGCGCCTATCATCGTAAAACCTGCAAATTTCCACACTTCTTTACGCTTTGGAGCAAGTTTTTTAAAGGCGTTTACGGGGTCTGACTCGGAAAGCTTACCGATAGCTATCTCGCCGAAAAATATCGCAAGTCCGATAAAAAACGTCATAAAAAGATACAAAAGCACGAAGGCCGAACCGCCGTTTTGACCGACTAAATACGGGAATTTCCACGCATTTCCAAGCCCCACCGCAGAGCCCGCGACGGCTAAGATAAAGCCGATTTTTGAAAATTTATCCTGCGCCAAATTTAACCTTAGTATTTGAAATTTCAGAAGCGAGGCTAGCATAAAAAAGCTTTTAAAATTCTAATTTTTAAATAAATTCGTGGAAAAACGAAACATCGCTGAAATTTTTTGTAAATTTGTAGCACCGTGTGTGGACAAATTTGACGAACAGAAAATTTATGAAAATTTTTATTGGTTTTAAGTAACTCAAAGCTAAATTTTTATAAAATGCGCTCTCAAAGCTTCAAAGTAGGGGTCTGATCCGAAATGGCTTAAATTTACAAGGAGACTTTATGAAAAAAGTTGTTTTCTTAATGATGGCAATTGCCAGCTTCGCGTTTGCGGACGGTGGCGAAATGCTAAAATCTTACTCTGTTCTTGCAGCGGCAGTTGGTCTAGGCCTAGCAGCTCTTGGCGGAGCTATCGGTATGGGAAATACCGCTTCTGCGACAATTTCAGGCACGGCTAGAAACCCTGGCGTGGGTAGCAAGCTAACTACGACGATGTTCGTTGCTCTTGCGATGATCGAAGCACAAGTTATCTACGCGCTAGTTATCGCGCTAATCGTTCTTTACGCAAACCCAATGTTTTAATATCGGGCGGGTTCGTCCCGCTCTTTGTTCTTTTAACCCACGTGCGACCTTGGTGGAACGGTAGACACGCTACTTTGAGGTGGTAGTGCCGAAGGGTGTGCGAGTTCAAATCTCGCAGGTCGCACCATTGTTTCTTATTAACTCCCAAGAAAAACTCTTAAAACCATCAATGAACTGCTAGCCTAAAATGTAACCGTGCAAAAATTAAGTCGATATGCACAAATGTTCTTACGATTATCATCATATATCAAAGATCTTAAGTCTATTGGATTGTTTTAGTGATCGCCACAATTCTTTATATGATCAAATTGAAAAAGCGGTTTGCAAATTTAAATAACCGCAAAGAATCAAATCAACAATTTAAGTTTTAAAAATCGCTAAAAAGTAGTCATCTAGCAAGATAAATTTAATCCTCTATTGCTAGTATCTAAATTTAAAAATAAGTGCAAAACGATAAGGAAGGAAATAAAAATCTCAAATTTAATCACCAAGCGTCTGTAGTAAATTAAAAAAAAAAAAAGCGACCGAACCCCTATAAGAAGCCGGTCGTTTAAATTTACCTTGGAGCCAAACGTTAAATTTGAAATCTTGGCTCCAAATTTTGTCTTACATAAAGACAGGTATCGTCGTATTTTTAAGGAAATATCTCGAAGTGCCGCTCAAAAATATCTCTAAAAAGCCGTTTTCGCCGTATCTGCCCGCCACGATCAGGTCAAATCCGCCCTCTTTAGCGCTTCGCAGCAACGCCTCGCCCGGTACCGAAGTCGTGCTCACGACCTCGTAAGTCGCCTGTATGTCGTGCAGTTTTAGGTACTCTTCTAGTTTTTTTAGATTTTCCTCTGCGCTACCGTCGCCAGAGTGCGGCATGCAAGTGATACAATGCACTTTTTTAGCTTTTTTTAGCAGTTCGATCGAGCTACTTACGGCGCGCGAGTTTTGCGTCGAGCCGTTCCAGCTAACTAGGATATTGTCGGCCTTAAAGCTCGTTATGCGCCTTGGTATCGTGATAGCCGTTTTGCCGCTTTTTAGCACCGCTGCTTCAAAAGTGCCGGTGATCTTACCGTCAAGCGGTACTGCAGCCACTACCATATCGCAAAATTTAGACTCCTGTTCGACCACTACGCTTCGCTTGCCGCTTTTTGTGGTAAATTTAGCCGTCGTCTTGCCTTCGACCGGCTCGTCGCTAACCTGAACATCAAGCTCTTCGCAAAGTTTATGAAAAATAGTCTCGTTGCGCTCGTGTTCGACGCCAAGCTCCGCTTTCGCCGCCTTTAAAAATTCATCATAAAGAACCCCGCCTCGAAGCGTCATTTTCATATTATAAACGACGCCGGGATCTAGCTGGCAAGCCAAAATCTCGATGTGGCTGTTGAAATGCTTAGCGACCAGCAAAGCCCCTCTGATACGCTCTTTTACGTCGTCACCCGCGCCGATTGGGAAAAATATTTTTTTATACTGCATCGGTTCTCCTTTAAATTTATTGCGCTAGAGAAAGGGAAATTTTGTGCCCTTTTTGTTCGCTGATTTTTACTTTGACCTTATCGCCGGCTTTTAGAGGCGTTTTGATCTTTGAGATATGCAAAAGTCCGTCCACGCCGCCAGGAAGCCCGATAAAGGCACCAAATTCTACCACGCTTTTTACTTCGCCCTCAAATTCGTCTCCGATATTAAATTCGGGCGTCTTGTGAGGTTTGCCGTCTCTGCCGCCTCTTTTGCCGCCAAAGCCCTTGCCGCCGTCTTTTGAGACGATTTGTATAATATAATCTTTGGCCGCATCTACGCTTGATTTTTGCGCGCCGGCGATCTTTACCTCGCCTTTTTCGCGGTCGAGGTCGATGGCGACGTCAAATTTTTCGATGATCTCTTTTATCGTTTTGCCCGCTTGTCCGATGATGTCCACGATCTTGCCCGGATCAACGCTAAAAAGCTCTAGTTTAGGCAGTATGTCTTCGTTTACGGAGATATTTTCGTTTGCTTTTTCCATCAAATTTAATATATGCAGCCTACCCTCGCGCGCCTGCAAAAGCGCCTCTTTTAGCACGTCAAGGCTGATACCGCCTAGCTTTATATCCATCTGAAGCGCTGTTATGCCGTCTTTGCTACCTGCGACTTTAAAGTCCATGTCGCCGTCGTGATCCTCTAGTCCCATGATGTCGGTTAGTACGGCGTGCTTATCGCCCTCGAAAATTAGTCCCATCGCGATGCCCGCGACTAGTTTTGGCGTATCGACGCCCGCAGCCCTTAGCGCTAAAGACCCGCCGCAAACGCTAGCCATCGAGCTTGAGCCGTTACTTTCTAAAATTTCGGACACGAGTCTGATCGTATAAGGCGAATTTACGTCGATGCTTGGCGCAAGCGCGCGTTTAGCGAGGTTGCCGTGACCCAGCTCGCGTCTACCCGGAGCCTTTAGCGGGCTAGCCTCGCCGACGCTAAAACCGGGGAAGTTGTAGTTAAACATAAATTTATCCGTCACGGCGCCTTTTTCCGTTAGCATATCGTACATCTGCGCGTCGCCGTCGGTGCCTAGGGTCGCCACCACGAGAGCTTGCGTCTGGCCGCGGGTAAAGAGGCAGCTACCGTGAGCGTTTGGTAGGATATTCGTCTCGATGCTGATCGGGCGGACCTCTTTAAGCCCTCTGCCGTCGGCGCGAACGCCCTCGTTTATGATCTGCTCGCGGACGATCTTTTTCTTAAATTTAGCTAGAACGTTAGAGACGACCTCCTCCTCCCAGCCCTCTTTTTGAGCTACTTCGTCGGTCAAAATTTGCTTAGCGATCTTAGTTAGTTCGCTAGCACGCTCGCTTTTGGCCATCTGATTTATCGCGGCTTTTACGTCGTTTTTATAAAATTCGTTTAAATAAACCGCGACACTATCGTTTTCGATCTCCGGCTTTAGCTCTAGCTGCACGTCTTCTTTTTTATGCTGACTAAATGCTTCTTCATAAGCGTTTGAGGCGCGAAGTATGGCTTTACCGGCCTCTGCGATCGCCTCCACGATGAGATCTTCGCTAAATTCGTTCATATCCTGCATCGCTATCACGCCGCTTAAATTCGGATCCATCATAGGATCAAGCGCGATAGGCACTATCTCGTCTTTTTCGGTCGGGATGCTTCTCATCTCGATCATTAAAAGTTCGTCTTTAACGCCTGCTACGTAAAGATCGAGTTCGGAAGTTTTTAGCTCGGAGTTGCTAGGGTTTATGACAAATTTATTATCTATATATCCCACGCGTACGCCGCAAACAGGCGCATTTACGGGGATGTCGCTAAGATAAAGCGCGACTGAGGCTGCATTTAGAGCGACGACTTGCAGATCAACCTCGGGATCGCAAGATAGCACCATCACGACGATTTGCGTCGGATACGCGTAGCCTTTTGGAAAGAGCGGACGAAGCGAACGGTCGATGATGCGCGAAGTTAGCGTCTCAAAATCTCCGGGCTTGGTTTCTCTTTTTACGTAGCCGCCTGGGATCTTGCCTGCCGCATAGCTTTTTTCGATGTATTGCACCGTTAGCGGTAAAAAATCCTCGGTAACTTGCGTATCTTCGCGAGCGACGGTGGCCAAAACGACGGTGTTTTTTACGCGCAAAAGCACTGCGCCGCTAGCTTGCTTGGCGACCTTGTCTATATCGTAAATTTCAACTTGATTATTGACTTCTATTGAATACTGCATGCCCTAACATCTCCTTGTTTTTGTAATGGTATATAAAACGGACTCTCCTCTAGTATGGAAAGCACGGTTTCGGGTTTTGGTTCGATTTTATTTTTGTAGTAAAAATCTACTTCGATAAAATTTGCGATCTTATGCACGGCGTAAATTTCATCCACCAGCGGTGCGATAGCAGCGGCTACATCGGTAGCGATGAGCGGCGTAGCGTAGGTGACCGATTTTACCCGCTCGCGCATGAGCGTTTTTAGACAAGTTAGCGCTGTAAGACCCGTCTCGCAGCCCTCATCGATGAGTAGGATGTTTCTATCCTTTAGATCGCCGATGAGATTACCTTTTCTAAATTTATAGACGTTTTTTAGGATTTTTTCGTCGTACTTGCGGTCAGCCTCGCCGTAAACGAAGTCGTAGCTAATGCCAAAGCTTTTAATCAGCTCGTCGTTTAACACCACGTCGTCCTTTTCGCTAACCATCGCGATCTCACACTCCGGGTTATTCGGCGCAAAAATGTGCTCGCAGAATAAAATCTCGTAGCTCAAATTTAGCCCGCGAGCTATGCTGTCGACCATGATAACCGATTCTATGGATGCGCATATCATCAGATATTCGCCTGCAACCAGCTCCTTCTTGGGCAAAATTTCGAGCAACTTTTCGGCTGCCTCGAGCTGGTTTTCAAACATAAGATCCCGGTAATCGCTCATCAGCTACCTTGCGTCGTCTGTCCTACCGAAAAGTCGTAATGCACGCCGCCCATCGGATAGAAATTTATAAAGAAGTAAACGCCTCTTGATTTTTTGGCGGCCGTTCCGCTGGTAGTCGTAGTCGGTTCAAGCTCCTCTTCGTAGACAAACGTGTAGTTCCAGCACTTTCTGCGGTGAGAGACGCCTAGCTGCCACTGCTTGTTATAGTCGCGCTCAAGGTCATACTGAGTACCGCTAAATAGCCTATAGTTATGCGGAAGCTCGACGTAACCGTTTAGGTGCAAGTAGTTTTGTTTTTCCTGCGCATTTTTTCTTTGCATCGTGTGCCAGAGGCTAGCGCCGAATTTATCGTGCGTATAGCTCGCGCCGCTTTGAACTTTTTCAAAGTATTTATTGTCATAAGAGTACTCAAGCCTGTTGTAAAAAGACAAATTCGGTAGCGGATACCAGCCGATGATGTTTTTCAAATTTGAGCGCTTGTTCTCTTTGGTGTAATAACCCTGCGAAATCGTATGGCGCAAAAATTTTCTTCCGTCTTCGTTAAAGAAATACTGCGTCGCTCTGGCCGAAACCTCGTCTCTAGTGTGCTGAGGGTTGATGAAGCTTTGATATTTTCGTCCGAGCATGTCGTAGACGTATACGTTGCCGTCGTCTTCGGCTGTCTCATATCTATCTGGCAGGTCACCTTCATTATAAGCTTTAACTACGTAATCCACGCCCAAATTTAAACTATGATAAAAGCTCTCGTAAGCCTTAGCTAGATCTGTCTGGAGAGAAAATTTATGATAGTTTTCTATATAGTTCGCGCTCTTGTCTTCATCTCCGGTCGGACGGTACATTTTCTTGGCATAGTCCACGTGAGTAGCGTACAAATAGTGATAATAGGAAAATTTAAGATAATCGTCCGCTAAAGGCAGATGAAATGAAACCGGCAGATTAAATTCGTACTGCGTCGCCTTTACGCCGATTTTTCTCGTGTAGTTGTGTGAGTGGAGATCGACAGAGTAAAGCAGGTTCGGCAAGATAAAGCTATCGGTAAATTTATGATATTGAAAGCTCGGATACTCTTGAAGCGTGTCTTTATTTTCGTTCGGACTACCGATCTTTGACGTATCCGTGTAATACCTCGCATATGCGCCGAAGTAATGCTTGTCACTGCTTAAGAAATAGTTTAGTTTTGAGGTCACGAGAGGGTTATCGTCGCTACCCGAGCCTCGTTTTTTCAAATTTATATAGTCGATATCGTTTAGAGCCGTCGCATCGAGCCACAAGCCCTCTTGCAAATCCTCGTTTATCAGATGCTTAACGAGCCTGTCGCGCTCATATTTTACGTCAGCGCCCTTGTGTGTTTTATTTTTTAACGGGAGTCTTAGCGAGTTTTTCTCGATCTGTCTTTGTCGGTAGCCCTCGGTATCTCTAAATGCGCCAAGTGTCACCGAACCCCTAGAATAAGGCGAATCGGCAAATCTAAACGTACCGTATATGCCCGTACCGCGTCTAGTGCGAATTTGCGGATCAAACTGCAAGTCCCAGCTGTCGTATTCGGCGATGTAAATCGGTTGTTTGTAGTAAAATCCATCGTTTTTGCCGTAACCAAACTCAGGCGGTAAAAGGCCTGTGCGTCTGCGAGTGTCTGTCGAAAAGCCAAAATACGGCAGATAAAACACAGGGACGTTTCCTACGTAAAACACAGGATTAAAAAGGTGTAAAAATTTACTCTCTCGGTTTAATTTACCGCTGCTAAATTTGATCTTCCAGTCGGGGTCTTGGACGTTGCAGCTCGATACGACCGCGCCGTTTACCTCGTAAAATTTAGACGTACTATTGCTCTCGTCGCTTTGCATCCAGACTTCCATGTCGCGGTTCATCATAAATAGCGTCTCGTAGTTACTATCTTTACTATTTAGGTCGATCTTTGCGTATGAGCAACGCGATATTTCGTCCTTGTTTCTTATCAAATTTACGTTACCAAAAAGCTCCAAGATCTCTTTTTGCTGATCGTAAACAGCTCTGTCTGCGCTCATCAAATAATCTTGCGAATACACAAGCACGTTTTTATCTGCGGTAACTATACCCTTATCGCGTTTTACGTCATCAGCCAAAAGCTCGAAATTTTGAGCCGCAAAGCAACTAAAAGCCCCAAACATTAATAACGAAAAAATTCTAGTAAACATTTATAACTACCGTTTTCGCGGCCTTATCTTGCCACGTTTGAAATAATGGATTTGAAAACGCCCATGCAAAACCTAGGAAAAATGCGTTTTCGCCGATGATGCGAACCAAAGATCGAGTGAGAGAATTTAGCAAGCCCGGCTTATCGAGCAGATCGATATCCACGCACACGATCTTCATCGCAACCTTGCCGATGCTAGCACCACAATACCACGTAAAAAACGTCTGGTAAATAACCTCGAGCAAAACGATCTGCGGTATCATTTCCATAGCTAGCACACTGATCTGCTCGTAGTCTAGTCCGTCAAATTTTTCGTAGTAGACAGCATAGAACAAAAATGAGATGAGAAATTTATCTATCCCCCACGCGACGGCTCTTTTACCGATGCTAGCGAGCGTGATATTTTCGTTTTCTAGCTTATCTATGACGCTCCTGCTCATTCACACCCTTTTAGCATTTGCCAGGCGATATCTTTTCGGTATTGCACACCGTCAAATTCTACGTTTTCGCAAAGCTCATAGGCCTTTTGCTGCGCTTGTTTTATACTTTTACCAAGTCCTACGCACACGAGTACTCGTCCGCCGTCAGCATAGATCTCGCCGCCCTGCTCGCTTACGCCTGCGTATGCTATGTGCGAGTTTTCAGGCACGTTTTTTACGCTGATTTTGGCCCTAGGCGAGCTTGAAAAAGGATAATTTTTACTAGCCATCACGACTCCGACAGCAAATTGGTCTTTTAGTTTTACGGGCTTTAGATCGCCTTTTGCTACGTTTAGTAAAATTTCGCCCAGATCACCGTCGATCAGCGGCATTAGCACTTCACACTCCGGATCGCCGAAACGCACGTTAAACTCAAGTACGTACGGCACGCCCTTAACCACCATAAGCCCCACGAAAAGCACGCCGCAGAAAGGATTTCCCTCGGCCTTCATACCTTTTAGGGTTGGTTTTACAACCTCTTCTTCGACCTGTTTTATTAGCTCTTGGCTTGCTAGCGGACTAGGCGCGTACGCACCCATGCCGCCGGTATTTGGTCCCTCGTCGTTATCTTTTAGGCGTTTGTGATCCTGCGCTACGGGCAGGCTAACGAAATTTTCGCCGTCGCAAATAGCAAAAAAGCTAAGCTCAAATCCGTCTAAAAACTCCTCCACGACCACGCGTTTACCCGCATTGCCGAAACTCTCTCCGCTTAGCATATCACGAGCCGCGGCCTTTGCTTCATTGCGGCTTTGCGCGATTATCACCCCTTTGCCAGCACACAGTCCGTCGGCCTTGACGACGACGGGAGCGGTAAGAGAGTCTATAAATTTAGCCGCAGAATCGTAATCGTCGGTATTTAGATAAGCAGCTGTTCGGATAGCGTTTCTAGCTAAAAAATCCTTCATAAACGCCTTGCTACCCTCGAGTCTAGCCGCAGCCCTGCTCGGTCCGAAAATATTTAAATTTCGCGCCTTAAATATATCCACGACGCCGTCGCTTAGCGGCGCTTCTGGACCTACGATAGTTAGCTCTATTTGCTCTGATTGGGCAAATTCTGCAAGCTGATTATAGTCTTTGACATTTAAATTTATGCCGAGTTTTGAGGTGGCCCCGTTGCCTGGAGCAAAGAAAAGCTCGTGTTTGCGGGATTCTTGAAGTTTTAGAGCTATTGAGTACTCGCGCCCGCCGCTTCCGATTATCAAAATTTTCATAATTTCTCCAAAAATAAAAACCCAAGTGAGCGGTGCGCATATAAGTGGCCCGAAAATTCAAAGCCAACCTTGCAAATAGGCGGTTCCTTTAGGTCGCAACTTCTCGCGCTCGCACGCTCAAACGAAGCCACGTCACACAGTTCCGCACATCTTCGCCGATACTAATGTGTTGGACCCTATAAAAATACGCTGCCAAATCACTCAGGCAAGGCTATTATATAAAATTTTAGCTTAAAGTAGCGTTTTTGCGAGGCTTACGCAGGAGTTTATATTTTGCTGGGCGCTCACTGCGGGCACGGTGAAATTTTCAAGCTCTTTTGCAGTCGTAAGCCCGATAGCGACGGCTTTATAGCTCTCATCCCAGCCGAAATTTCGAGTAAAATTTCGCACCGCCGAGGGAGCCGTAAAAATAATCACGGAGTTTTTAGGCGGTTTTTGCTCTTTTTCAAGCGGTTTAAAAACGTTTTCGTAAACGATTATTTGCGTCAAATTTACGCTGCTTTCTCTCAAAATTTCGCCCACGCTCGAAGCCGTCTCGCGCGCTCTTAAAAATAGCGTTTTTTTGCCTTTTAGAAACGGTGCGATCTCGGCGGCAAAGTCGTTTCCGTGAGCATTTTTTGCGGTGTAAATTTGAGCAAAGCCAAATTCGCTAGCCGCGCGGCTAGTGCCGTTGCCGATGGAGTAAATTTGCAAACTAGCGGGCAAAATTTGATTAAATTTTAGCGCGTTTACGGAGTTTTTAGAGGTTAGAACCAGTGCGTCAAATTCGGCTAAATTTACGCTAAATTTATTAAATTTGATCTTGTTTAAAACCAGCGTCTTTACGCCCTCAAATTCCAAATTTGACCCGACCAGATAGATCATTTTCGCCCTTAAATTTATGATTTTACGACCAAATTTTACCGCAAATCCTCAAATTTTAAAAGCCGAAGCCAAAACACAAACTCTATTTCGCCGCGTCACGCCTGCTTAGATACTCTTTTGCTTTTTGTTTTAGCGCTTTATACAGCTTGCCGGCATCCTCTGCGCCGTATTTTTTCACCAGTCCATTGTGAAAATCGCCCAAATTTTTACTCTCGAACGCGATTTTTCTAATCTCTTGCTTTTTAGTCTCGTCTATCTTGAGCAATGGTTGCGATTTTACCGTATTTTCAGCTTTATTTTTTGCTTCGTTTTGCGGTGCGTTAGCTTGCTTTGATTTTTGCGGAGGACGCTTGTTTGATAGATTTTGCCCTTTTTCATCCACTTTAAGATCCTCGCTAGAAGCTTTGTCGCTTAAATTTTGCTCCGCATCTTTTGGATGCTCGATAGGATCGAGATTCTCGTCTAAATTTGACTCTACATCCTTAGCTTCTTGTAAATTTCTCTCCTCGTTTGCCGCCACGTCGTTTTCGTTATCTGAGGGTTGCGATTTTTCGGGCTCCGAATTTTGATCGATTTGCGAGCGATTTTTTAAATTTTGCTCTTTTGCCTGGGCGCTTTGAGCTTGTAAAACCTCGCCGCTTAAATTTGGCTCCGTTTTTAATTTTTCTCTCTCGTCAAGTTTTTGCTCATCGCCTTGCGTCGCCGGCCTAGATTTTGCGGAATTTGGCGCTGCGATACGCTTTACTTCGCCTTTTTGCGAATTTTCTATTTGAGGTTTTTTGTAAATTTTCCTCGCGTCCTCTTTTAGCGCGTTATACACGCCGGCGCCGTTTTTGCTGCCGAATTTTGAGATAAATTTCATATGAAGCTCACTGAGACTACCCGAGTTTCGTATCAAGATCGCGATTTCGTCTTGATTTTCTTCGATGAGCTGCGCCGTATGCGAGCGATTGAAGTCAAATTTGAGTTTATGAAATTTACCGTCGTTTTTATCTTGCTTATTAAAAAAATCTATCACGTCGTCGTAAAATTTATCGTTGCTGACGATGTAAATTTTGTCTTTTTTGTGCGAGAGTTTGCCCATTAAAAACGTAATTATTTTATCGGCATAGTCCTTGTGAGCGCTTTGTAAAAGTATAATTTTTATTTTGATTTTTCGCGCCAGAAACCACGCCAAAACGGAGATGCTTAGCTTTTGTCTATTGTTCGTTACGATATAAATTTTATCTTTTTGTCCTAGCTTTTTTAGCGTTGCTAGATTATCTACGCTTATATTTTCGTCGTCTATTATAAATCTTGCCATATATTTCCTAAACGAGTCGGGGTAATCGCCCCGAAACTCTACATCTTATCTTTTGTTACGATGAGTAACATTTTAAATTTTTCCGGGATCTTTAGCCCGTGCGGGATTTTACCCGGAAGCACGATGGTATCGCCCTTTTTGATATCAAAATGCTCGTCGCCGATGGTTAGCTTCATCTCGCCGTCAAGCGCTATCAAAAGCGCGTCGCCCGGAGCTGCGTGAGTAGATAGCTGCTGGTCTTTTGAAAACGACAGTAGCGACATCGAGCCGCTTTCGTTTTTGACGAGCGTTTTGCTCACGATTTTGCCTTCTTCGTATTCGACTGCGTCCACTAGGCTAAAAATAGCCGCCTTAGGTAAATGATCTATCATTAAGTCCTCCTTAAAATCGATTGAGACGTATTTCGTCGGTTCGTTGAAAACTAATTTTCGCCATACTTTTTTCTCTATCAGGCAGGCCTGTTCATCGCCTAGGCGCATCTGCTTTTCGCCGTAGTGCAAACTCGCGCCGCCCTCTACGACCCACGCGAGGCTGTCGCAAAACAGCATCTCGTGATCTAGCTCCTCACCCGTATCGAAAGCGAACACATCCACGTGAGCGTTCTCACAATCAAAAATCCTTTTGCTAACGACGCTTTTTTCGATAACTTTCGTGTCGGCGTTTAGATTGTAAATTTTACTCATTTTTCTTCCTTTCGTAAATTTACGCGTCATTGTAGCGAAAATTTACGGAGGATTTGTTGATAAGGGTTATCTCTTTTGGGCGAATTTAAGCTTTTTTTACAAATTTACGCAAGCCCAGGAAAGCGTCTATCTAGCACCCCTTTGACCTGTTCTAACCAGACCTTTCGCTCAGCTTCGTCGCTATCTGCGACCACTCTAAACATCAGCCGCTCAAAGGTTTTCACGCCGCAAAAATCAAAAATACAGCTTTTCCAAATTCTTTCCAGCGGATCGCCAAATATCTTGTCTTCTCTGGTCTCTGGGGTATTGGATGTGTTAAAGACTACGGCGGCTTCAGCCTTTAAAAGCCCTATCGGAAGCCCGCCACCGTTATCACCTGGCGCAAAATCGTAGGCTACTCTCTGCCTTAGCACGCGGTCAATCCAGCCCTTGAGGATGGCGGGCGGCTCGCCCCACCAGTTCGGATGGATAATCACGATGCCGTGGGCGTTTGCTATGTCTTTTTGATGCGCCTTTAACAGCTCGTCGTCGCTTTCATCGCTCACGAGCTCAGCGCCGCTAAGGATTGGGTTAAATTTCTCCTTATATAGATCGTGAAATTTAACTTCGTAGCCGCTATTTTGCAGCTTTTCTACCGCTGCATTCGCGATTGCTGCGTTTAGGCTTTTTTCGTAAGGGTGTGCCAGGATGACGCAGATTTGTTTCATAGATCTTCTCCAATTATATTGTTTACTAAAGAACGTGTGCCGTTGGTATGAAATTTGCTAGTAACAAGATCGCAAAATGTAGATTTACTTTATATTTTTTTAAAACCATAATGAGATTATATCCTTTCGATCTGTCCATCCAATAACTGATTTAAAACGCATATTAAATTTTCAATAGAGGTTCCCAACTCTTCGCGGCTGAAATTTTTGTAATCCTTGATCGTCTTTTTACCACCGCCTCCCATCACGAAGTATATGAGAGCCGCTAAGATCGCCATTACGATGATTAACCTCAACATCGCATTTCCTTAATTTATAATTTTAGGTTTTTCTCCGCGAAAATATCCATTCCATCGCCGCCTTCATGCTATAAGCGTGCTGCCATGTATGGCGATGACTCCCGCCCGTATAGATCACATAGTAGATATGGCAACTCGGCTCAAGCATCGCTTTGATGCGCTCATCTATTTGTCGTTTGTCGGAAGCATCCAGGATGAGCTTTTTAACACAAACGCCATCTTTTTGTAAATTTTGCGTGATCTCGTTTGTACTCGGATATGCACCCTTGTCGCCTTGCGAAGCGACAAAAAAGACGTTTTGAGATCCAAGCGGCGACGTGATGTTTGCATCCCATTTGCTCGCTATTATATAGGAGGCGGCAAAAAAATCCGGATAATCTATATCCATTTGGATAGATGCCATACCGCCCATAGATTGACCCGTATTATAAATTCGCTTCATATCGAAGTTATAACGGCTAGATAGATATTTGATTAAATTTATCGTTCTTTCGAGCTCTTGACCGTACTGAAATTTATCATTTACGATAATAGTGTCGTATTGAGGCGCCAAAATAAAGCTTGGATGTTCGGTTTGCCACGCGGGATCCGCCCATGCCACAGCGCCTAGACCTTGAACGAGCGTAGATTTGATCTGCGGCGAAACCGTTCCTGCATCATGCATAAAAAGCACTAGCGGATAGGATTTTTTAGGATCGTAGTTTTTCGGTATAAAAAGATTATACATCAACTTTGCGCCGTTTTGGCTTTGATCTACGAAGACATCTTGGATGAAATCTTCGACGAGCAACTCTCGGGTATTTGTGGAATTGAATTCGCCCTTTTCGGTATAAATTTCGCCGTTTATATTTATGATCTTGCCCGTTTGCGTTACGCTCGCACTAAAGGTTTTAAGAGGTTGCGGATTGCCTCTGCTACCGAGCGTCAGACCGTTTTCGCCCATCGCATTACGTTTTGCTCTGTTAGCTTTATCTTCAGGATGAGGATCGACCGAGCTATCGATCATTGCAAGCGGCATAAGCTCGATGATTACGTATTTGCCCGATTTTGGAATTTTGGCATTAGCAGTATTTAAATTTGACTTAGTGCTTACGTAGACTTTGGAGATGTCGCGATTTGCTACCGTATAGTCATCCTTCGATACGGATGAACTCAAAATCGGCTTATCATATTCAAGCACTACTGCACTTAAATTTTCTCCGTCGCCGAAAACTTGCGTTACGGCCTGAACCTCTTTAATGTGTTCGGCCTGCAACATCATTACGGCAAAAGCGGTAGATAAAACGATAAATTTAAAACGTCTCATTGCTCGATTTACTCCCACTCTATCGTTGCGGGCGGTTTGCTCGAGATGTCGTAAACTACGCGGTTGATGCCGTTTACTTCGTTTATGATGCGGCGAGAGACGTTTTCTAGCAGGTCGTACGGCAGGCGCGAGAAACTAGCCGTCATGCCGTCGCTAGCGTCCACTACGCGTATGCACACGGCGTTTTCATAGGTGCGATTGTCGCCCATTACGCCGACTGAATTTACGTTTAAAAGCACGCAGAAAGCTTGCCAAGTTTTGTTGTACCAGCCGCTTGATTTTAGCTCGTCACGTAGGATCACGTCGGCTTTGCGCAGTAGCTCGAGGCTTGGCGTATTTACCTCGCCCATTATGCGGATCGCAAGGCCCGGACCGGGGAATGGATGACGAAACACGAGCTCGCGCGAAAGACCTAACTCAAGGCCTAATTGGCGTACCTCGTCTTTAAAAATTTCTCTTAAAGGCTCGATCAACTCAAAGCTCATCCAATCAGGCAGTCCGCCGACGTTGTGGTGGCTTTTGATCGTCTTGCTAGATCCCACGACCGAGCTTTCGATGATATCGGTATAGAGCGTGCCTTGGGCTAAAAATTTAACATTATCGTGTTTTTTAGCCTCTTTTTCAAAAATTTCTATAAAAGTTTCGCCGATTATCTTGCGCTTTTTCTCTGGATCTGTTACACCCGCGAGCCTTTCTAGGAAAGTTTTACTCGCGTCTATGCTAACTAGCTCTACGCCAAGCTTTGTTCTAAAAGTTGCTTCAACCTGCTCGCGCTCGCCCGTTCTAAGTAGTCCGTTATCGACGAAAACCAGGATCAAATTTTGCGATATCGCAGCGGCTAAAAGCGCGGCGGTAACTGAGCTATCCACGCCACCGCTAACGGCGCAAAGGACTTTTTTGTTGCCCACGGTTTCTTTGATTTTAGCGATCTGGGCTTTAGCAAAGCTGCCCATATTCCACGTGCTTTCGCAGCCACAGATATATTTGGCGAAATTTTTTAAAATTTGAGTACCAAACTCGCTGTGCTGCACCTCCGGGTGAAACTGTAGAGCGTAAAATTTGCGTTTTTCATCGCCGAATGCGCAATAAGGCGAATTTTCGCTCGTAGCCATCGCCTCAAAGCCGTTTGGTAAATTTTTTACGAAGTCGGAGTGGCTCATCCAGACGATCTGCTTTTGGGGCAAATCGGTAAAAAGTCGGTGCTCCTTAGTCACGGTTAGCTCGGCTTTGCCGTACTCCTTGTGTGAGGCCGGAGCGACCTGGGCGCCGAATTTGTGCGCCAAAAGCTGCATACCGTAGCAAATGCCTAAAATCGGCAGTTTTAGCTTAAATACGCCCTCGTCGCAAAAATACGCGTCAGGAGCATAGACGCTAGCAGGCCCGCCGCTTAGGATTATGCCTTTTGGCTTTTTTGCTTTGATCTCCTCGACCTTGACGTTAAAAGGCAAAATCTCGGTATAAACGCCTTGTTCGCGCAAGCGCCTAGCGATTAGTTGGGTGTATTGCGAACCGAAATCCAAAACTATTATCGTGTTATTCATGCCCGCCCTTTAAAAATATAAATGCAAAATTTCAAACTGCACGTACCAAATCGCCACGGATACTACGTAGCCGACTACTACAGTCCAAGCAAGCCTCATGTGCGCGCCGAAAGTATATATGCCCTTTAGTTTGCCCATTACGCCTACGCCGGCAGCCGAGCCGAAACTAATCATCGAGCCGCCGATACCGGCAGTTAAGGTAACTAGTAGCCACTGGCTTAAATTTTCGCCCGCATCCGCGCCCATCATAGGATTTGCTTTTAGTACGGCAGACATAACAGGGACGTTATCCACGATAGCAGATAGAAAGCCCACGCCGATATTTACGGCAGTGGCGCCAAATTTATCATAAAGAGAAACGGCGTAGTTCAAAAATCCGACGAAGTGTAGCGCGCCGACGGCGGCAAGGATACCGAAGAAGAAGAAAAGCGTGTTGTTTTCGATTTTTGACATATAGTGAAAGACATGCATAGGCTCTTCGTTTTTATTAGTTTTTTTGTAGATGTAGGTGTAAAGGCTAAGAAGCGAGAAGCCAAACATCATGCCCCACATCGCAGGCAGGTGGAAAAGCTGGTGCATCATAACGGCCGAAAATATCGTAAATGCGCCAAGTCCAATGACAACTTTGCCGCCTTTTTTGATGCTTACTTTCGGCTCTGTCGCAGGGTCAAAGTGCGGACTACCCTCAGGCACGACGCGCGCTAGCAAAAACGCCGTAACCAGCCAGCCGATAAACGAAGCCGGGAAAAGCGCGAAAAAGTCGATAAACGGAGCCTTGCCCGCAGCCCAAGCCATCAGAGTCGTGATATCGCCGAACGGACTCCACGCGCCGCCTGCGTTTGCGGCTACGACGATGTTTATCGCGCCCGCGACTAGGAAATTTACGTTATTTTTATCTATCGTTAAAAGAACGGTAGAAAGGATAAGAGCGGTAGTTAGATTGTCGGCGACGGGGCTGATAAAAAACGCCAAAATGCCCGTTAGCCAAAATAGCTTTTTATATGTATAGCCCTTTGAGACGAGGTTGTATTTTAGCGCGTTAAACACGTCCCGCTCTATAAGCGCCTCGATATAAGTCATCGCGACCATGAGGAAAAATACGATCTGCGAAATCTCTAAAATCAGGTGATTTACCTCATTTTGCAACGAATGCACGTCTAGGCCGTTTGCCAGCATATAAAAGCCGATGAGCAAGAACATAAAAGTGCCGATAAATATGGCCGGTTTGGCCTTATCCATATGAAAATTTTCCTCCGTAGCGATGAAAAAATATCCCACGACGAAAATAATGAGGCATGCTATACCCACCCACGTAGTCGTTAAATTTAACGCCTCGCCCGCAGCGTCGCCGCTACCGAAAGCAAGCGCGAAAAACAGACCCAGAAGTCCGACGATTTTCATTTACTCTCCTTGATTTATAGTTTATTTATCTTTTCGGTTTTGCTGTTTGAGGGCTCAGACGGCTCTTCGTAGAACGGATCGCCCTTGTGGCCGCAGCCTGCTATAAAAATTAACAAAAAAAATGCTAAAATCGCCTTATGAAAGACGCTAAGACTATTATTCGACATATTGTTGATAATCCTTTTTATAAAGAGTTAAAAAACCGTAGCGAATGCGGGGAATTTTTACGGCTTTTAAGCCTAAATCATCGCAGGCTCATCGCCTTTTGCTACGAGAAAAACGGCGTTTTGTTTTTCGCCCTGTTTCATCCGTTAGGACTTCAGGAATTAAAAAGCGATAGTAGTATAAAAATGTTAAAAGGCTTATTAAAAATCTATTCTAGCGTAAATTTTGACGGCAGGCTCGCTCGCGTAACGGACGTTAAATTTTTTGTGACAAAGCATTTAAAATTTAAAAAAGCAACCGACCCGTACGAAAAAAAGCGAATTTTTACCTACACCGAGCCTGCTAAAGGCGAGTTTGTAAATTTAGCCAAAAGCGAGCGGATTTTTGAAGGATTTGAAAAGATCCGCCTTGCCATAAAGCAAAATTTAGCCAAAGAATCAAGCGGGGCGCGATGAAGCAAGATAAAATAGAGCGAAATTTAGGCGCAAAGCACACAGACAAACTACTTCAAATTCATAAAAACCATGCGGCGCAAGCCTCGTCAAATTTAACCGCGCAAAGCAAAAGCGTAAATTTGCAAAAGGGAGCCAAATTTTGCTAATCGACGAGATCCGTTCATTGCCCGCCCAGCCCGGCGTTTATCAGTATTTCGACAAGGCCTGCAAGCTTCTTTACGTCGGCAAGGCTAAAGTTTTAAAAAACCGCGTCAAAAGCTACTTTTCATTTACGCCCGAGCTCGCTCCCTCGCCCAAGGTCAGCCCGCGCATACACAAGATGATCAGCGAGGCCGTACACCTCGAGTACATCGTCACTCCCAGCGAGGCCGACGCGCTGATACTGGAAAACTCCTTCATCAAGCAGCTAAGGCCCAAATACAACATCTTGCTACGCGACGACAAGACCTACCCATACATCTACGTAAATTTGGACGAGGATTTCCCGCGCTTTGAGATAACGCGCAAGATCGTCCGAGGCAAAAACGTCAAGTATTTCGGGCCGTATTTTCGCGGTGCACGCGAGCTTTTGGATGCGCTTAGGCTGAGCTTTAAACTCGTGCAAAGCAAAAGCGCGCTCAAAGCCACGGGTGCCTATCTGCCCTATCAGATCGGTTACTCGGAAGCCCCTCTTATCAGCAAAATTTCGCCAGCAGACTACGCCAAGGTCGTAGAGGGCGCGATCGCAGCGCTAAATAATCCGCTTTCTATGCTGCCAAAGCTAGTAAATTTGATGAACAAATACGCCCAAAACGAAAACTACGAGCAAGCAGCCCTCGTGCGCGATAAAATCAACGCGATCAAGGATCTAGACGTCAAAATCGAGGTCGATCTAGCTAAACTTGAGGACTTTGAGGTTTTTGCCGTGGGCGCGGAGCAAAATTTACTTTGCGCGGTGCGTTTTAGCGTGCACGGCGGCAAGATCAGCGGCGTATATCAAAATATCACGAACGCCAAAATGAGCTCGCAAGGCGACTTAAACGACGCCTACAAGCAAATCGTTTTGGAGAGCTTTCCAGCTGGCGCACCCGTCGTGAGCGCAAAAATTTACGTACTAGAAACCTTTGAGGACGCAAGCCTCGTGGAGGAGATATTGAGCGCTCGCCACGGCCGTAAATTTAGCATCTCAGTCCCTAAAATCGGCGAGAAAAAGCGCATCTGCGAGATGGCGCTAACAAACGCGCAAGTCTTTATCCAAAAGTACCTAAAAACCCACGACGACGCGTTTTTGGACGAGCTAAAGGAGTATTTCGGCCTCGCATGTGCGCCATACGCCATCGAAACCTTTGACAACTCGCACATGTTCGGCGCGGCCGCGGTCGGAGCGATGGTGCGCTTTGAGTACGGAAGCTTCGCCAAAGAGCACTACCGCCACATGCACCTCTCTCACGCAAACGACTACGATCAGATGCGCCAGATGCTCACAGAGCGCGCTTTGCGGTTTGACAAGCTTAGTCCGCCCGATCTCTGGCTCATCGACGGCGGCCAGGCGTTGCTAGACCTCGCCTCGGACATCATCGCTAGCAGCGGCACAAACGTCGATATACTCGCTATCTCAAAAGAAAAAATAGACGCCAAAGCCCACCGCGCAAAAGGCGGCGCGAGGGATAAAATTTACGCTCCCGGCGGCGTATTTACGCTACCCGTCGGCGACAGACGGCTGCAGTTTTTCCAACGTCTTCGCGACGAGGCGCACAGATTTGCCATCACCTTTCATCAAAAAACCAAACGCAAGGAGGATCTGGGCGCTAGCAAGCTAGCAGACGCGGGCGTATCGGCTGGCAGCATCGCAAAGCTCGTTAAATTTTACGGTAGCTTTGAAGCTATAATGACCGCAACGAGCGAAGAGGTCGAAAAGGTAACGAATAGGAGCGTGGCGGCTAAAATCGAGCAGCTAAAAGAGAGCGAAATTTGATGAAATTTGGGGCTTGTTTTGTAAAGTCCGCCCTGAAATTTGAGCCAAATTTGTCGCATTTGTTTTCGTTAAATTTTGAAAGCGCAAATTTAACTCCCCGCTTTTGGGTAAATTTCGCCGCGGTTATTTGCGAATCAATCCATCCAATTTGACGCAAAAGCAATCAAATTTACGCGCTAAACGCAAAAATTACGCGAGCGATTACGTAGCGCAAATTTAAATTCCGCGCCGCCGCCAAGGCCTGCTTCGGCAAATTTAGCGTTTCGCGGCTTTTTCTATCGCTTTTGCGGCTTCGCAGCCCTCATTCCAGCCGTAGGCACACGCCTTTTGCAGATAGTTTTTTGCGCGAGCCACGTCTTTTTCGCCAAGCATTGCATTGTAGTAGAGTACGCCCAGATTAAAGCACGACATCCCGTCCTTTGCCTCGCAGGATTTGCGCCAGATTTCTCCCGCTTTTTGCGCATCTTTTTTGACGCCGAGCCCCTGCTCATAAAGTGAGCCTAAATTTGCGCAACCCAGCAAATACCCGCTATCGCAGGCTTTTTTATAGAGCTTGGCGGCCTTTGGTTCGTCCTTTTTAACCCCTTCGCCTTTGCGATACGCTACGCCCAAATTTACGCAGGCTCGCACGTACTCCCCGTCGCACGCCTTTTTAAACAGCGCGAACGCCTTTTCGTAGTTTTTGTCCAGGTCGCACTCCTCAAGCTTGATGCCGATATAGGCAAGGCCCAAGTTGTCGCAGCTCTCAAAATCGCCCGCGTCGCAACCTTTTTGCAGTCCGCTCGTATCGCACCCCGCCGCATGTAAAGAAACCGCCGCAAAAATAGCTAAAAATATAAATTTATTCATCTTGTATTTTCAATGCCGAATTTAACGCGCCGTTTTATAACAAACGCAAATTTAAGCCCGAGCGACTCGGCGAATTCAACGAAAGATCGGGCCGCTAAAAGGCAAAATTTGACGTAAAATTACGCCTTTTTGCCTTTTTTCTTGCCTTTGTCGCCAGGTTCTTCGCCTTTAAACCACCCTTTTATCTTGTCCAAGATCCCCTCATCCTCTTCCTCGTCGTAGCTCGCCTTGCCGGCTTTGATGCCAAAGCTTTCTTGTAGCTGATTTAGCAGAGAGATCTGCTCGTCCGTTAGCTCTTTTGGCGTTTTTACGGAGATTTGCGCCACGAGTCTGCCATACCTTTTGCTATTTACGTTTTTTATGCCAAGCCCGTCAAATACAAACTGCTGCTTATCCTTTGCGCCGACCGGCAGTTTTAGCTCGGTCGTGCCTTTTAGCGTCGGGATCGTGATCGTCTCGCCCAAAACCGCCTGCGTGAAAAATACCGGTATCTCGATGTAAACGTCGCTTTCGTGACGTACGAAATGCTCGTCGGCCTCAACCTCGATATGCACGTACAGATCGCCTCTGGCGCCGGTTGATGATACGTTGCCTTTTTCGCTCACGCGCATTCGCATGCCATCGTCGATGCCTTCGGGGATATTTACTTTCACGCTTTGGCGTTCTTCTTTGTAGCCGCTACCGCCGCAATCAGAGCACCTATCCTTGACCGTTTCGCCCGTGCCGTTACAGTACGGACACTCCTGCACGAAACTCATAAAGCCCCTTTGCTGCGATATCCGACCCCTACCCTCGCAGTGCGGACATACGTGCGTTTTACCGTCTTTCGAGCCGCTGCCTTTGCAGGTTTGGCACGGTTTTTTTATCGTAAATTCTATCTCTTTTTCGGCGCCGAATACTGCTTCGTTAAATTTGATCCTAAGAGCTATCTCTAGATCGAGCGGATATTTGTCGCTGCTTCTTTTGCGGTTGCTTGCGCCTGAGCTAAACCCGCCGCCGAAAAACGAGTTAAATATATCGCCCAAATCAAAATCCGTACTAAACCCGCTAGAGCTAAAGCCGCCTCTGCCCTCAAGCCCGGCTTTGCCGTATCTATCGTATATCGCGCGCTTTTCTTCATCGCCTAGCACTTGATAGGCTTCGTTTACCTTTTTAAAATTTTCTTCCGCCTCTTTGTCACCTTGATTGCGGTCCGGGTGGTACTTTAGCGCTAGTTTTCTAAATGCTTTTTTTATGGTTTCAGAGTCGCTATTTTTGCTGATTTCTAAAATTTCGTAGTAGTCTATTTCCACAAAATCTCCTAAATTTTTTAAATTTAAAGGGCGATTTTATCTTATTATTTATAAAAATTCAAAGCGGGGGAGAATTTTAAACGAGGATAGTAAATTCGGAAAAAAAATTTAACATTTTTTGGTTATAATCATTTTCGTTAAATCTATTTGAAAGGCTTAAAATGATTAATGTTTTAATGATTGAAGACGATCCGGAATTCGCGCAAATCCTATCCGAGTACTTGAGCGATTTTAATATAAAAGTAACAAATTTCGAAGATCCTTATTTGGGACTAAGCGCCGGAGTAAAAAATTTCGACCTGCTTATCCTAGACCTTACTTTGCCAGGCATGGACGGCCTAGAGGTG
>CAURWB010000022.1:0-30088 GCA_963528245.1 uncultured Campylobacter sp. | reverse complement strand
GCTTTGACGGTAGCGTCGTGTTTTTTATGGATGAGGCTGGCGGTTCAAATTTGAGCGATGAAACGAAAGAGCTAATCGGCTCGGCGTCGTTTGCTGCGGCCGCAAAGGTAAAAGACGGCGATATAGTGAGCGTGCAGGCTAAGGGCGTAGAAATAAGGGCTAAATTTAAGCTAGAGCCGCAGATGAAGGGCACGGTCGCGCTTTGCAGGGCGAAATTTAGCGGATACGCGTTTAAGCTCGTTAAGATATCAAAAGAGGCGTAGCGGCAATCAGTCAAATTTGACATATAGATTTATCTGCCGAGGCGCGCTACACTAAATTTAATCTCAAAACGCGGCGTCGTAACGTCAAATTTGACACAGTAAGCATGGTTTTTGGCGTCAAATTTGACTACCAAACTAAACATAATTCGCTCGCAACCGCGCTCTTTAAAATCAAAATTATATCGGTATGCCAAAGTTAAATTTAGGCTAAATAAAATTTTATCCAAATGCGCGAAATTTAGTAAAAAAATCGCCTCAAAAGCGCGTAATATTCGCTTTTATATCGCTTTTTAAACGAAAAAGGGTATAATGGTCGCATGAAAAAATATTTTTTACTTTTTTTACCGATTTTGGCGTTTTCTTTTAGCCTGAGCGTAAATTCGGGCGCAGAGGACGGCAGGCCATACACCGTGATAAACATCAGCGACGAGAAGGAATTCGTCTGCAAAGAGGAGATCCTCGCCTACGACCGCAAGCTTTATTTTTGCGACATCGCCGCCGGCGCACTACCGAAGGTAGATGATAAAATTTTGGCCCTGGCTGAAGTGAGATTTCGCGAAGAAAAGGGCGGTATGCGGATCTATGTCGTACCGCGCGCGAGCTCTCGCCTGATCTCGTCTAGCGAGCCTCTTTACGGCGCATCCGCAGTGCCGTTTAGCAAAAACGGCGGCGCAGCCAAACGCCACGCTATCGTGGTAGATCAAAATTTGAGCGAATTTAAAAAACAAACAAACGCGGGGATAAATTTCGCTCCGATATTTGAGCAGATGACCGCGCCTAGCGTCGGACCGCTCGATCTAAACAAAGCCCCGATAGAAAGCGGCGATAGCAACGATATAAACATGTACCTAGATGTGAAAAAAAGCTACGACGCCAAGCGCTACGACGATACGATAGCCACGACCCAGACAGCGCTAAGGCGCTACCCAAATAGTATCTTTGCCAGCGAGTTTTTGCTATACAGACTGCGCGCTTTGGATAAAATTTTAGACTCGCAAAATAGCTTCGAGGGGCTCGGCGCGGCGGACGTCGCGAGCGAAGGGCGCGCGTGGATGAGGCGGTTCGTGTCGGACGAAAACTACCCAGAGGTGCTCTATCTAGTGACCAAAGCCTACCTCAGGCAGGAGCTCGTTAGCGACGCGAACTACACGCTAGATATCCTCATGAACGAGCATCCAAACTCAAATTTTACCAAGCTAGCAGTCCTTGAGTTTGCCGACAGGCTCTACGTCACGGGCAGACAGGACGAGGCGGTAAAGATGTACGAGGATGTGCTATACTCGGCGCAGACGATAGACGTCGCTAGTCGCGCGGCTCTGAGCCTCGTGCAAGGCAGCATCGACAAGGCGAAATTTGACCGCGCCAAGGACTTTATGCTCAAAATTTTAAACAGAAATCAAGAGTACCTGCTAAACGACGCGTCCAAGCTAACAACGCTGGCGGGGGTATTTCACGAGAAAAATATGGACGATATCGCTGCGAGGATATATGAAATCCTGCTCGCGCGCCTAAATAAAAACGACGACGAGTATGAAACCGTGCTAAAAAACCTAGGCATCGCGCTAACCGGCACGCCTGACACGCAAAAAGCCTACGACTACCTAAAAAGATACCAAAGTGAGTTTGCAGACGGGCAGTACGCCACCATCGTGCAAAATGCGCTAGATAAGCTATTTTTCGCCAGAAACGACGAGAGTAACGCGACTAAGCTACACGATCACTACGACGCGCTAATCGAAAAATACGGCAAAACGGACGTCGGCGCCAAGGCGCTAAAAGAGCAGGTCGCGCTCTATCTAAAAGAGCGTAAATTTGACTCCGTCCTGCGCTATACCCAGGCCGTGCGCGATCTAAACGATACGGACGCTAGTGCGGTATTGGATCAGGCGGCGCTAAATTTAGCGAGTGAAGCCATCCGTCAAAACGACTGCGCTACGGCTGTAAATTTGACCGAAAACTACGGCGTAGGCGAGAAAATCGGGGCTAAATTTAAGCTCTTTGACTGCTATATGCGCCTCTCTCGTTTTGCTGCCGCGCACGATCTCGCCTCGCAAAATATCCTTGCGCCAGACATGCTCGACCGCGTGGAGTGGCTCATTAAACTAGCCTCCGTTTTGATAAAGACGCAGAAGTATAACGACGCCTTGCGCGTGGCCGACGAGGCGCTGGCTATTGCGTCTAGGCAGGAGTACGCCGACGTTTCGCCCGTGCTTTTTTATAGATTTGAGGCGCTGATGGGGCTAGGTAGGCTCACCGACGCCGCCGCGACGATAACGGCCGTCGAGACGCTACGCAAAAATGACTTTAAGGTCATCGAGCTCTACGACCGCATGGCTGAGGCGACGTACGGCGCGAACGACTTTTTAAACGCGTCGGTTTACGCCAAAAAGGCGATCGATCTGCAAAAACGCCTACATATAGCCACCTTTAGCCCAAAAATCGACTTTGAGTACATCGGCTCGCTAAGCAAGCTGGATAGACTAGGCGAGGCGTTGCAAGCCGCGCAGGAGCTCGTAGATACGCGCCTAGATCCCGAAAACAGGCTGCGCGCGCTAGCTCAGATCTCGGAAATCTACATCAAACTAAAACGCGAAAGCGAAGCAAAGCCGTATCTACAGGAGTGCGTCGGCTCAAATTTGCAAAGCTCGTGGAAGGCCATCTGCGCCGAGCAGATGAAGCTCGTGGAATAATTTATCCTCTTTTGCTTTTGAAACCCGCTCAAATTTAGCCTGAAAGCTCGGGCTAAATTTGAGTCTGATCGCCGTAAATAGACGGCGCGCTTTGGTCTCTCGCTAAGCCTTAGCTTGTGCGGACGCTACGCTATATGTTTATTCGTAGATCTTTTTACGACAAACGGGTCAAAATTAAGTTCTTTTTCTTTGTCGTTGTTTGTCAAATTTGCTTAAGGGCTGTAAAGCATAAAATACGCCGTGTTTAAATTTGAAATGTCGCTGTTGGGGATGTAGTAGTAGCCGTCAAATTTGACCGTAAAACCTGAGCGTAAATTTGAAGTAAGAGTAAAAAGCTACTTTGCAAATGGATTAAAATTTGACGAAGCGGCGGCTAAATTTACGCGGTAGGGCTTTCAAATTTAGCCGGCCTTTTTGGATCAAATTTAAAAAATCAGCCCCTCGTCGTCTTGTTTTATAAGCGTATCTTGCGCGTCTTGTTTCGGTACCGGCGAGATCTTCGTATAGACCTCGATCAGGCCTTCGTACGCAGTGTGAAAGACGCCCTCCGGCTCGATGAAGGTTTTTTGTTTTAGCGGATACTCCTTCATATAGCTTTCCATAAATTTCTTAAACACCGGAGCTGCCGTACGTCCGCCGCCCTCGACCTTTCTCATCGGCGTGTTGTCGTCGTTGCCGTACCATACGACCACCTCGACCTCAGGCGTAAATCCGCAAAACCACGCATCTATGTTGTTATTTGTCGTGCCGGTCTTGCCTGCTACTTGCACGCCGTTTAGTCTGGCGCTTTGTCCCGTGCCGCGCTCCACGACCGTTTTCATCATATCAGTCATCAGGTATGCCTGCTCGGGCTCGGTGACGAACGTCCGCTCAGGCTCAAAAACCGCTTCTAAATTTTGATAGTTTATGATGCGTTTTATCAGGCTTGGCTCCACGATCTCGCCGCCGTTTGGAAACATCGAGTAAAATTTAGCAAACTCCAAAGGCGAGATGCCAAAGCTACCAAGCGCGATGGATAGGTTTTTAGGGATGTTTTTAAAGCCCATCTCGGTTAGCTTTTTATAAGCCGTATCAAGCCCGATCTCGTCGAGTAAATTTATCGTAGCGAGGTTGCGCGACTGACGCAGAGCCTCACGCAGCGTGATATAGCCCTGAAAGCCGCCACTATAGTTTTTCGGGCGCCACTCGTACTGGCTGCCTTCGTTAAAGACTCTTGAGATATCGGCAGCCTTGCTCATCGGCGAGTAGCCCATGTCTAGGGCGATCTGGTAGATGAAAGGTTTAAAGCTAGAGCCCGGCTGGCGGGTACTCTGCGTGGCGCGGTTGTAGCTGCTTTTGGCGTAGTCCACGCCGCCGACTAGCGCGAGCACCTCGCCCGTCTTTGGTAGGGTGACGACGATAGCGCCGTTTAGGATGCTAGCGTTTGCGTCTTTGTTGCGTTTTAGTATCTCGTTGTAGCCGTATTTTAGCGCCTCGGACGCCATATCTTGCACCTTTAAATCAACGCTGGTTTCGATGACGTAGCCGCCGGTTTTTATATCCTCAAAGCGCTTTGAGGCCTCTTTTAGCACCTCATCCACGATATACGGGGCTTTATTTTGCGTGAGAGTATCGTCAAAAACTACGGGCTGCTCGACTAGCGCGGCTTTGTACTCGGCGTCGCTGATCCAGCCTAGCGCGTTCATCCTTGAGATAACGTTGTTTGCGCGGCTTAGCGAGAGGTCGAGGTGGCGAGTCGGATCGTAGGTGCTAGGAGCTTTTGGCAAGCCGACTAGGATCGCGATCTCTTTTAGCGTGAGCTCGTTGAGCTCCTTTCTAAAGTATCCCTTGGCCGCGGTTTTTATGCCGTGATAGCCGTGTCCTAGATAGACGTGATTTAGATAGCGCTCTAAAATTTGCTCTTTGCTTAGCTCGTTTTCTAGCTTCATCGAGATGATCATCTCTTTGACCTTGCGAGTTAGCTTTTTTTCTCTAGTTAGCACCATGTTTTTAACGAGCTGCTGCGTGAGCGTGCTCGCGCCCTCGACTAGTTTGCCCGCCTTTATATCCTTAACGATAGCTCGGGTGATGGCCTCGGGATTTACGCCGCCGTGCTCGAAAAAGCTCGTATCCTCGATAGCTACTAGCGCCTCGATGACGCGCGGAGGGATATCTTCGTACTTGACGTAGATTCTGTTTTCGTCAAAGATATTTGCGATGAGCTCGCCGTTTCTATCGTAAATTTGAGTTGTGAGCTTTGGCTTAAAGTCGATGATATTTGACGCGTCAAAGGTGACTTGCGAATAAAGATAAACAAATGCCGCGCTCAGCGAAACAAAGATAATAAACAAAATCGAAGCTAAAATTCTCATAAAAAGGCCTTTAAAATTTTCACGTTTAGCCCCATTGCGGTGCTAGTTTCGCCGTTTTGGCTTAGGATGTATTTTTTGTTGAAATTTTCTATCGTCATGGCTCCTGCTTTGCCCTGCCAAAGATCGCCAGATAGATAGTTTAGTAGGTCGGCTTCGTCAAATTTGGCAAATTTATACTCGGCAAAGCTGACGTTAAAAAGCTCGAATTTCTCGCCCAAAAATATCATCGCGGTTACGATCCTGGCGGTGCTCCCGCTTTGCATTTTTAGCATTTTTAGCGCCTCTTGTTCGTCTTTTGCTTTGCCTAAAATTTTGCCGTCGCACACTACGACGCTATCGGCAAAAACGACGTTTTTTACGTTTTCGTTCGCCTTTAAAAACTGCTCTTTTTTTGCCGCGACGACCTTTTGGACGTAAACGTGCGGCAGTAAATTTTTATCTATGCCGCCCTCGTCGTAGTCGAAAAAAACCTGCTCAAATTTAACGCCGTGATCTCGCAAAACCTTAGCTCTCGTAACCGAGCTCGAAGCCAAAATAATCATCAAAACTCCCTGTAAGATACGCCCAGATACGCAGCCAGCAGCGCAAACGCGACGTTTAGCGGGATGAAGTAATAAATCGTAACTATGAGGTTTTCGTGAAGCTCGATGTATTCGCTATTTTGCAGGGATTTTGCGGCTTTGTTTAGGCGGTACGTGACGTAAATGACGTTTAGAAACAAAAATCCCCAGATCGCCCATTTAGTCGTCAAAATCGTATTTAACATCGGATCGGCGTTTTTGATCGCGTTTTGCTTGGCTAGTATCGCGCCCGTCACGCCCATGACGGCGATCGAGCCGTAGATCGCGTAGCCTAGGCGCTTTAGCATGGAGATTATCGTTTGGTATTTTTGCGTGTCGCCTTCGATATTTTTCATAAAAAATTTAGCGATGAGTAAAAAATTTGCTTGAAATCCGATAAAAACGACCACTGAGAGGATGTGGATAAAGGGCAGGGCGCTGCTAATCTTTGCAAAAGCTATGTTAAATTCGGGCATTTGTCCCCTTTGATTTAAAATTTTCTCGCGCTATAGCAAATTTGACGGCGATAAGACTCGGCGCCAAAACGCGCGAATAAAATAAACTCATAAACTTATTTTTTCCTTTAAATTTTATCTCGGTTCGCAAAACGCAAATTTTTGATTTTGCTTTGCGGCGTTAAATTTGGTTTTGCAAAAATTTGCTCAAATTTTACGCCGCAAAAACCGCGGTCAAATTTAAGCTATTTTCTTAAATTTGACCGACGCGAGCTTATTTTTCAAGTCTCGTTTTAGCAAACTCTAGCGCCTGCCTAACCGCATCCTCGATCGCCAGTACGTTTTTACCGCCTGCAGTGGCGAAATCGTCCTTGCCGCCACCGTTTCCGCCTAAAATTTGAGCCGTAAATTTGACCCACTCGCCAGCTTTTAACGGCGCATTTTTCACGCCGGCAGCCAGAGCGATTTTGCCCTCTTCATTTACTTGCACGAGCAGGATCGCCGCCTTTTCGTTCTCGTTTTTAAACTCATCTATCGTGGCTTTTATGTCGCCGCCGTCAATCACCGCGACGCAAAGCTTTGTCTCGTTTACGTTCACTACCGCCAGCGCGTGCGCGTCTTTTGCCTGCTTGGTTTTATCTTTTAGGCTTTTTATTTCGGCTTTTAGTTTTTTTACCGCATTCATCGGCTCGGCGCTTTTTAGCTCGGTTTTTAGCTCTTCTATCTCGCCGCGCCAGGCTTTTGCTAGATTTAGCGCGGCCTTAGAGCATACGGCCTCGATCCTGCGCACGCCCGCGCTCACGCCGCCTTCTTTAGTGATGAAAAACGCGCCGATTTGGCTTAAATTTTCCACGTGCGTACCGCCGCAAAGCTCCTTGCTAACCTCGCCGAAGCTTAGCACGCGCACCTTGTCGGCGTATTTCTCGCCAAATAGGGCGATCGCGCCGCTGTTTTTGGCATCCTCGATATCCATTATCTCCGTTTTTGCTTCTATATTTTCGCTAATCGCGGCATTGACGAAATTTTCGATCTTTGTTAGCTCCTCCGCCGTCACTGCCTTTGGATGCGAGAAGTCAAACCTGAGTCTGTTTGCCTCGACGCTAGATCCGGCCTGCGCGATATGCGTTCCTAGCACGCTTCTAAGCGCAGAGTGGAGCAGGTGCGTGGCACTGTGGTGGCGCGCGATCTCGGCTCTTTGCTCGCTTACTTTTAGCTTCACGGCGTCGCCGACTTTAAGCTCTTTTTTAACCGCGACGTTTGACAAATTTAACCCGAAAAACTTCTGCGTATCTAGCACGTCGGCTACGCCTACGATCTCGCCGCTATCGCCCGCCTGGCCGCCGCTTTGCGCGTAAAAAGGCGTCACGTCAAACATCGCCCAGCCTTGCTCGCCCTCTTTTAAATTTTGCGTTTCTTTAAAATCCTTGTCAAGCAGCGCTAAAACCTTACTCGTGCGCTCAAGCTCCTCGTAACCGCTAAATTTGTTTTCGCCGAATTTCTCTAAAAGCGCCTTAAAATCACCCTTTGCGCTCTTATCACCGCTACCTTTCCAGGCGGCTTTAGCGCGCGCTTTTTGCTCGCTCATTAGCTCGTCAAATTTAGCTTCGTCTACTTTGAGTCCTTTTTCGCGTAGCATGTCAGCCGTGAGGTCTAGCGGAAATCCGAACGTATCGTAAAGCTTAAATGCAGCCTCGCCGCTAAAAATATCTTTCGTGCGCGCTAGCTCGCTCTCAAAAAGCTCCAGTCCGCTCGCGATCGTGGCTAAAAATCTCTCCTCTTCGAGCCTGATTTGCTCTTTTACAGCCGCTTTTTTCTCGTTTAGATAGGCGTAGTGGCCGCCCATTAGCTCGCAGACTTTATCGACGAGACGGTACATAAACGGCTCTTTTATACCTAGCAAATATCCGTGTCTGATCGCGCGGCGTAGGATACGGCGAAGCACGTAGCCGCGACCCTCTTTGTCAAACGTAGTACCCTGAGCTAGCAGGAAAGTCACAGAGCGGATATGGTCGCTGATGACGCGGTAGCTAGCGCCGCTCTCATACGCGTACGGCTTGCCGCAAAGCGCGGCTACTTCGTTTATAAGCGGCATAAAAAGCGAGCTGTCGTAGTTGCTAAATTTGCCTTCCATTATCGCCGTGACGCGCTCAAGACCCATGCCCGTGTCGATGCTCGGTTTTGGCAGCGGAGTTAGCTTGCCGTCGCTACTGCGCTCGTACTGCATAAAGACTAGGTTCCAAATTTCAAGAAATCTGTCGCCGTCGCCGCCCATGTAGTCTTCAGGCGTGTTAAAGTGCTCGCCGCCCTGGTCATAAAAGATCTCCGAGCACGGTCCGCACGGTCCCGTATCGCCCATCTGCCAGAAGTTATCGTGATCGCCGAATCTATAAATGCGCTCCTTTGCGATGTGCTGCTCCCATAGCGCAAACGCCTCATCGTCGCTCTCGTGGACGGTCACGTAGAGGCGGTCTTTTGGTAGTTTTAGCACCTGCGTGACGAACTCCCACGCATACGCGATCGCGTCTTTTTTAAAGTATTCGCCGAAGCTAAAGTTTCCTAGCATCTCAAAAAACGTGTGGTGGCGCGCGGTGTAGCCGACGTTATCTAGGTCGTTGTGCTTGCCGCCTGCGCGGATGCAGGTCTGGCAGCTCGTGCGGATCGGCGGAGTAGGGCGCGGCACTTCGCCGGTGAAAATGCTCTTAAACGGTACCATACCAGCATTTGTAAAAAGTAGCGTAGCGTCGTTTGGCACTAGCGGCGCGGACGGGATGATCTCATGACCTTTGCTTGCAAAAAAATTTAAATAAGCCTCTCTAATATCCATCGTTTTTTCCTGATTAAAGTTTTAAAATAGGGCTGATTTTAGCATAAATTTGATAAAACTTGTTTGAGGCCCGCTATAAAAAGGCGTCGGTAAAATTTAAAAATCGCTCGCATTATCCGTTTAATTACTATTTTTGACTATAATTGCCTAAAAAACATTAAATTTTGGAAAAAAGATTATGAAAAAAAGAGTTGCGATAATAGGATTTGGAAACGACGCGAAGCACTACTATAACGAGCTTCGTCGCTCCGAACACTTCGAGCTGGCGGCGATTTTTGACGGCGTTAAAAATAGCGAAATTTGCGGACGGATTCCTTTTTACGATAATATAAACGACCTTTTGGACTCCGTGCGCATCGACGCTCTTATCGTCACTGATACGCACAAATATCTAAATTTGATACCTAAATGCCTAAATTTTATAAAATTTATCATGCTTGATCCTTGGCTTTGCAAATCAGGCGAGATAAGGGAGCTAAAATACTGCTTTAAATCCCAAAATATAGGCGCTTATGTGGCTTTTATAGATAGATTTAATCCCGTTATCGCCTCTATAAAAAAAGAACTCGCCAAAGAAAAAGATATTTTTTCGATAAATATCGCTCGAGGGTTTAGTAGGGGCGTAAATTTGCAGCTTGAAATTTTACAAAACATCGATGTTGCAAGGTTCATAACGGGTAGCGAGATAATCTTTAGCAATAAAGTTTCAATCCAAAACGACGATAAAAGAAGCGAAACCGACTCGCTTTTCCAGCTTAAATTTAAAAACCAGACGCTAGCTAGTATCCACAACTCAAAGCGCTTTAAAGCAGAACGCTTTACGATCGAATTTGCCGCGAATGGGGGCGTGTATTTCGGTGATATGCTGGGCCTTAAGCTAAACAAATACACGCTTGACGGGCAGCAAAATTTAAAGGTTTACGGCGACGTTTTGCCGATTAAAGCGCTACTAAACGAGTTTTATCAGGCATGTTGCGGCGCAAAAAGCGATCTAAGCACGCTCGAAGACGCCCTAAAGGCTCAGGAGATTTGCGAATGAGACTTATTTTGCTACTAAATATGGGCGGACCGAACGACCTTAGCGAGGTTGGAGTTTTTTTAAAAAATATGTTTAACGACCCGTATATCTTGGGGATAAAAAGCCCGATTTTGCGTAAATTAGTGGCGTTTATGATAACTAGCTCGCGCCTAAAAACCGCGCAAAATAACTACCGTCAAATCGGCGGCAAGTCGCCTATCTGCGAGCTTACGGCTAGGCTGTGCGGTAAAATTTCGCATTTTTTAGACGATGATACGGCGGTAGCCTTTGCGATGAACTACACGCCGCCTTTTGCGAAAGACGTTTTGGCCGAGTTTACGGAGGTCTCTGAGATCGTCGTTTTCCCGCTATATCCGCATCACTCGTTTACGACCGTATCGTCTAGTATAAGCGACTTTGAAAAGGCGCGTGCCGAGCTAAATTTAAAGGCGAAAGTAAAAATCGTCGAGCCATTTTTCGAGGATGAGAGATATAACGAGATCATAGTAGACGGCATCGAAAAAAGCGCGCGCGATCTAAATGCAGATGAGATAACGCTGGTGTTTTCGGCGCACTCTTTGCCGCAAAAGATGATCGATGCGGGCGATATCTACGAGGAGCACGTCAAGCGGCACGTTCAAATTTTAACCGAAATTTTGGAGAAGCGAGGAGTTAAATTTAAGCAAATTTTGCTCGCATATCAGTCGAAGTTAGGCCCTGTAAAATGGCTCGAACCCTCGCTAAATCAAGCGCTAGCCGATATAAAAGATAAAAAAGCGCTCGTTTATCCGATCTCGTTTTGTATCGATAACTCCGAAACCGTTTTTGAGCTATCAAAGGAATTTCGCCATATCGCGGACGAGCTAAAATTTGATTTTTACGACGTCGTAGCCTGCCCGAACGACGATGATAAATTTGCTAAATTTATCACAGATAGAGCTAAGGAATAAAATTTGCTTGCGATAACGTATCTTTTATAAAGGATGCGAAATGACGATCGAAGAGCAAAAATTTATCCAAAAGATTTTGGCCGAGCTTGCGCAAAAAGTTGCTGAAAAAAGTGCAAAAGCGGCAAAAGAAGGCGACTTTGAACAGGAGCTCAAAAAAGCTACCGTGCAGGTAAAAACCTCTAAAGAGCCTGATGTCGAGGGGTTTAAAAGAACCCTTACCGAGCTTGGCGCGGCTGGATTTTTATCGCAGATGAACGAACAAAAAATCCAGGAAAAACTAATGGTCAAAAAAGAGGAGCTGATGGAGGCTCTAGGGCTAAATACCGATATGAAAAAAAGCCTAAGAGATGAGCTTGAAGCCGTACTAGATGATCTTTTGACCAAATACGAAAAAGAGCTTCGAGCTAGTTTGCAAAGTAACTCCTTGCTAGAAAAACAGCAAGCCTTGCAAAATAAAAATCCGTCAATGCTGGGCACGGTTTTAGGTATCGTATAAATTTGTCGTAGTTTTAAGTTGCGGCGAGTCGGCGTAAAATTTTAATTTTATACTTGGGTATCAAAGCCGTAAAAGCTCGCCGAGACTAAATCGGCAATATATTAAAACTTGCATTATTTAAGCGTATTTGCTGACAATAAAAAGTAAAATTTTAGATAATTTTACAAACTAGCCTTTAAAAACAAAAGTAGCTAATTTTCCCTAGAGTCATCAAATTTTTCAAATTATGATCTTGCTTAAAGATCTTTTCATTAAAAGCGGTTTACCTGTGTTATGTAAATTTCTTTATCGTTGGTAGTTTTTGAAATTTGAGATTTATTTTGTAAAATTTAAGCAATTCGCTATGAACTTGGCAACAAGAATGATTGAATTTTGATTAATATCTTTGTGGATTTAAAAAGTAAGGAGGCGAGAAGTTGTCTCGCCTAAATTTGATTAATAAAGTCCGAATTTACCGTCAGAGCGTTTATATATCACGCGCATTTTGGCATCCATGTCGTTAAATACGTAAAACTGCGCATCGCTATCTTTTAGCTTTTGCATAGCCTCTTCGATCTCTAACGGCTTGTATAGTTCAAGCTCCATAGGGATTATCTCATCTACCTCGCCGTCACTCGTCTGCTCGTCTGCGATCGAGGCTCTAACAGCTTTGCCGTCGTCTTTGTTTTTGACGGTGGTGTTTTTGTCGTGCTCGCGGCGAAGCACCTTTGATGCGCGCTCAAGCGCAAGATCAACTGCGGCGTATAGATCTTTATCTTTGTGGCGGATTACGATCGTGTCTTTTTTTGCCAAATTTAGCGCAAATTCTACGCTAAAGCCTTTTTTGCCGTTTTTTTCGTCCGCAGAAACTACGCAACGACCCGAAATAATATCCAGTCCGTATTTGTTAAGCGCATCAAATGCGTTTTCTATGTGTTGTTTGATTGAGTCTGTTAGGTCAAATTGTTTACCTACGATGCTTAAATTCATCATCTCTCCTTTGCATTAAAGTGCTAACATTATAGCATATAAAGTATTATTTTAGAGCTTTTGAATCGTGCGTCTGTGAATTCTTATCGGCGGAACATTGGCATTTGCCGATGTAACAACTACGTCTAGTATAACCGTTCCGGCGGATTCCGGGGTTAGTATCGGCACTACCGCCGAACCTCTACCGGCAGTACCGTCGCAAGCTCCTATGGTGCCGAGTGCCATATTTACTGTTACTGTTACTGTAAATAAAGAGGTGGCGACGTTGTTGGTTGGAAAAGTTGTTTGTAAAAGAGGAGTAGGATTGCCCGCGTTTAAAAATGCGCAGTTTGCTACTTGCGTGAAATTTGTGTTTAGGAGATTAAAAACAGCTATCTCGGTAGCGCCCTGAGCTAAGAGTTCGGCTTGTTCTCGTAAAAACACATCCGATGTTTGTTTTGCCGTAGTTGCAGAAGTATTTAGCGAAAACATAGCCAAAGTAGCTATCAAAACTATAAAAATAATCGCCGTTACTAAACTAAATCCTTTTCTCATTAGTATATCGCCTTTGTTTTGCATACAGTAGTCTCTTCTTCTGCAGGCTCTAGTGATCTGCGACCGTCCCTTATGCATAGTTTTAAAACTATAATACCGTTTGCTTCCGTAAAGTTAAATCTCGTTACGTTTGTAGCTAGCAGATCTGAGTTTCCGTTATTGTATTCTTGTCCTGCCCATGGACGAAAATTATAATGAAGGAATAAGCTAAAATCTCCATTGGCACTAGCCACGCCAGGAACTACCGCATAAGCCGTATGAAGTAAATAGTATTGTTCCGAGATAAGAGCATCTCTGTAGTTTGCTATACTTAGTATGTTATTTTGACCATTGGCTACTATGGTGCCTATGGAATTTGCATTCGTTCTGTTATAGCCAAAAGAAGTAGCGGGGTTAAGACTCATGTTTTTAAACACTATACCTATATTGCCGTTAGCTATGCTGGCTGCATTGCTGGTGAGATCTTTTATATTTTGATCAGCTGAGAAGTTAGGCGCAGCCGCGGCTACGGCCAATCTGCTTCCGGGAGTCGATATTGTTCCGCTTCCGGCTATGGCTGCTATTGCGGTATTTGGACTACTCAGGTCTGCAAAACCGCTCCATCCTCCATCTTGAAAACTCTCGTAGCTATACGTCACCCACTCTAGTATAGAAAAGGTATTGTTTAGCCCCGCCGCGCTCGTAGATACGAAAGCTCCGTTTCCGTTGGCGGCCGGCTGTTTTCCTATTGTTGAACCCCTAACTCGTATGGCAAGTCTTTTTGAAATTTGCTCTAGAACTAATTCGGTTTGCGTTTCTAGGGTATTGATGGCTCTGCTTTGGAGGTAGCTTCTATATATATTAAGAGTCATTTGGATGCCCATATGCGATAATAGTCCTATTATCACTATAACGACCATTAGTTCAAGTAGCGTAAAAGCTTTTTTCATTTTACCTACCAGACCTTGGTTAAAATCACGGGCGCGTCGCCGATATTGGCCGAATATGCTCGCAGGATTATCTGATGGCCGTTTCCTTGTCCTCTAGTGTTTTGAGTGGTTGCTGTTACGGCAATCTCCCGTACGTCATTGTCTGCTGCGCCGGACATATTTCGCGAGAGATTTACGTTGCTTACCAAATTTGCCGTTATTATGCTATCTCTATCGTATCCTGCGGCGCTATTTATCTGCGTGCGTCTTCCGTTAAATGAGTTCAAAACGCCTGTTCTGTTTTCCCATGGACTACACGCTACGCCTGTTCTTGCTATATTGGAAAAAATTCTTCTTCCCTCTTGCGGTATGCCGTTTCGGGTATAAAAATTTGCCAAATTTCCAAATATCGGAGTCGAAAGTCTTTGGAAATCGCCCCGTCCGGTGCAACTCCAAGCCGCGGTAGAGATGATAGCTAGTCTCGTTTTTGCGTCCATTACTGTTTCTTGTATTACGGCTAGGCTGTTATTTTCCGATACTCTAGAAAATACATTTGGCACTACAGCCATCGTCAATCCCATAATAACGATGGCTAGTATGAGTTCTATCAAAGAAAAGCCCTTTTTTGCTCTTACCATTCTATTCTCTTGCTTGATTTATCCATGATGTTGTTTAGTCTGCCGTTTCTACCATCCGTACCGACTACATTGCCTACGCCTACGTCCGTTCCGTTTTTATCTAGCGCTTGTCCTCCCCAGTTTACGTTATTTGACGTAAAGTTAACGGTAAAGCGATTTACGGCAGCCAAAGCATTTATCGGGTCAAATATGAGCCAAATTGAAGCAGGCATACTGATGACGTCCGTACCTACTACGGTGCTTGAAAGTCTCATGTTGCCTATACCGTTTGCCGGAACCGGAGTGGCCGGGGCTATCGTAGTCGTAGCAGCGCCTGCTAGTGCCCCGCTCGTTCCTTGAGCTAAATTTGTATGAGCCGTATTTACAAACCAATTACTCGCTTGCGGTAGCTGAGTGCCTGCGGCTAGAGCATATATGGCGTTATTGCAAGCGTTACAATATATGCCGTAGTATAGATTTTCGTTAAATCCCGCTTGAGGGCCGGTGTATGTCGGCGCATATACTCTGCCGTAGTAAAACTGCGTCGTACTGACGGCGGTAGGTTTTGCGTATGCGGCGCCGGCTACGGCGTCAATGTCTGATATACTGCCTATCGTTAAGTTTTGGTTGCTTAAAGTAAATGGATTTTTAGGTATATTTACGCTTCTTGCAAAATTTAGCCTTACAGTTACAGGTGCCGTGCCGCCGTTAAAAGCGTTGGCGTTTACGCTATATGCGCCGTTGTTTGCTACGGCGTTTGCTTTTCTTACGAAACTAGGCGGATTGTTATCAAAAAATATAATTGCATTTCGAATATCTGCAAGCGTTGCCGCACCGCCGTTGTTTGTTCTAAAGTCGCCTAAAATTTGATCTATCCCTAAGGTAAAGCTATTATTTCTAGAATAGCAACCGGTATGGTATAGCGTAGCAACCGTCCTAGCAGCATCGCCTAATCTAGCCGTTAGACCAAACGTTACGTTTGCTCCCATAGGCGCAACGTTTGACATATATGTCATATTTCCGCCGGCAAAATTAGTTACGGTTAAATTTTGTGCCGCTATATCATTTGGTACGAATAGCAAATTTTGCTCGCCTCTAGTTTGGGTATCGCAACCTATCTTGCCGTTTGCGTCTTCTGTTGTGGTATCGCTATCTGTTATGCAGTCGCTAGGATTGCCGCCTGTGCCTCTATCTACGTTTGTCCACTTCGTATCTTTGGCGTGTATGGCGACGTGTCCTATGTTTGGATATACGAAGTCGCTAGTAGCGCCTCCGCCTTGGGATATTTTTATTTCTCCTAGTCCGTCGGTAGTATCCGATTCTAAGCTTATGCCGTTTAAAAACGTAAAACCGTCGGTACAAGTTGCCGGAACTAGAGTCGATCTTCTAAGCGTAATAGGTTTTATATTTGTCGAGTAGTTGGCTGCCGTATTGTTTTCATTATCTATGGCTTGTACCCATATATTTTTATACGCTCGCCCTCCGACCATGTTTCCAAAATTTGTCGTATTGGTTGTCCTATTATAAATTCGCAGCTCCTTCGGCCTTATAGAAAATGAATCCGAACTACAAACTTTGTGGTCTATATTTTTCGCATCTTCATATGAAAGTCTAAATATTAAATTCGGATAAGCTTTTTTGATTAGGATATTTTTTAGGTCTATTATACTTTTGTTGGCAAGGTCTGTTTTTAGTACTTTAATTGTTTTATTGCCTTCGATTACGTTTTGTGCGCTATTGCAAGGTTTATTTGCTTCTATTACATCCACATAAACATCGTTAGCAAAGTTAAAGTTGTCAAGTTTTTTAACCTCGTTGCCGTTTTCTTCGCTTATGAACAAATTTACTAATTTAACATCAAATTTTCTTGCGGCAAGTTGCGTAAATAAATTTTCAGAATTACCCACTGCGCCGAATTTTTTATTTACGACTTTTGACGCTATACTTCCTACTCTTAGTTGATATTTTGTTTCGGTGCACTCTTCTATGGCGCCCTTATACACTAGCTTTATGCTAGGATTTTCAAAATTTGCGGTGTATGAATTTCTAGCAAAAGCTTCTCCTAGTACGGTATCAAATTGTATAAAGGCTTGATTATGGCTTCCTATTGTACCGCCGTTGCCTCCGCCGGCGCCTTGACCGACTAGGAATTTTAGCTTACCTGAGGCATAGGTTTGTAAATTTGTATTATCTAAGTTTTTATCTCCCGCTCCTACGGCAAAGGCTGTTCCTCTTCCGACGTCGGGTTTTATAAACGTAGTATTGTTTATATATGTCGAATTTTTTGGATCCAATGCAGTACCGATCGATAGTTTTTGAGCCTCCTCGTTTCCGTTGTTTACTATTTGGAGCCTAACTCTTAGCGTGTCTCCCTTTTTTGCGGTAGTTTTTTTGCCGGCATTGGTGCTAACGGGCTCAAAGTCTTGTTCGCTGGTTTTATTTTTGTCTCTAACATATAGCTTTTCTATATAGCATACTTTCGGTACATACAGATCGGTAGAAAATGCCAGCATACCTACGGTAGCCTCGTCACCTTGTAGGCTGCCGCCAGGTCTTTTGATTATTTTTGCAGTTAGCCGTATGTCGGCAGACGTTTGTTTGTTGGTAAGTTTTCCGGTAATATCGTATGTATCTAAATCCATACTCGCGTTATATTTTTTGCTAGGGTTTAAATGCTTATTAAATTTAGATATAGTGGAGTTAAACTGGTCGCCTTTTTGATTTAGGGTACTATCAAAAATTGAACTATACGGCGAATGGCTATCTTTTCTAATCTCTATGTCTTCGGCGGAGATCTCGCTCGCTGCGCCGAATGAAAGAGTGGTAAGAGAGGAAACTACCGCGCCGTTTACTGGAGTATAAAAGCCGCTAACCGTTATGTCTGCGCTTCTGCTAGCTCCCTTGTTTAAATCTAGTGGCGTTAGTAGCTTGATGCCGTCAAATATATTGACGCCTTTGGGTTTTATTTTTTTACCGTCTTTGCTACCAAAGTCATATACGATAACTAGTGCCCATCCTCCGTATCTAGGGGATTGTAGATTGTTAAACCATTTGCCGTCGGTGTATGAATATAGGCCCGGAGGTATTCCATCATGAGTTTTTATATTTCCTGCGCTAAAAGTTCTGCTCGCTACGGTATTTCCTAGGGACTCTTTTACTAGCTCGGTAACGTCAGCGCTTGTTTGATATTGAAATCTCATGCCCCTACTTGAGAGCGACCCAAACCAAAACGTATCTTTTTCGTGTGCGGTAATATTATAGTATCCTTTTGGTGTTCCGAATCTTATCGTATTGAAGTTTTTTATCGTATCAAAGTATTTATCTCTAGCCGTGTTATCGTTTGAAATACTCCAACCTAAAGAAAAACTTCCGGCCCAATAAAGTCTAGCATAAACAACTCTTTTTCCTACTATATTATTTGCTATGCTTGCTCCGTCGGTATTTTTCCTATCGGAAAAGTCAAAAGTCGCTTTTGATGAGTTTAAGCTATAGCTTGTATCCTCTTTTTCAAATACAACGTTTGTAATTGACGTATGTATCGTAGTGGAACTTAAAATAGGCCTGTAATTATAGCCGTATCCTTGGGAGCTATTGCCCACGGTTCTTAAGACGGAGGCCCCGATGGTCTCTATATCGCCGTATATTATCTTTCTTTCTTCTAGTCTTTTAATGCCGTACTGGTCTATTACCTCTTCATTTATGACTCTTTTTTGAAGGTTGGCGGTTTCTTTATTGTCTAGATATCTACTGGATGATGCAGATACTAAATTATGTTCTAGCTGATTTTTATCCTTTATAGCAAAAGCATTGCTTGTGCTCAGTAGAAAAAAAGCAACTAGAAAAAGTTTAGAATTTTTCACTTGGCATTCCTTAAAATTTTCACTTTACTATAAAATCTGAAATTTTTTCGGCCTGTTTGTACATCGGATAAGCCCATGCGTCAAGTACTACCTGCGATAGCGTCATATTTGTCATATTGCAAACGATAGGAGCGATGAAATTTACCGTTGACGTCTCGATCGGGGTGCTAACGACCATGATATTATAAATCCTTAGTTCGCTTTGATCGTTTATGTCCATCAGCTCCTGATAGTACGTCGGTATCTCAAATTCGTAATTTCTCAAAGCATACGGATTTATCGCGGTAAAAGACGTCTCATCGTCCATGCTTTGAAGCTTTATGAAAAATTGATCCAGTTCTTTTAATTCATAACTTTTAATATGCTCAAAGCCTAAAATCGGACTTTTGACTTGGAAAATCATATATATCTCCTTAATTAAATATTTACTTTTTTACGCGAATTGTATCCAAAATTTCCTATTTTTAAGCATAAAATGAAATCAAATTTACCGAAAAGCAATAAAAACAATGGTAAAATAGTCCGTTTTAAAAAATTTAAAATTTAAGGGAACGTATGAAAAATTTGATCAAATTTTTATCTGCGGTATTTTTTGTTTGTTTAATTGGCGGTTGTGCCGACAAATACACCGAGCTTTATAATCTAACGCCCGACCAGTGGTACTCTGAGATCATCGGCGATATCAAAAATCGCGATCTAGAAAGCGCCGACAAACACTATACGGCGATGTCTAGCGAGCATGTAGCTAGCCCGCTTTTGGAGCAAATGCTACTAATCCTAGCCCAAGCTCACGCTAACGACGAAGAGTATCTGATGGCGAATTTTTACCTAGACGAATACCTTAAAAGATACGGCGACGGCGGCCCTAGGAGCGAATTTGCGCAGTATTTAAAAATAAAAGCGAATTTTGACTCATTCTCGCAACCCAATCGAAACCAAAAGCTAATGCAAGACAGTATCGCCGAGATAGAAAAATTTCTCTACATTTACCCAAACACGCAGTATCGTCCGCTGATCGAAACTATGCTGGTTAAATTTAAGCTCGCGATATACAACCTAGACGTGCAGATAGCCGATCTTTACGAGCGCACTGGCAGGGACGAGTCGGCGCAAATTTATAAAGAAAAGATGCAAGCCTCGCCGCTAAACGACGCAAATATCGTGCTTCCGCAGCTTCCGTGGTATAGAAAAATGTTTGAATAGGAGCCAAATTTGCAAATTTACGAATCAAAAATGTTCCCGGCGCAGCTACCCGTTATCGTCGAGGACGAGCTGTTTTTATATCCATTTATGATCACGCCGCTTTTTTTGAGCGACGAGGAAAATATCGAAGCGCTAAATTTGGCTCTCGAGTCGCAAAGTTCCATCCTAGTCGTACCGACGAAAGCGCAAAACGAAGGCGCGCGAGAATTTGACTCCATCTACGACGCCGGCGTAATAGGCACCGTGATGAGGCGAGTACCGCTACCAGACGGTAGAGTGAAAATTTTATTTCAAGGAACTAGCAAAGGCCGCATAGTCTCAAAAGTCTCCTCAAAGCCGCTGCAAGCCGTCGTAGACGTGTTGCACGAAAAAAGACCCGAAAACACCAAAAGCGACGCTCTACTAACGGTACTTTGCGAAAAGGTGCGCGATCTGGCTGCGCTTAGCCACTTTTTCCCGCCTGATCTTTTAAAAACGATAGAGGAAAGCGCCGAGCCTAGCCGCGTTTGCGATCTTATCTTAAGCTCGCTAAGGCTAAAGAAAAAAACGGCGTACGAGTTTTTTATCGAGGAAAATTTGGAGCAAAAGCTACTAAAGCTCATCGACTACGTCATCGAGGAAATCGAGGCAAACAAGCTCCAGCGCGAGATAAAAAACAAAGTCCACTCAAGGATCGATAAGGTAAATAAGGAGTATTTCCTAAAAGAGCAACTAAAGCAGATCCAGCAAGAACTCGGCTCTGACACGAGCCGCGAGGAGGAGATCGAGGAGTACTGCAAGAAGCTGGAAGCTAAGAAAAAATTTATGGGCGAGGATGCGTATAAGGAGATAAAAAAGCAAATCGACAAACTATCGCGCATGCATCCGGACTCCGCCGACGCCAACACGACGCAAAGCTACCTCGACTGGGTCGTGGAGGTGCCGTTTGAAAACCTGGCCAACAAAAAACTAAGCGTACAAGAGGTCGCAAAGCAGCTAAATGCCGATCACTACGGGCTTGAAAGACCAAAAGATAGGATAGAGGAGTATTTTGCTCTGCGTGAGCTTTTACAGCTGCGAGGCGTCGCGGGCAAGGTAAACAACGGCGCGATATTGTGCTTTGCGGGGCCTCCAGGAGTTGGTAAAACAAGCCTAGCAAACTCCATCGCAAAGGCGCTAAAACGCGAGCTAGTGCGCGTGGCGCTGGGCGGCCTTGAGGACGTAAACGAGCTGCGCGGACACCGCCGTACATATATCGGTGCGATGCCGGGTCGTATCGTGCAGGGTCTAATCGAAGCAAAGCAGATGAATCCGGTCGTCGTACTAGACGAGATCGATAAGGTCGGCAGGAGCTTCCGCGGCGACCCGACGGCGGTACTACTAGAAATTTTAGACCCCGAGCAAAATAACAAATTTAGGGATTATTACCTAAATTTTAATATCGACCTGAGTAAGGTCGTTTTCGTCGCGACGGCAAACGACGTTAGCGCCATACCGCCAGCGCTTCGCGATAGGATGGAGTTTATCGAGCTTAGCTCATACACCCCGCAGGAAAAATTTGAGATAGCGAAAAAATATCTAATCCCCCAAGAGCTCAAAAAACACGGACTAAAGCCGAGCGAAGTAACTCTGGGTAAAGACGTGCTAAGCCTCATCATCTCGGACTACACGCGAGAAAGCGGAGTGCGAAATCTACGCCGCCGTCTGGCGGATATCTTTAGAAAGGCGGCAAAAAGGCTACTCGAGGGTGAAGCTCAAAAGATAACCGTGACGACTAAAAATTTGAACGAGTTTTTAGAAAAAAAGGTCTTTGAGATCGAGCATGCGGACAAAAAGCCGCAGATCGGTCAAGTAAACGGGCTAGCGTGGACGAGCGTGGGCGGTGACGTGCTAAAGATCGAAGCTATACGCATACAGGGCAAAGGCAGTCTGCAGATCACGGGGTCTTTGGGCGACGTGATGAAGGAGAGTGCGTATATCGCGTTTAGCCTTGTCAAGGTGCTAATCGATGCCAAAAAGATAAAAGTGCCGGCCAAAATCATCCCAAGCTTGCCGGACGACATCAAAGATGGCGTGAAAAAAGAGCCTAGCGCTAGCGAAGTATATCGCCGTTATGACTTGCACATTCACGTGCCGGAGGGCGCTACGCCAAAAGACGGCCCGAGTGCCGGTATCACGATGGTGACAGCGATCGCCTCGATCCTGACGGATACCAAAGTGCGAAGCGACGTGGCGATGACGGGCGAGATCACGCTAAGCGGCCGCGTGCTACCTATCGGCGGACTAAAAGAAAAGCTCATCGCAGCGCATAAGGCCGGTATCAAAACCGCTCTAATACCGCGCAAAAACCATGAACGAGATCTGGGCGACATCCCGCAAGACGTCAAAAACGATATGCAAATAATCCCCGTGGACGTCATCGAAGACGTGCTAAAAAATGCGTTTGTCACAAAATAACTACAAAATTTGATTAGATTTAGCCTCGGTAGTGGGGCTAAATTTCTACTTTAATATCATCAATTTACGATTAAAATTTCATTTATGATCAAGAAAATTTAAAAATTTTGTAAAGCACAAACGCCATGATTTTACCGATATTCTTAAAAGTAGCGAGCATGGCGCAACAGAGTTTGCATTCAGCAATCTTAAAGACAGAAAAAGACTATATAGTGTTTTGCTAAAATCGACAAGACGCTTTACAAACAATAGAACGAAATCGCCGCTAAAATTTACTCAAACTTTATTGAGCGTGCGTATTTCTTAGTATTTGCTATTTATGCTTAGCCTGAGATATAGGTTTGATCTTATTTCTTCGTTTGCTAGTAAGGTTTGAAACTTAGAAGATAGGATGGATGGGTTAGTAGATTCTAGAGATTTAGCAAGGGAGGAGAAGGATACGGATTTGGCGGATAAGGACATACCAAATAAGTAAATAATAAAAAACAAAAAAGATACCCTTCGCAAACTCTACTTTCCTAACTACTCTTAAATTTAGGCCTAAATTTAATCACAATGACTCTTAATAAAGCATTAAAAATACTTAACAATCAATAATATTTTAAAAATAAATACCGATTATAACTTAAATGCAGTTTAAGGCAGGCAAGGGTAAAATATTGGAATTGAAGTTGGGTGGGGTGAGATGGAAAAAGATGATAACGAGTTTATGGATTTGCCTGAAAATATTGAGCTTGATAAGGATGAGTACATTATCTGCCGATATAAAGGAAATCACGTTAAAGAGCACTTTGTTAGGTTTTTATTTGCCTTGCTTTGTATTGTAATATTTTTATATACATTGTTTTTTGGGCAAAATTTTGAGCAACAAAGCGCATTTGCAAAAGCATGTATTATTTTTTTTATATTTTTTGCATTTTACTGGTATATCTTTTTATAACCAATTGGATTCACGAAGGTCTATATTTAACAAATAAACATTTGATATCCTTTAATGGAAATAAATTTGACTTAGGTTCTATATACATACTTGACACAAGCGCTCGTCAAAATAAAGAATTTTGCGTATGCAACGGATGGAAAAATATCCTGGAAATTAAATGTGCAGAAGATGATATTAAACTAGATATATTTATATTTTCTTTAGTTGATATATCTGGAAATAAAAGTATTTTTAGATTTGGTTCAAATGAGCTAAGAGCTAAAGCCGTAATGGATAATTCGGTTAGATTTAAATTAATATAAGGAGACAATAATGCTAAGCAGCAAGGATAGTAACAAAACAAAAAGTTTTTACAGAAGAAGACATTAGAAGAGTTCCTGGTATGTTTTTGATACATCTAGTGCGCTGATTCAAACTTTAAATAAAGGAGATGAATTTGCAAAAAATGGGACCACTTTTGTTGCAAAAGTAGGATTTGTTACTGGGTTGGTAGCTGATTTAACAATAAATATATCTAAAAATAAAGATGGCAGCATAGTTTATATGATTGCTTCAACAACCACAAAAGATACTATAAAATATTATGCATCTTATTGGGCAACTACGACTTTGGCGCCTGCGATTGTTGCTGGAGCAACATTGCTTTTGCGAACTGGTGTAATGGCAACAGGATTGGCAGTAGTTGGAGCAACAAGCTTATTTACGATTGTATCATATGGCACAGATTATCTATTAAATAATTTAGAAGAAATTATTAATCAATTTATTGATCATTATACCAATAAAGAAATTGAACTCTACACTCCTACCATCTACGGCAAAATAACCAAAGAGGAATTTATCCTCAAAGAGTTAGAAGGCAGCAATGGAAATTTTTGCAAAAAGATATTTCCCGAGTACGCAAGATATGTTCAAACTAGGGATTTAAGCAAAGTAGATATTAGCACGGTTTTAAATTCTGATTTTATCCAAAGAATTGCACTCGAAAAAAAACAAAAATGCACTTGCCATAAAAACAGCCTCCGAGGTAGGTAGCGTAAAACAAGCCACTGAAATATTTGAGGTCATAAACGCTATGCCTAACATTTTTAGAGATAAGAAATGCGATCGATAAGATACCCCAGGCGTCTTTCCTACTTTCCAATATCCTGATAAGAACGGGCGAAGAGCTGGATCTGGGAAGTAAAGGAATGTAAAGTAAAAAACGGAGATACTCTTTCGACCATAGCTCAAAGAAACGACATGGTTACCAAAGATCTTCTTAAACTAAATACTTGGCTGGTAGATGAAGGTAGAGTATCTTTCCTACAAAACAAAGTATTGGTAGAATCAAACATACTGGAACTAAACGAGATAGATCATGTCTTAACAGGCGATAGAAATGCCGAAAATATACTCATAGACGCAAACGGAGGAGATGGTATCATGGTGGGAGCCAATAAAAAGATATACTAAAAGACGGCAATAGTTTGGACGTAACAATGGTAAAGACATAAAAAGAGTTCTATAATTTTTATTAAATAAAATATGAGATATTGGGGCAGTAATGTAAGTTGTAGTTAAAAATTAATTTAAACCTAGTTGGGTATATTTTAAATATGGTTTGTACTTTTTTCTTGTTAAGCTTAGAAAAGTGATGTAGGGGGCTGGAAATAAAATTTTAAAAAATAAGCCCTAAAAAGGGCTCAAAATTATAGTCCTTCAAAAGGATTAGTTACTACGTCGTCGCGATCGACTACGTAAGGTATCAAAGCTGCTTGGCGAGCGCGCTTGATAGCCTTTTCGACCATCTCTTGGTATTTTTTAGACGTTCCTGTTAGGCGTCTTGGCATGATTTTAAATCTCTCTGACAAGCAGTATTTCAAAAGCGAAGTATCCTTGTAGTCGATAAAATCTATCTTTGCCTCTGTAAATTTGCAGTATTTGCGTGAATATTTTCTTTTTTCAGCCATCGTTTTTTCCTTAATTAAAATGGTATGGTTTCGTCGCCGTCATCGTATTTGTCGGCATCTATATCTATTTCTCGGACGTTATCGCCATAGTATTCGTCTTTTGGCTGTTGCTTTTGTTGCTGCGGTTTATTAAAATTTTGCCTTTGTGTGCCGCTTTGAGCGTAGCTATTTTGCTGATTTTGTCCACCTTGATAGCCGCCGTAGCCGTTATTTTGGTAACCGCCTTGCTGATAGCCTTGATTACTATTTTGATTATATCCGCCTTGCTGTTGTCCTCCGCCTAGCATCTCCATATTTTCCACGCTGATCGTGTGCTTGCTTCTATTTTGTCCGTTATTGTCCGTCCATTGGTCGAATTTTAGGCGACCCTCGACTAGAAGCTTTGAGCCTTTGGAAAGATACTGGTTTGCTATTTCCGCTTGTTTTCCGAAAAATGTTATATCAATAAAGCACGTTTCTTCGCGTTTTTCGCCGTTTACGTTAAATTTTCTCGTTACGGCGATAGCACTGTTGCCTATGGCTGCGCCCGCGGTCGTATATCTAAGCTCGATATCTCGTGTTAAATTTCCTACCAAAACGACTCTATTAAACATTTTTCGTCCTTATTCTTGCGTTGCCGGAGCTTCTTCTGCTTTGACTTTCGGTTCTTTTTTATTTAGTTTGATGCCCTTGCTCATCTTTTCCCAAGCGGCGATCTCTTTTTTGTTTTCAAATTTGACCGTTAAGAATTTGATGATCTCTTCGTTGATTCTGATAATACGCTCGACTTCTGCGATAGCTTGAGTCGGTGCCTCGAAATACACGACGAAATAAGTTCCGCGCTCGTATTTTTTTACGGTATAGGCTAGTTTTCTAGTGCCCATAGACTGCACAGACGCGATATTTGCGCCGTTTTTGGTTAGGATTTCTTTAACGAAATCAACTTTTGCGCTTACTTCTTCTTCCGTCAAAGTAGGCTTCAAAATGAATAAAAGCTCGTAGTGCTTCATTGATTCTCCTTGTGGGTATTAAGCTCGTTTGCGCGGTTGCAAACGGGCAAGGAAGTCTTTCGACAAGAGCTGATTTTATCTTTTTTTTACTTAATATTTGCTGTTTTTGCCGATAAGATTTTGTAGGCCCAGCACGCAGGAGAGCAGAAAAGTTTTTTTATCGAGGATAGAGTTTGTTTTTAGTTCAAATTCCGCCAAATTTAGCGCGGTAAATATTTCTTTATACGCTTTTAAATTTACCGCCAGACACTGCCTTTTTAGTTCGTTTGCGACGTTTGGTGGCGGCGCGTAGCCGAGCGTTTCTTTGATGTCGAATTGCCCCGTTATTTTTATGCCTGCGTGTAGTTTAAAAAGTCTAAAAAACGCGCGGTAAAGCGAGTTTATAAACAAAATTTCATTAAAATTTCCATCGTCCGCGCATGAGAAAAAATCGGCCCTGATATCTTTTAGCGCTATAAATTTGTCGAAAAAGTCGTCAAAACTCACGCTTGATAGCGAAAAAACCAAGCTTCTTACGATATTTTCGTTTACGGGTTCGTTTAGGGAGGCTAGTTTGTTTAGCTCGCTTGCGGCTAGATATAAATTTTCGTTATGTATACGGTATAGTTCAAAAAGCGCGTTTCTCGTGATGTTTAGGCTCATTTTTGCGGCTTGCCTGCCGAGTAAATTTACGGCTTCTTCGGGCGAACCCGGTTTAAAAAATCTCGCAAAATTTACCCCGAAAGCCTTTTGCGTATCAAAAACGGCTTTCGCGTCGGGCTCAAAAAGCTCAAAAATAAATACTCCGCCGTTTTTGCAACCTTCTATCAGGATTTTTAGCTCTTTTGCGGGTATTTTTTTATCGCTTTTTACGTGCAAAAGCGGACTGTCGCCAAAGAGCGAAGGCTCGCAAAGATGCACTCGCGCAACGTCAAAATCATACTCGTCGTAGTAAAGGCTCAAAATTTCAAAATCTTTAAATTTAGCTAAAATTTCCTTTGCAAAAAGCTCGATTTGATATTCGTCCGCACCGTAAAGCAAAAAATAATTTGGAAATTTAGCCGCATTTAGCGCGGCTTCTAGCTCTTTTCTATACATCGATTTTCTTTACTACTTTGCCGAAAATTTCAGCCGTCGCGATATTTACGTCCGTGATTTCGACGATGACTTTTTGTAGCAAATTTACGCCGTACGCGCCCAAAAATATCCTAGCGCCCTTTATCTCGTCGTCTAGCTTAGCGACCGCGACGTTTTGATTTTCGCTGATATAGGCGTTAAATCGCTGTCCGATGCGCTCTTTCGCCCAGCGCGCGAATTTCCTATCCATAAAGTCAAACGCGACCCTGTCTGCTTCGCGCTCTAGTTCGCTCAAATTTGAGCAAGTCGCTTCGATATTTAAAAGCAGGTAGTTAAAAAATTTCTCGTCGTTACGCAACCTGGCCTTTAAAAGGCGGTGTAGCGTGAGGTCGGAGTAGCGGCGGATCGGGCTCGTAAAGTGCGTGTAGCGCTCAAATCCCAGTCCGAAGTGGCCTAAATTTTGCGCACCGTATTCGGCCTTTTTTTGCGATTTTATGATGAGTTTGTCGATCTCCTCGCGGTTGCCTACGGCGTCGGCTTGGGCCTGGATTTTGCGAACCAAATTTGCAATATCGCTTTCATAAATGAAGTCAAAGCCTAGAGCGCCGAGGTCTTCGAGTAAAATTTGTATTTTTCGCAGATCCGGCGAGCCGTGATTTCTAAAAACGCCTTTGCCGATGCGTTTTGCCGCCGCGACGTTGGCTAGCAGCATGCAGTCTTCGACTAGTCTGTGCGAGTCGGTATCGGTTTCAAACCTCGTAGAAGCAAGCCTGCCGTCTGCGTCAAGGGCCATACGAAGCTCCTGTGTTCTAAAGTCGAACGCGTTTTTCAGGCGTTTTTTGCGTAGGCGCGAAGTGAGCGCGAAAAGAGGTTTTATCCAACCGATTTCATCTTCGTGTTCGCCGCGTAAAATTTGATCTACTTCGTCGTAGTTAAAGCGTCTTTGTGAGACGATAACGGCCTCTAGGAGCTCTTCTTTTGCGACTTCGCCATCTTCGCCTAGCGTGATTTTAAAGCAAAACGCAAGGCGCGCGGCATTTGGCTTGAGAGAGCAGATATTTTCGCTCAAATTTCGCGGTAGCATCGGCACGGCTTTGTGCGGAAAATATATAGAAAATCCGCGCGTTTTAGCCTCTGCGTCTATCGGAGAGTATGGCGTGACGTATTCGCTCACATCGGCGATCGCGACGTAAATTTCGCGTTTTTTCTCGTCGAAATATATCGCGTCGTCAAAGTCTTTGGCATCGACGGGATCTATCGTGCAAAATGGCAAATCCCGCAAATCCGCTCGCTGCGGGTACATCAGGGGATCGACCTCGTCGCCCCATGCGATCGCTTCGGCTTCGCATTCCTCGTTAAATTCATCATTTTTGTTAAATACGGCGAGCGAAATTTTTTCGTCGCTGAGCGGGTCGTTTATGTTGCCGATAACCTCGACTATTTCGTTATTTATGTTGCCGATTTTTAGTAGAGTGCCGGGCGGCAGCATTTTTAGCGATTTTTGCGAGGCCTTTAGCGGCGAGCTAAGCGCTGTTTTTACGTTTACGCCAAGGATTACAGAGCCTATTTGTTTGGTGTAGACTACGCTTGTTTCGTTGGCGAGTTTTAGCGTCATCACGACCTTGGCGCTTTGGCGTTTTTTCTTTAGCGGCAGGAGTTTTGCCAGCACGATATCGCCGTAGTGTGAGGCGTTTAAATTTTTATTTTCTATTATTATATCTTGCTTAAAGCGTTTATCGTAGGGCGCCAAAAAACCCGTGCCGTTTGCACTTATATCTAGCTTGCCGCAAACAAAGCCGTTATTTAGGTAGTAGCGATCTTTGTGGTGGCTTGCGGCTTTTAAATTTAGTAAATTTCGTAGGATTTCTTTATCGGAGGAGGCGACTTCCTTTTCGCTCACTCCGTCAAGTAGTTTGATTAAAAAATCTTTCACAAATTCGCTTTGACTTTTGCAACGGCTTCTAGGAATTTATCTTGCGCAAAGCCGTATTCGTCGAGGCACATTAACGTATTTTGCAGATTGTCGTCGTTTAGTTGGTTAAAGATATTGACAGCATTTTTTACGACTTTAAGTGCTTTTGAGTAGCTTTTTATGTGTTCAGGCGCATCGTCTGGGTTGTTTGAATACAAAATCGCGTCGACAAGCTCAGGTTCAAGGTTCCATTGTTCGAAAATTTTAGCCGTTACGGTTTCGTTAGAGATGCCGACGATCTCGTTTTCTAGCTCAGATAAATCAAAAGGGCTTGAAATATTTTTTAATTTTGCCTTAAAGTCATCGGCTTTTCCTGTTTCGTTTAGCTCGTTTGAGATGACGATTTTACCCACTTCTAACATAAAAGAGGCGGGGCTTAAAACGGTAAGCTCGCTAGCGTTGATTTTTGAATACCAGTTATACATTAGAGCATTTTGCATTATAGAAATATTTAAAAAATCTTGACTAGTGATGCCGTATGGATCTAAATTTATCTTAAAGCTTTTTTTAACCGCGCTCGATAGAGCAAATCCGCGTATGGTTGCCATGCCAAACAGCGTAACGGCTCTTGATATCGTAGTAATCTCTCTGCTAAATCCATAAAGAGGAGAGTTTGCCGAGCGTAGTATATTTGCCGTTAACATCGGGTCTTTTTCGACTATTTGAGATAGGTCGTTAAGCGAACTATTGTCGTTCGAGCAAACGGTTTGAATTTTTATTATCGTATCGTCAAGCGGCGGAAGAGCCTTTATATGTTTATAAATTGATTCATTCATTTTTTACACTTTGCATCGAGATTTCGTAAGTGACAATTCTACACTAAAAGGCTTTTTAAAAAACTTAAATACATACGTTAAGCTTATTTTAGCGACTAAATAGTATAATCTCGCAAATTTTTTAAAAGGAGAGAATATGGCAGTAAGCATTTACTATGACAAAGATTGCGATTTAAGCTTGATTAGAAGCAAAACCGTGGCGATGATAGGTTTTGGTTCGCAAGGACACGCGCATGCTGAAAATTTGCGCGATAGCGGCGTAAAGG
>CAURWB010000021.1:0-30258 GCA_963528245.1 uncultured Campylobacter sp. | reverse complement strand
TCTAAACGAGCTAAAAGTAGAAGGCAAGCTAAAAGAGATTTCGATGAAGTATTTTAACAGGGATATCTCGGAGTAAATTTAGGCTTAAATTTAGAGGCGGCAAGGCAGATTTGCCGCCGTTAGCAGATTGATTAGACTTTAGCCGCCTATCTTGCGCCCATCTCAAAGTCGTGTGGCGTAAAATTAACGGAGTTTTAGTTTATGCAAAAGCTGGGTTTTGATATATTTTTATTTTATCTTAAACTTTTTTTGCATAAAATCGTCGTTTAAAATTAAAACGAAAGGTGCATCATGAAAAGCGATATGTGCGACATGTGTTGTTGCGAGACGAAAAGCTAGGGCGCTAGGCACGAATTTCTTTTTAAGTGCTTAGCAAGTCGCTAAACATTTAAAAAGAATTTTACTCAATCCGCATACGCGAGCCTTTTTAAATGAATAGCTAACGATAAATTTAAAAAGGACGAAAAATGAAAAACTTACTAAAATCTTCTCTACTTACTTTGGCGGGCTTAGCCCTTTTAACTAACGCAAACGCAAAAACCATCCAAGAAGGCGTCTTAAAGGTCGCGACCGAAGGCACGTATTCGCCGTATTCTTTCCACGACGAAAAGGGCGAACTAACCGGCTACGACGTAGATATCGCAAAAGCCGTCGCCGATAAATTAGGGCTTAAAGTCGAATTCGTCGAAGCTCCGTGGGACGCGATGCTAGCGGCTTTTGACGCGGGTAAGGCAGATGTGGTGTTTAACCAAGTAAGCATCACCGACGAGCGAAAGAAAAAGTATGAATTTAGCGAGCCTTATACCGTTCCTCGCGCGGTTTTGATAACTCACAAAGATACGCAAGACATCAAAGGCTTTGACGATCTAAAAGGCAAGAAAAGCGCGCATTCGGCCACTAGCAACTGGGCGCAGATAGCAGAAAAGCACGGCGCACAGATTGTCGTCGTAGACGGCTTTAGCAAGGGCGTAGAGCTAATCGCCCAAAAGCGCGCGGACGCTACGATAAACGATGACGTGACCTTTCTTGATTACGTCAAGCAAAGGCCTAACGCGCCTATCAAGGTCGTATTTACCGGAGAGGCGATACCTACCGCCGCGCTCTCGCACAAGGATAACGCCGAGCTAATCGCGCAGATAAATAAGGCTCTTGGCGAACTAAAATCTAGCGGCAAACTAAAAGAAATCTCCGAAAAATATTTCGGTAAAAATATCTCCGAATAAAATTTATATATTGGCTTGGTTATATCGTATAATTTTTTAGTATATACCAAGCTAGTACAATAATTGGGACAATAGATGTTAGACGATGTAACTAAAGATATAGGATTTATTAGAAAAACAGTTGTAAATAATATTTCATTTTCTTATATACAAAAGAGCGAAATACACGGTTTTGGCTTATTTGCGGATAGAAAATTAGAGGCAAGGACAATACTTTGTATTTTAGATGGCCAGGTGATGGACTGGGGGCAATATGATAAGATAGTCGATATCGTAAAATTAGGAAAATATCAAAACTATATATTTATGGAGTGGAATGCTTTAGATACGAGTACTTTATTGGTCAGGGCATTTAGAACAAAATATAGTTATATAAATCACTCAGATAATCCAAATGTAAAAATTTACTATAATCCATTGCGAATAGAGACGCTAAAAACCATAAATAAAGGCGAAGAAATTTTAATAGACTATACGCAAGAGCCTTTGAGGCAGGAGTATTTAGATAATAAAAATAAGGGATTTCTATGATAAAGGTAGGAATTCACATTATTCAGCCTGTAGAAATAAAAATTCAAACTCTATTAAAAATATTTGAACTTAAAATAGATTCGGATGATATTAAGCGCGGCATAAGACCGTGCAATATACCGACCTGGAAATCCACTATGGATGAATTATATAATTTATATAATTCAATAGTTGGATTGAATATAGACTACGAGATTAATTTCGACAAATTTTGCGAAGAAATCGAGAGAGAAGAATTTAATGTTAATGATAGAATAAATATATCAAGATATTTTAAAAACGGTAGACTAAATGTGTTCTTATTATTTGATTACAGATTATGTCAGTTTATTATTATATACGAGCTTGAAATTTTAATTCCTAAAAACGAAGTTAAAGAAGTAACCGAATACTCGCAAGGTAAAACCGATTTATATAATTGTATAAGAAATATCTTTGTTAAAGAAAATAATAACTCTTTGGTTCTCCCGTGTATTTTATCTTTAAAAACTAAATTATGTGAAAATATACGTAATTTTATTTATGAAAAATTTTCTTTAGAACTTCCTATCGATAATTTTAAAATAATAAATAATAGTGGAAATATAACCAATGTAGTACTTCTGGATAATGTAAGCGCCAATGAATACTTTCTTTATTCACAAGCTTTTTTAAAATTAAATTTTATGGCCGAAAGAAATCAAAATAACTATAAGCCCATAGAACTAGCTACCTATGATGAGAAAGGTATCGTAAAGGATTTGTATTTATTTAGCGGTAGATTTCATACAATCATTATAAGAAATACTAGAGATAAATATAGATATATGCCTGTGCAATTTCAAATGCAGTATCTTTGGTTTTATCTCTCAAAACAGATAAATTTGATATTAGAATCTTACAACGATGATATTTTAAAGGATAACTCTATTTCTAGAATAGTTGAATACGGCGATAAAATAGATGTCGTTATTAATAAGATAGAAAACTTAAATATATTTAATCAAAAATTTAAATTATCTATAGAAGGGGATTGTAAAATTTACTATGAGATAGAAGATAGATGGAATATTGAAAATATGATAAAAAGTTCTAACGAATATGTAGCATTTTTTAAAGATTATCTTTCTAGGTTATATATTAAAAAGAGCTCAAAAATGGACCAAAGACAAAATAAAATATTGCTATTTATAACGCTTTTTCAATTCATTGCTCTTTTGAGCGTATGGAATGACTATCTGGCTTTATTAAACGATGAATTGCAAAAGAAAGCCAAGGGAATATTGCCGCTTTTTGGTTCATACGAAAATTTGGGTATTTTTAATTTATATCTTCCAATCGTATTTTTTGTAATTATTTTATCTATGTTTATTTATATTTATAGAAGAAAAGAATAAAAGGGTATAGTTATTATACATAAAATTAACGCTTCGAATGCGAAAAACGGAGGTAAATTTGGACACGGAACGCATAAACCGCATAATCGAGCTTGTCTCAAGCTCGCTGCTACCGATGCTAGAAGCCCTAGCTAAGGTCACGATACCGCTAACGCTGGCATCTTTTGCCTACGGGCTGATTATCGCCGTGATAACCGCTATCGCGCGCCTTTCAAACATGAAAATTTTACGATGGACGTTTGGCGGCTACGTTTGGATATTTCGCGGCACGCCGCTTTTAGTGCAGCTTTTTATCGTATTTTTCGGGCTTCCTTCTATCGGCGTTACGCTTGATACGTGGAGCGCGGCGATCATCGCTTTTAGCCTAAACGTCGGCGCCTACGCGTCCGAGTCGGTGAGGGCGGCGATCCTATCGGTGCCTAAGGGGCAGTGGGAGGCGGCGACCTCGCTAGGTATGACGCACGCGCAAATTTTACGCCGTATCATCGCGCCTCAGGCCGTACGTATATCGCTGCCGCCGCTATCAAATACCTTCATCGGGCTAGTTAAAGACACCTCGCTAGCCGCTTCCATAACGATGGTGGATATGTTTATGGTCGCCCAGCGCATCGCTGCTCGCACATACGAGCCGCTGCTACTTTACGTGCTGGCCGCGCTTATTTATTTGGTCGTTTGCACGCTACTTACCTTTTTGCAAGGCAAGTTAGAAAAACGAACTTCAAGGTACGTGTGATGGCGATAAAATTTAAAAATTTAACCAAGAGCTTTGGCGAACAAAAGGTGCTAGAGGGCATCGACCTAGAGATCGCAGATGGGCAAACTACGGTGATCGTGGGGTCTTCTGGATCCGGTAAATCAACCATGCTTCGCTGCATAAATTTACTCGAAATCCCCGAGGAAGGCGAACTGGAGCTAGACGGCGAGAAGATAAAATTCGGCGGCAAAATTTCGCCAAAAGAGCTACTGCCTTTTCGCAGGCGAACGGGGATGGTGTTTCAGGGGTTTCATCTGTTTCCGCATCTAACGGTTTTGCAAAACGTGATCGAAGGACCGACGCAGGTACTTGGCCTTGAAAAACAAACGGCGATAAATAAAGCCCTCGAGCTACTGGGCAAGGTTGGCATGGCAGACAAGCAAAACGCCTATCCAAACAGACTCTCTGGCGGTCAGAGCCAGCGCGTAGCGATAGCTAGAGCGCTAGCGATGGATCCGTCGTTTTTGCTGCTAGACGAGCCGACTAGCGCGCTAGATCCGGAGCTAGAAGCTGAGGTGCTAAAAGTCGTCATAGCCCTAGCCAGAGAGAAAAAATCCCTCGTCATCGTCACGCATAATATGAATTTCGCTCGCAAAGTCGCGGATAGGATTTTGTTTTTGGATAAAGGCAAGATCGCGTTTGACGGTGACGCGGAGAGATTTTTCGCTAGCCGAAACGAGCGTATAATGAGCTTTATCTCGGCGATGGATATAAGATTTTTGAAATTTTAGCGATAAATTTAAGGAGAGAAAATGAAAATAGACACGCTAATCGTAAAAGGCATCGAGGCCAAGCATAACCCTTTTGGAGCCGTCGTGCCGCCCGTTTATCTGGCGACGACGTTCGTGCAAGAGGGGCTAGACGGCTTTGGCGAGTTTGCCTACTCGCGCGGCGCAAATCCGACCAAACAAGCGTTTGATGAGCTTTTTGCTAAGGTAGAGGGCAGCAAATACGCATTTAGCTTCGGCTCGGGAATGGCGGCGACGGCAGCGGCTTTTAGTCTGCTAAAAACGGGCGATAAGGTGCTGCTAAACAACAACGTCTACGGCGGCACTTTCCGCTACGTTAGCAACGTATTTGCGTCGCAAGGCATAAGCTACGAGGCGGTGGACGATTTAAATTTATTAGAGGAAAAAGATATCGCAGAGAACGTGAGAGCGATATTTATCGAGACGCCCTCAAATCCGCTGCTGCGCGTGACCGACATCTGCCGTATCGCAGACATCGCGCACAAAAGAGGCATCCTAGTGATCGCTGACAATACCTTTTTAACGCCTTATTATCAAAAGCTTTTTGATTTTGGCGTAGATATCGTAGTTTATAGCGCGACGAAATACATCGGCGGGCACGCAGACGCGATCGCTGGCATCGTCACGGTAAACGACGACGCGCTAGCCGAAAAGATAAAATTTGCCAGAAACACGTTTGGCGGCATAATCAGCCCGATGGACGCTTATTATCTGATAAGAGGCCTTAAAACCCTTAGCGTGCGCTTTGATCGTCAGACGCAAAATACGCATAAAATCATCGAATTTTTAAAATCGCACGAAGCGGTAGACGCGGTGCATTACGCGGGATCGCACTCGCAGCTAGAAAAGCATATCCAAGCCCGCCAAGCAAGCGATATCGGCGCGGTTATATCGCTAGAGCTAAACGAAAAATACGACTATAAAATTTTCGCTAAATCTCTAGAGCTTTTTGACCTAGCAGTGAGCCTTGGCGGCGTGGAGAGCCTCATCTGCCAGCCCGCGTCCATGACGCACGAATCATACCCCAAAGAGCTGCAAGATAAAATCGGCATAAAGCCTAATCTGCTGCGCCTTGCTATCGGCGTAGAAAACGCGGATGACCTAATCGCCGATCTGGCTCAGGCGATAAATAAGGCTAAAATTTAACTCTACTTGCTATCTTGGCGCCCTTTCTCTCTCGGGCTAAATTTATCAAATTTAGCCTTGGCTAGGCGGGCAAAATGGGTGCGCCTAGTTTGCTAAAGTGGCACCCGGCTCCAAGGCGGGCAAATTTATAAATCGTCGCCAAATCAGTCCGTGGCTATTTTGCTTTAAATAAACTAGCAAAAATCCCGGCGCCTAAAACGGCTAAAATGACCCACAAGCTAGCCTGCGCCGAAATCTTAAGTCCGTGATGAAAGATATGCGCGGACGCGTTTAGGGCGAGCTTTGCTGCGATAAAAAACGAAAGCGCTATAACGGCTTTTTCTAAATACGCCAAGTAGTCTTTTAGCGCTTCTAGTACGAAGTAAAGCGTTCTAAGTCCCAAGATTGCAAAAATCATCGCCGAATAAACGATAAGCGGATCTTTACTAACGGCGATGACGGCCGGAACGCTATCAAAAGCAAACATAACATCGCCAAGCTCTATAACGTAAAGGCACAAAAACAGCGGCGTAGCTATCCATTTGGCGTTTAGTTTGGAAATTTGATTTTGCAGTTTTGCCTTTTCGTCTGCTGAAATTTGAGTCGAAATTTCTTGGTTTCTCACAAAAAACTGTGTCCTAAAAGGCGTGGGAATACCGGGAAAAATCTATAAACCGCCCTGTAAGCTAGATGGTTTGAGTAGTCCTCTATCTCTTTGCCATCATCGCTCTTTTTCATCATCATTACCGCGCTATAAGCTACCATGGCAGCAAAAACAAACTCCATCCACGGCGAAATCCCGAGCAGACTCGTTCCGACGGCTATAAAGACGAGTCTAAATATAACTGCGCCTATAATGCCGAAATACAGCACTCTATGACGGTAAATTTCAGGAATCTTGAACCAAGAAAATATTGCCATCATAACAAATAAATTATCCACGGATAACGATTTTTCTAAAATATACCCTGCAAAATATAGACTCATCATTTCACTTCCGCGCGCAAAATACAGATATCCGCCAAAGGCTACGGAAACGGCTATCCAAAAAATAGACCAAATCGCGGCTTGTTTGAGCGAGATTTTTTCGTCTTTTTTGTGTGCAAAAAAGTCTACCGTAAATGCCGCCACGGCAAATATGATAAAAACGATCATTGTTTGAAATTCTAAACTATCCAAAAATTCTCCTTAATACCCGCAACTTTGTTCGGGAAGTCCTCTTTGGCGGTTTAGTTCTTGCGCCGCCTTGCATGCCGAGTATGATTGCTTGCCGGCACAGTTTGCGTTAAACCAGTCTATGAGCTGCGAATGCATACGGACGTTTTGATTGTATAAATTTACTTCATGGCTTGAATATCTATTTACGAGATTAAGATTTAACGTTCTTTCTATCGCAAGCGCCTTGTTGTAAATTTTAACGCACTCTTTCATCATTTCATCGCTTATTACGGGTGCGTTGCCGTAAGTTTGCGCCGAGGGCGGGATCTCGTAACCGCCCTCTATCTCAAATGCGCCCAAAATCGCGACAGCTGCCACTGTGAAAAATAAAATTTTCATAAGTACTTCACTACGGAATTTAAAATAAGCTCATCAAGCTTCCTATCGCTTGTAGGCTCGCCAATAGCCTAAAATTTCCACTCGCCGTTTCGCTTATATAGCTTGCCTAAAATCATCGCAACCTTATATGCAAATGCGCTATCTCGTACGATATTATACGACGCAAAGACTTTATTTACGCGCGTGGGCATACCTTCGTAAAGTCTAATGCTAGCAAACGGAATTTTATCAAAGTCGATTTGATTATAAGAATTTAGCACGAAAAATATTTGCTCTACGTTTGAGTTTAAACGGCTAAGATCGACGCTGATTATTTCGTTATCCAGTCCGTCGTCGCCCCCTACGTCTCCGACTAAATCATCACCGCTATGAAATACGCCCGGGCTGATTTTTTACCGAAATATACCACATCGCAAAACTGTTTGTTTGAGTCAAACATGGCAGCGCTTAAGTCTAAATCCACAGGCTTTATCTTATCTCTAAAAAAGCCTTTTTCGGTTATGGCGCCCCAGTTCGCTCCTACGCAAAAACTGTGCAGATGCCCGCCGTCGTCTTTGGCGAGCGATATTTTTTTGCCCTTTGACCAAATTTATCGCCATAGCTTACCCCTTAAACGTCTAGCCCAAACTGCCTACAAAATCCAGCCAGTCCGTCTTTAAAGCCGCTTCCGTTAGCTGCAAAGCGCCACTCGTTGTCTTTAAAGTAAATTTTACCGAACGACACTGCGGTTTCGGTAGAAAAGTCCTCTTCTAAATCGTATCTGGCTATCTCTTTGCCGCTTCTTTCATCGACTATACGCATAAACGAATTTCTTACCATGCCGATTTTGCCTTCTAGCGACTGCTTTATGGATCGTGACGACTATGTCGATCTCTTTGACGTTTGGCGAAATTTTGGCTAGGTCGATTTTTATGGATTCATCATCTCCGTCACCCTCTCCAGTGCGGTTATCGCCGGTGTGGACTACCGAGCCGTCCGCGCTAATTAGATTGTTGTAAAAGACGAAATTCTTCTCGTTTTCTACTTTGCCTGAAGCTCCTACCAAAAACGCGCTCGCATCTAGGTCAAATTCCGCTCCCGTATCGCTAGTATTTGTATCCCATCCAAGACCTACTAAAATTTTAGTTAGCCCGGGAGCTTCTTTGCTTAAACTAACTCTACCGCCCTTTGATAAATTTACCGCCACTTTGGCCTCCTTTAAAATTATTTATTCTATAGGATATAGATTTGAAGATTTTATTTAAATAAAGGTTAAGTTTAACTTTACCTATAGGATAAAATAATGGGCGAAAATTTAGCTTTTTTTAGCGCCGATGAGATACGAAATTTCTATCTGCAAATTTCTACAAACGTCCGCAAGTTACGTGAAAATAAAGGCATTAGTCAGCTTGATATGGCTTTAAGCATGGATATAAAGTCGGTCGCATTTTACTCAAACTGGGAGAATTGCCGCTATGATAAGCATTTTAACCTTGAGCATATTTATAAAATTTCAAAAATTTTAGATGTAGAGGTTGGGGAGATTTTCAAATTTTAGCGATTTAATTTGAGCTGATGTCGTTTGGGAGACCGGGTTTAATTGGGCCTAGTGATGAAAAATCGGTTCAATTTTGTATGCCGAATTTGTAAGATACGGCTCAAAAACTCAAGGCTAAATTTAACTTCGCGATCCCGAGGCAAAGAGAGCTTACTCCGCCTCGGAACGCGTATTTATCGCGGTTAAAACGGCTTATACACCATCATCCAGATGATGATGACCATCGCGATAGTCGGCACTTCGTTGTAAGCGCGAAAGAACATACCGCTCTTGTTACAGCGTTTCTCGCGTAGCTGCACCATATAGCGGCCAAGATCCAGATGAAACGCCGCGAGGATAACGACGACGGTGAGCTTGACGTGCATGTAGCCGCTGCGCAAAAGCTCAGGCATCGCGACGATGATCAAAATGCCCGTCAAAAACGTGCCGATCAGCGCGACCCAGCCGATGTAGTGGTACATCTTGTACTCCTGCACCTCGACGACGCGCACGAAGTCCGGCTTGTCCATATTCTCTGCGTGATAGACGTAGAGGCGCGGCTGGTAGAACAAAAACGCCATCCACGAGATGAAACACAAGTAGTGGAAATACTTGATGAGGTTGTAATACTCTGCCATTTTTTTCTCCTTTTAGTTTTTATTTTGGCGGCTTGTCTTTTTGCCCTATACTTCGCTTTGCTTCCCTTGCGGTCGCAACTACAAGCAGAGGCTTTTAAATTTGGCTCGGTCATTACCGACCAGGTAACTCCCGTCGCCAAATTTAAAAGCGCCTCGTCTAGAACTTCTTGAAAAGCTACGAGCGCAGCGAAGTAGAAAAATACTTCGCCTTGACTCTTTAGCGCTCAAATTTGAAGTCAAATTTACAAATTTTACTCGCCTAGACCCGCATCTTGAAAATGCCAAATTAAATTTGCTGCCCAGAAAGGACGCTTTTGCGCAAAGAGTTAAATTTGAATATATCAAATTTAACCGACTGTCACCCTAGCAAAATTTCCTTCCTTGCTTCAAATTCCTCTTTGCTTATCGCGCCGCTCTCATAAAGCTCATAGAGACGTCTAAGCCGCTCTTCGAGGTCTTGTGCGCGCAATTTGTCTTTTAGCGCTTCTTTTTTCTGATTTTTCTCGACGGCTGCACCGGTTAAGCGCAGATCAAAGAGCCACCACACGCCCCAAAGCGCCCAAAATACGTAACCCACGATCGCCCACGCCAGGCTATATCCGATGAAAAACAGCGCCATCATCGCAAAACCGCTCACGAATTTGCCCAGATAAAATCTATGCCCGCCAAACCAACCCGTCAGTAGCCAAAGCGCGTAGGCTATATAAACGTTATCGCCCATTTTTAGCCCCTTTTCGCCCCGCGGCGAAGCTCTGCCAGAGTATGAGCACGACTCCGATGTCGATCATAACGTCTGCGAGGTTAAAGATCGCAAACTCAAACCATTTGTGCCAGTAGATGTAGTCCACGACGCCGCCGTGAACGAAACGGTCGAGCAAATTTGAACTACCCGCACCCAGGATTATACCCGCTCCCAGGGCGTGCTCCTCTAAAATTTCCTTTTTTTCGCCGTTTGCGCTCAAATTTGGCTCCGTTTTCGCCGCGGCTCGCGCGTCAAATTTACGCTTTAACCGCCAGAGCAGATAGCCGCAAACGCCCGCAATCAGCGCTAGCTGGATAAATTTGAGCCATTCCCCCAGAAACGCAAACATCGAAAATGCTACGCCTCGGTTGTAAGCAAGCACGAGCGAAAAATACTCGCCCTGCCACGAAAAACCGCCCAAAAATATCCGCTTGACCGTCTGATCGAATGCGAAAACGACGAAAAATGCCGCGAAAAAAACGCCTAAAATTTTAGCCATTTAACGCTTTTAGGAAAAATTTCTCGACCTCGTCCATGCGAGTTTTTAGTGCGTCGGCACACTTGCCCTCGAGTAAAAGCCTGATGAGATTTTCGGTGCCCGAGTAGCGAAATAGCGAGCGGATGCCCTCTTTTGCGAGACTTGCTTCAAGCTCTTTTAGTCCTGCAATGCTTTCAAGCGGCTTTTTCTCTGTTATCTTTAAATTTAGCAAAATTTGCGGATACGGTTTTATCTCGCTTAAAATTTCGCTCGCTTTTTTGCCTTTTTTTAGCACCAGTGCCGCAAACTGCAGCGCCGCTACGAGCCCGTCGCCCGTTTTGGCGTAGTCGCTAAAGATGATGTGACCGCTTTGTTCGCCGCCGAAATTCGTGCCGTTTTCTTTCATCTTTTCAAGCACGTATTTGTCACCGACGTTTGCGCGCAGAAGCTTGATTTTGTGGGATTTTAGGTAGTCTTCGAGCGCCGCGTTGCTCATCACCGTAGCCACGACCGCGCCGCCTTTTAGGGCTTTGTTTTCCTGTAAAAATGCGGCCATGACGCCTAGCAAACTATCGCCGTTTGCCACCTCGCCGCACTCGTCGACGACTACGAGCCTGTCGGCGTCGCCGTCAAGCGCAAAGCCCAAATCCGCCCTTAATCGCACAACTTCGGAGGCTAAATTTTGCGGATAGAGTGCGCCGCAGTTTAGGTTTATGTTGCTACCGTTTGGCTCGTCGTTTATGACGATGGTTTCGGCTCCCAGCTCGCTAAAGATAGTCGGAGCGACCCTGTACGCAGCGCCGTTTGCGACGTCTAAAACTACGCGTAGTCCGTGTAGGCTCAGGTTTTTAGGAAATGAGTTTTTGATCTGCACGATATAGCGGCCGATGACGTCGTCGATGCGCTTTGCGGCGCCGATTTCTAGCATCTGTTTTTGCGATCTCTCGATGAGCGCGTCGTCGAAGTAAATCTTTTCTATCTGCGCTTCGGCCTCTTCGCCCAGTTTATTGCCTTCGCTATCAAAAAATTTAATACCGTTATCGTAGTACGGGTTGTGCGAGGCGCTGATCATGATGCCCGCGTCGCAGCGCATATCTTCGGTGAGAAACGCTATCGCGGGAGTAGGCATCGGGCCGATCTGACGGACGTTGTAGCCCACGGCCGTGAGCCCCGCGACGATGGCGGTCTCGATCATGTAGCCGCTTTTGCGCGTGTCTTTGCCTAGCAAAATGGTGTTCGTATGCGACGCAAACTGTCTAAAATATATCCCTGCAGCCATAGCAAGGCGCATGGACGTTGCGGCGGAGAGTTTTTCGCCGGCTTTGCCGCGGACGCCGTCGGTACCGAATAGTTTCATTATCTTTCCTTTTATGGCTTATATCGGCTTGTCTTTTGAGCGTCTTTATAGAAACCCCGCCTGCGGCGTCGCTACGCTGGTTTTGAATGAGTTTAAAATTTTCGCCCCTGCGGCAGACTACTTGTCTAGCCTTGGGACGAAAATTTCCGCACAACATCCAAATCCGTCTCAAAATACTGCACCGCAGAATTTGCCAGACAGCTTTTGCTTGGCAAATTCCATAAATTTATTAAATTTTCGACCTATTTTATCAAAAAATATCCAAATTTAAGTTGTAAATTTCCTCGCTTTAAATTTTACTTAAATTAAGCGGATTTTAAAACTGATTTTTATATAATCACGGACTAAAATTATGACAAAAGGGACATTATGGCAAACCATAAATCTTCTGAAAAAAGAGCCAGACAGACTATTAAAAGGACTGAAAGAAACAGATTTTACCGCACTAGGCTTAAAAATATCACTAAAGCCGTGCGCGTAGCCGTTGAGGCAGGCGATAAAGAAGCAGCGCTAAACGCGTTTAAAGTGGCAAACAAAGATTTCCACAGCTTCGTTAGCAAGGGCTTTTTGAAAAAACAAACAGCTTCTCGCCGCGTAGGACGCCTCGCAAAACTCGTAAACAAACTATCTGCTTAATCTAAATTTTAATGTTAGCCGACAAACTGCAGCCTTTTTTGGATCGCTACGACGAGCTCTCTCGTCTACTTAGCGATCCGTCTATCACAAACGATATCGCAAATATGACCAAGCTCTCAAAAGAGCAATCAAATTTAGAAGATATCGCCTCGGCTGCAAAGTCCTATCTGCAAACTCTCGCAGACATCGAGGAGAACAAGGCTCTGCTCGATGACGCCGAGCTTGGCGAGCTGGCCAAAGAGGAGCTCAAAAATCTCGAATCCCAAAAAGAAAATCTCGAAGAAGAGATTAAAATTTTACTCCTTCCAAAAGATCCTAACGACGATAAAAACGTATTTTTAGAGATCCGCGCGGGCACCGGCGGAGACGAAGCGGCGCTTTTTGCGGGCGATTTGTTTAACGCCTACGCCAGATACGCCGAACTTCGAGGGTATAAATTCGAGATCGTGAGCCAAAGCGAGGGCAACACGGGCGGCTTTAAAGAGATTATTTTGCTGATAAAGGGTAAAGGGGCGTACTCGAGGCTCAAATTTGAGGGCGGCACCCACCGTGTCCAGCGCGTGCCCGAGACCGAAAGCCAAGGCCGCGTGCATACCTCGGCCGTCACCATAGCTATCATGCCCGAGGTCGAAGATAGCGAGATCGAGATAAATCCAAACGACCTTCGCATCGACGTTATGCGCAGCTCGGGCCACGGCGGACAGTCGGTAAATACGACGGACTCGGCGGTGCGTATCACTCATATCCCAACCGGCATCGTCGTCACGAACCAGGACGGCAAAAGCCAGCACAAAAACAAAGAAGCCGCGATGAAGGTGCTAAAAGCGCGCCTTTACGAGATACAAGAAGAAGAGCGCCTGGCTAAAGAAACCAGCGAGCGCAAAAGCCAAGTCGGCACCGGCGACCGCTCGGGACGTATCCGCACCTACAACTTCCCGCAAAACCGCATCAGCGATCACCGCATAAATTTGACGCTTTACCGCCTCGACGCGATAATGGCGGCGGGACTTTTCGACGAGATTATAGAGCCGCTAATTGCGCATTATCAAGCTGAAGCAATCTCGGACGCCGATCTGTAAAACCATAAAATATTCAAAATTCGGCATTTTTACATGCTATTTTATTAAATTTGAATGCAAATTTTGCTGTAGGCGGAGTTGTCATGCAAGTTAAATTTGAAAACAACTTATCTTTGCGTTTTAGGTAAAAATCTCTGAAAAATAGTTGCAAATTCGGATCTGCTTTTTTAAATTTAGCGTTGAAAAATATTAAATAAAAACCAAGTCAAAGTATATAAACCGATAAATTTTAGTCACCTATAGCACGTAAAATTTATCAAATTTCCAGCCCACCGCACCGTCAATACGCAAAACAAAAACCGTCCGTCAAAGCCACATTTAGCGCTCGAAATCAAGTTCTGTAAAAAATAGCAAGACCCGTAAATTTCTCAATTTTAATAAACAGAAACAAGGCGTCTAATTTATTGCAAGCGGCTTTGTAAAATTTGAGTGAAGTTTTTACAGCAAAGAATTCAAATTTAATGGCTAGAAATAATCTAAAATCCCACGCCGAAGCTAAATTTTATATCGCACCAGCGTATCCGTCATGCGCAAAACCCATCTTTATGCGGCCAAAATAGCTTCACTTCGCCAGTTCAAGTATATTGCACGCGCGTTTGGAGCCAAGCTCGCAGGCCTTTTTGAGACGCTCGCCCGATAGCTCAAAGCTCTGCGACGCGACGTCACCCTTTAGATAAAACACCGACTCTTCGTAGCAGCTCTCCGCGCTCCCTGCGGCGCAGGCGTCTTTGTAGATCGCAAAGGCCTTCGCGCCGTCCTTGTAGCCCGTTAGCCCTTTGGCGTAAAACTCCGCGGAAAAGTAGCATGCCAGCGCGTCGCCGCCCGAGCAGCTTTTTTCTAGCGTGGCGAGCGTTTTTTCGCAGCTTGCGGCGTCGCCTTTGTTGATGCAGGCATTTAGCCCAGCCTCGTTTATAGCGGCATTTGAGAGCACAACTACGGCGGCGAGTATCCAAATTTTCCTCATTTTTTCTCTAGTTCCTTTAAGTTTTTAAATCTATAAATCCCATTTTTCACTCGCTCGAAAATTTTGCGATTTTCAAGCAGCTTGATGGTCTGCGTGACGGTGGGTTTGCTGGCGTCCGTCCGTTCGCAGATATCTGAAATTTTAACGGTTATGAAGCCGTTTTCGTCCGCATTTTGGGCTAAAAACAAGATGATTTCCATCTTTTTCTCGCCCAAAATTTGACCGAAAATCTCCCTCTCTAGCTCCGTCATCGCGCTAAATTTACTTGTATTCTAGCAGTTTAAAGTATTTTTTCGCAATAGGATCGAGAAAAAAGGCATCGTATTTATCGCCCGGGTCATTTCCCATAAGTTCCGGTCTCATGTTGTGTTTATACATTTCTCGACCATTTTCATTTTCGTCTTCATGATAAACGTAAAACGCGCCGTCTAGGACGACTTGTCCAAATTTACATTTTTTGCTCTCGCTTTCTTCATTAGGCCATTCGTATTCCCATTTGTATATTTGCCCAAAATTTGAATTTCCGACTTTTAAAAATATATTTTTGAGATGATTGCTGTTAGGCTCGTCCAGCATTAGTTCGCCGTATTCGATGCCTGTGTTTACATCTCCGTCATACCCTTCGCCAAAGTCGTAATTTTTTCCTTCGTAGGTTATTTTGCTGCCGTCTGCCATAACGAAATTTTCGCCCAGACGACTATAGTTTTCGTCCTCTTTACGCTTGCTTGCCTCGGCTTCTAAGTATTGCATACTGTTTTCATTGACGCAGTAGCTGAGTTTTAGCTTTACGATATCGTTTTTATTCTTTTTTAAAAACGATTTTAACGCGTGCATAGACTTGACGTCTGACAAAAATATCTTGGCAGTATCTATCTCTTTCGCACCCAAAAACGCGGCAAGCGCAAGCGATAAAACGATGATTTTTTTCATTTTTTACTCCTTAAAATGATCCTAATTTTACTAAATTTTAGCTTATTTTACGGCTCTTGCGATACAATACGCCAAATTTAACAAAGGATAAAATTTGAAACTAATCAGCTGGAACGTAAACGGGCTGCGCGCCGTCGCCGCTAAAGACGGTTTTGCTTGGCTAGAGCAGCATAGACCCGATTTTTTAGGCCTTCAGGAGATCAAGGTGCGCGAGAGCGACGTGCCTGCCGAGATTTACAAGCTCGGATTTAACGAAATCAGCGTAAATTCGGCAGCCAGAGCGGGGTACTCGGGCGTGATGAGCCTAGCTAAATTTAGCTCCGCTACGCAAAAAGCGGCATTTTTCGACGACGACGAGGGGCGAGTTTTGGAGCATAGATTCGGCAACGTCGTGCTTTTTAACATCTACTTTCCAAACGGCCAAAAAGACGACGCGCGCCTAGCCTACAAGATGGATTTTTACGCTAAATTTCTAGCCTACATTCAGGAGCTCGTAAAACAGGGCAAAGACGTGATATTTTGCGGCGACGTAAACACCGCTCACCGCGAGATCGACCTCAAAAACCCGAAGGCAAACGCCAAAACCTCGGGTTTTTTGCCTATCGAGCGCGCGTGGCTGGACGAGGTCGTCGCACGCGGCTTTATCGACACCTTTCGGCACGTGCGCGGCGACGAGACGGACGCGTATTCGTGGTGGAGCTACCGCTTTAACGCTCGCGCCAAAAACGTCGGCTGGAGGATCGATTATTTTTTCATTTCGGCAAGCCTCAAAGACCGCCTAAAAGACGCGTTTATCCTAAGCGATATCACGGGCTCCGATCACTGCCCCGTCGGCATCGAGATCGATTTGGACGGGCTTATTTAAATTTGCTTTTTTAGCGGCGCAGGTTAAATTTGAGCTAAATTTACGCTTTTTACTGCGAGCAAAACTGGGGTCAAATTTGACTCGCCGCGCGACTTGCCAAATTTAAGTCCAAATTTTACGCCCGCTTTTTAAAAACCAAACGCTTAAATTTAAGCCACGATATATGCGTATATAATTATAATATCTAACGAAAAAAGCGACAAACAGGCGAGCCAAAAGGCTTTTACGTAATCAAATTTAAAGGAAAAAACATGACAAACAAAACTATCTTATCGGCTATTTTAGCCGGAGCTACCGTTTTAACCCTAAGCGGTTGCTTTGATTCGGGAGCTAGCGGAAGCAAGGCCGCCAAAGTAGATAAACCTAGCGGAAAGATAGCAAAAAGCCTAAAAGAGGTTTGCGATAACCCAAATGTTAAATACGACGCTTTGGTAGCGGATCTAAAAGTAAAAATGCTTGATGTAAATGATAAAGCCGATAAATGGGTTTTCTTTTACGATCAAGATAGCCAAGATTTTAAGATTGCAGGAATGACTACGACAACAAATTACCAAATTCAACACCTAGTTATTCCGCAAATAGAATTTTCAAATGTTCATTTAGAAATGCAAGAACCTATATGCGAAATTGAATCAAACCCAGATAAAGAAAAAATATTGCAAGATAAATATATAACGCACAAAGAAGCGGCAGAATATGAAAAAGTAATTCAGGTAAGAAAAATTATAAACATAAAAAAAATATAACCTAATTAATATAGGAAATTTATGCAAGAAAAACGGCGCTTAGTGCGAGGCGCCGTCAAATTTAACTCAAAAACCCGTGATCTAAAAGGTGCGTGATTAGGATTTTAAAACCAAGTGCGACGAGGATCGCACCGCCTAAAATCAGCGCCTTTTGCTCCAAAAACTCTCCCGCAAATTTACCAACGTAAAACGCCGCGACGCTAAACACAAAGCAAACTACTCCGATCACGGCGGCGCTAAAGTAGATGTCAGCGGCCGTAAAGCTAAGCGTCACGCCCACGGCTAGCGCGTCGATGCTGGTGGCAAATCCGCCCGAAAGCAGCATCTTCGTATCAAGGCTAACGGCCTGCGCGGGCTCGTTTCTACAGGCTTCGCGGATCATCTTTACGCCCAAAAAGCCTAAAATCGCAAACGCGATGAAATGATCGATCTGCGCGATAAATCTCGCAAACGCCGCGCCCAAAAAGTAGCCAGCAAGCGGCATCGCCGCCTGAAAAAATCCAAAAACAAACGCGATAAATAAAATCTTTGATAGCGCGAGGTTTCGGTATTTCGCGCCGTTTGCGATGCTAAGCGCCGCCGCGTCCATAGCAAGCGCGATAGAGAGAAGTAAAAGCTCCATTTCGTCCTTTCAAAAAGGCTAATTTTAGCTTAAAATTTACTTCTTGCGGATAATCTTGCTCAAATTTACGACTAAATTTGACGCCCTAAATCGCCCGCCGAAAAGATGATCGCAGCTTATAAATTTGCGCTTAAATTTAACCCTTAAATCACGGCTCAAATTTGAGCTTTAAATTTGCTAATTTTGCCCTCTGCGCCGTAAAAATGCGGGTAAATTCGCCCTAAAAAGGACCAAATTTACCCGTTTAAAAGCCGAGTTTTAATATCATAACCGCCGAATTTTACTTTAAGGAAAAAGCGATGAAAAAAAGTTTGATCTTATGCGCTGTTTTACTCGCCGTTTCGGCTCAGGCTAATTGGCAAGAGACGCTAAATCAAGGCGCGCAGATACTGGGCGCGGCAAACTCGGGCGACTACAAAAGCGCGGTTAGCTCGGCTCTAAACGCGGCCGTTAAGGAGCTGTCAAACGGGGGATTTCTAAACAACGCCACGGCTAAAATCCCGCTGCCAAAGAGCCTGGAAACGGCTGCAAATTTGGCTAAAAAAGTAGGCGGCGAAAAGTGGGCGAACGAGCTCGTGACCTCGATAAATAACGCCGCGAGCGCAGCCGTGCCGGGAGCTGCGGACGTATTTTCGGGCGTGATAAAAAATATGAGCGACGCGGACGTGAAAAAGGTGCTAGAAGGCGGCAAGGATAGCTTTACGAAGTTTTTGCAACAAAACTCGAGCCAGAAGCTGCAAGCCGTGTTTAAGCCAATCATCACCAAGATGATGAGCGATAATACCTTTGCCACCGCCTATAACGGGCTAAATTCGTTCGTCGCCGGTAGCGCGCTGGCAAAATCAGACGCCGCAAAGCAGCTAAAAGGCATCGCAACTAGCATGGGCGCTGGCGAATACATCCCTCAAGAGGACGAGGATCTAAACGACTACATCACGCGCAAGACGCTAGACGGGCTATTTAACGTGATGAGCGAGAAGGAAAGCTCACTGCGAGGCGGCGCAGTCGAGCAGGGCACGAAAATCCTGCAGGGAATTTTTAAGTAAAATCATAAGGGAGAATAGTGAAAAATAGTTTGGAATTTCGCGCCGACGTAGGCATGATATTTGTTGCGATAGTCTTTGGTCTGGGCTATCTGCCTACCTCGCTAGCGCTTGCTACTAACGGCGTTTTTGGCGTTTTGTTTTGGAGATTTTTGCTAGCGGCGATCATAGCCGGGGCGATATTTTACAAAAAGCTAAAAGACGTAAGCGCGCCTGATATAAAATCGGGCGTGATCTTGGGTCTGTTTTTGTTTGCAGGATTTGTCAGTCAGACTTTCGCATTTAAATACGCCGACACCTCGTCCGTGGCCTTTATCATCGGGCTAAACGTGGCTTTGGTGCCTTTTATCGCGGCGGGGCTTTTTAGGCATAAAATTTACTCCTACGCGTATGTGGGCGTGGCGTTTGCGGTGGCGGGACTTTATATGATAGGCGATACGAAGGTGGGCTTTGGCCTGGGCGAAATTTTGGCTCTGATTTGCGCGTGCGCCTACTCTTTTCACATCGTGCTCACCAACCGCCTAGTGCAAAAATGCAACCTCGTAAATATGGTTTATTTTGAAATTTTGACCCTAATCGCGCTTTGTTTTGCGGCTATTTTGGTTTTTGAGGACGCTAAAATCGCTCCCGTCGTAGACAAGGCGTTCGTCATAGCGATGCTAGTCGTGGGCGTGCTAGGCACGGCGTTTGCGTTTTTCGCGCAGGCCTTGATGCAAAAATTTACAACGCCCGTTAAAACGGCGATATTTTTCACCATAGAGCCAGTAACCGCAGGAGCGATGGGGTATTTCATCGGCGCAGAGGACATCAGCGCATATAGGCTTTGCGGCGCGGCGCTCATCTTGGCCGGAGTTTTGATCAGCGAGATAGGCAGCTACCTGCGCGCTAAAAAGGAAAATTTAGCCTAAATTTCGGCGTGTTTTGCTTGGCATATTGCTCAAAGCGCCGACCCCGCCGTAAAATCAAATTTATCAAATCGCCGCCAAATTTACTCTCGCGGCGATTTTGACGGAAATCTTTTAAAATCGCCTCTTAAATTTAGCTTTAAATTTATCGCCGTTTCGTCTGCTAGCAAGGTGGCGGCGACTCTCAAATTTGACGCGATAAAGCCCGAATTTAGTCAAATTGCGTTAAATTTGCCCCTTAAATTTAGCTAAAGAAATCAGATGAAAAAATCAACCGAATTTAAGGCCGACCTCGCGCTGTTCGTGATCGCGGTAGTCTGGGGCGTGACGTTTTTGCCGATGGCGCAGACGCTAAAGACAAACGGCGTTTTTACGCTTTTGTTTTGGCGATTTTTGATCGCGGCCGCGCTGATGTCGCTAATAAGCCTCAAATTTACGCGAAAAATCGACCGCAATTCGTTAAAATTCGGCGCATTTTTAGGCGCGCTTTTGTTTGCGGACTTTACGCTTCAGACCTTTGCTCTCAAATACGCCCCAAGCTCTACCGTCGCCTTTATCACGGGACTAAACGCGGTTTTTACGCCCTTTATCGCGCTCGCGTTTTTCGGACAAAAGGTCGTCGTTTACGCATTTATCGGCGCGTTTTTATCGGCGGCGGGGCTTTATTTTCTAACTGGCAGCGAGCTTGGTTTTGGCGCGGGCGAGGCGCTTAGCGTCGTTTGCGCACTTGGCTTTGCGCTGCATATCATTTTTACGGGCGTTTTGGTGTGCAGGTGCGAGCTGTACTGGATGGTGAGCGCGCAGTTTGCGGCCGTTGCGGCGCTTTGTTTCGTCGCGGCACAGATTTTTGAGCCTCGCGGCGTCGTGCCCGTTTTAGACGAAGCGTTTTTCGTCGCGGTTGCGGTGACATCGGTGTTTGCGACGGTTTTGGCGTTTTTCGTACAAACCGCGGCGCAGCGCTACACGACGCCCGTTAAAACCTCGCTCATATTTACCTTTGAGCCGGTAAGTGCTGGGATCGTGGGGTATTTTTTCGGCGGCGAGATATTAAGCGGCGTGCAGATAGCAGGAGCCGGACTCATACTCTTTGGCATCGTTGTTAGCGAGGTCGGCAGCTACTATAAAAATAAAAGATCGCGGGAAGCCGGCTCGTAAGGGCGGCTAAATTTGACGAATCTAATCAAAGGAGCGAAAATGACGAAAGATCAGTGCTGCGTCCTAAAGCATTTGACGGCGGGCGAGACGGGCGGTTTTGAGAAAACGGGCGAGATGAATGACGGCGAGTTTTTGGATGCGCTTATCGGGAAAGGGCTTGTTTGGATGCTTGACTGGGCCGGCGAGGACGAGACGGGCGATGTGGGCAAATTTATCAGCTCTAGGCTTGATGCGCTGCAAAGCGGCGTATCACTAGAGTGCGATAAAATTTACGCAAGGCTCGAAAAAGAAGCGAAAAAAGAGGGTTTCGAGCGCGGCGATGCGAGCCTATTTTTGATGAACGAGTTTCAAAAGGCGCTCAAAAAGAGCGATTTTAGGCTCTTTACTTTGGATCTTCATAGCGACGCCTACTATCTGCTTATCGCGCACAAGGACGCCGAGAAAGATTTTAAAAAGCTAGGCAAGCGCGAGGAGCTATTTTGGGATATCGCGCCGTGGGGCAAGCGCCGCAAAAGGCAGATCCTTTACGTCATAAACTGCGAGTGCGGCGAGATGTCCGCGTGGCAGCTGGATGCGGACGAGCCGTCGCCAAGAGACGAGGTTTGCGAGCTCTGCGGGCGGGTACTTTTCGACGCCGAGGGCAATGCGATGCAGCCTTTAGAGAAGGAATTTATCTGATTCGGCTTTGCGGGGTCAATTTGCCTGTGTCAGCGTAAATTTGAGGTCAAATTTACGCCACAGGTTGCGAGTCAAATTTGATCAGATTTAACTCTAAAACGCCGAATCTACCGCCTTTTTACCGCGGTAAATATAAAAAAGCAAATCGAAGCGATGAGGATGATACTAGCACCGCTGGTTAAATTTGCCTCAAAGCTCAGCCACAGCCCGCTCACGCAAAACGCGGCGGATATGAGCGCGGCGTTTAGCATCATCATGCCCAGACGGCTCGATATCGCGCCTGCGATATATGGCGGGATCGTGAGCAGCGCGATAACCAGGATGAGTCCGACCGCGCGTATCGTCATCACGACGCTTAGCGCCATCATGCACGTTAGCGCGTAGTACAGCAGCGTCGTGCGCACGCCGCGCAGCCTCGCAAACTCCGCGTCAAAGCTAAGCGCCTCAAACTGGCGGTAAAATAGTGCGACAGATGCGAGTATGACGCAGTTTGCGACCGCCATGAAAACAAGATCGCCCTGCGGCACGGCCAAAATCGAACCAAAAAGATAGCTCATGAGATCGACGTTGTAGCCCGGCGCCAGGTCGGTGAGGATAATGCCAAACGCCATGCCAAACGCCCACAGCGCGCCGATGACGGAGTCCATTTTGCTTTTGTCTTTGAGCGTGATCGTGGCGATGAGTAGCGCCAAAAATACGGAAAACAGACTCGCGCCCAGTAGCGGTTCGAGCGAAAAATAAAATGCGATACCAAGCCCCCCGTATGCGCCGTGAGCGATGCCGCCCGCGATGAAAACCATGCGGTTTATGACCGTGAGCGTGCCGATCACGCCGCAGGCGATGCTAACGAGGATGCCCGCCAGCAGGGCGTTTTGCATAAAATTTAAGCTAAGAGCTTCTAGCATTTATTTCCTTTTTTACTTTTTAGCGTTTTGGTTCCCGTTTTTATAGTTAAATTTCGTCGAAAATTTAAATTTTACCTACCGAGACCTGCACCTTTAAGGTGCCAAATTTGTTTTTGCTAAATTTAAGATTCTCTAAATTTTTTTAGTTTTTCTTTTTCTTGGGAGGCGGAAGGGGTTTCTACTTACGAAGCGTCGCTCCTTCCGCCCCCAAACCCCCACCAACCCCACTGCACGTGAGAAGTTGCTGCACTTCGTGCAGATTTAAATTTATCGCTGTTGCGCCGCACGTTTTAAAATTTTACTTTTTCATGATGCAGGTCTCGGCAAGTCAAATTTGAAAATTTGACTCCAAATTTGAGCGTAAAAAGTCAAGGCAAAGTATTTTGAGATGATTTTTGGGGTTGCACAGGTAAAATTTAGCGTAGGCTAGACATATAGTCTGCCGAGCTAAATTTTAGCCAGCTCCGCAAAAAGCGCTCAAAAGACAAGCCGCCACCAAATTTAATGTTTTCCGCAGCCGCACTCTTTTAAAGCCACCTCCACATCGCAAAAATGCCTATGCTCGCTCGCCAAATGCTCGATAAAATCCTGCTTCGAGCCGTGCGAGATCTCGTGCATGAAAAGATCGTGATTGACGTAGGCGACCTTGGTGGCGAAATTTAGCGTCAAATTTACGTCGTGGCTGATGAGCACGACGCCCGTACCCTCGGCGTTGATCTGCTTTAGCAGCTTATAAACGTCCGCTTGGCCTTTCGTGTCGATGCTGGCGGTGGGTTCGTCTAGCATCAAAATTTTAGCCTTCGCGCAAAGCGCGCGCGCGATATAGACGCGTTGGCGCTGTCCGCCGCTTAGCTCGCCGATCTTGCGCCGCGTAAATTCGCCCATCCCGACGCGCTCCAGCGCCGCCTCGGCCTCTATCTTGTCGTCCTTGCCGTAAAATCCAAACAGCTTTTTATCTATCCGTCCCATCAAAACGACCTCGAGCACGCGCATCGGGAAGCTTTGATTTATCGGGATATTTTGCGGGACGTAGCCAACGGCCTTGCTCACGCTAGCTGGCTCCTGACCAAACACCTCGATCGTGCCGCCGCTTGGCTTGTTTAGCCCTAACATCAGCTTTAAAAGCGTGCTTTTACCGCCGCCGTTTGGGCCTATGATAGCTAGAAAATCCTTGCAGTCGTACTCTAAATTTATGCTCTCAAACACGAGGTTTTCATCGTAACCAAAGCTCAAATTTCGCACAGAAATGTCGCTCATAAAACGCTCACCTTACCCGAAATATAAAACATAAAAACGCCAAGCCCCAGCATAACAAAAAGCGCGGCAAACTCGCAGCAAGTCCGCAGCGCGCGAAATCTCGCCGCACCCTTTAGCTTAAAGCCGCAAACGGCCGCTAAAAATATCACCGCGCCCATGCCAAGCCCCATAAACACGCCGCTAGCAAGCCCCGCCGCATAGCTGTTTAGGCTAAATGCCAGCACGAAAACCAGCAGCGTGCCGGGACACGGCACGAGCGATCCTGCTAGCACCACGAGCCACTCGCTAGCGGTTTTCGGCGCTTCGTTAGAGGCCATGCAAGCCGCGCAGCCGCACTCGCTCTCGTGAGCGACGGGGTTAAATTTGACGGAATTTGCGCTCAAATTTGACGCTGGATTTAAATTTGAACCAAAAACTTTACTCGCCCCATTTGCGCCTTTTTCAGCCGAAACGGACGTGCTAGCAAAGCTAAATTTGGGCTTTAGAGCCGTTTTTTTAAGCTTGGCGTAGATCATATAAAGGCTCACGCAAACGATCGTTACAGCCGAGATTTTCGTCATCGCGCCCGCCATGTCGCTAACCTTGTTCGTCAAAAACGCGTTTAAAAAAACGTAGCTAAAAAGCACGAGCAAAAACGCTCCCGCCACGTGCGCGAAGCCGACTTTCATCGCAAAAGCCAGCGCGCGCGAGTAGCTGCCGCCGTTTGCGACGAAGTAGCTAGCCGTTAGCATCTTAGCATGCCCGGGACCGGCGGCGTGCAAAAAGCCGTAAAAAAAGCTAACCGCGGCTAACAGGGCGAAATTTAGCGCGTTTAGCTCGGCGCTATTTATCTTGATGAGCTCTTTTAGGCGCTCCAAAAACTGTAGGCTCATTCCTGAAACCGAGTCAAATTTAGCCTTATCCGCCGCGTCGATTTGCTCTAAATTCTGCTTATTTTGCGCTTTAACAAGCGAGCTAAGCTCTGGCTTTGCAGGCTCTATTTTAGGCACTTTTGAGGTCATCTCAAAAAACGCCGTGCTCAAATTTACGTTTGGAACTAGATAAATTTTATCCGTGAGCGCGTAGGGCTCGGGCGAGCTTATTTTAAAGTTAAAAAATCCCTCGTGGTCAAAAACCTCGACCGTGACGACGCGGCCGTCTTTGACCGCTAAATTTAGCTCTAAAATATACTCGAAATTTAGCCTGCCGCCCTCCAGATAGACGCGTTGCGAGAGCGTTTTGGTATGCAAATTTACGGTCTCGCCCGCGCCGTCGTAGTAGCCCACGCTCGTTAGATATCCACGCGGCACGATGTAGTCGAGCAGCGATTTTTGCACCTTCCACGCTTCGTTTTTACTAAGCGCTTTGTCGGCGTTTTCGTCGTAGCTTTGTAGCGTGAGTTCGGTGAAATTTTCAGAAAATGTCCAGGTTACGGCGACCGTTTTGATCGTCTCGCCTTGCAGGTTAAATTTAATGTCGGCATGCGCGGTCGGAGTGTAAAGCGCGCAGAGCGCACAGGCATGCGCAAAGCTAAAAAAGGACGCAAAAAGCGCTAAAACGGCGAGTATGCGTCCAAATTTCATTTACAGGCTCTTTGCGAAAATTTGCGCCGTTTTGCGTAGCTCGGCGTCCCAATCAAGCGGCAGTTGATCGATCTCTACGACGCTAGCGCCGCTTTCTTTGGCGACGGTTTGCGCAGCTTTTTTAGAAAACTGCGGAGCGACGAAAATGACCTTCACACCGTGCTCTTTAGCCTCCTCGATGAGCTCTTTTAGCTCGGCCGGTTTTGGTTCTTTGCCATCTACTTCGATCGCGATTTGCTCTAGGTCGTAGCGTTTGGCGAAGTAGCCCCAAGACGGGTGATAGACTATAAATTCGCGGTTTTTGACGTTTGCTAGAGTGTTTTTGATAAAGCCGTCAAGCTCGTCGAGCTTAGCTTCAAATTTAGCCAAATTCGCCTCGAAAAGCGCCTTGTTCTCAGGATATTTTTCGCTTAGCGCGGCGGCGATATTTTTAGCTTGGACTTTTACGGAAACGGGATCTAGCCAGATGTGCGGGTCAAATTCGCCGTGGTGATGCTCGTGATCGTGGTGATCGTGGCTGGCGTGCTCGTGTTTGTGATCGTGGTGAGCGTGTTCGTGCTTGGCGTCATGGTGATGATCGTGGTCCGCGTGCTCGTGGTGTCCTTCAAATTTGATCTTTTCTACACCCTCATCGGTTTTTACGATTTTGAGATTTGGATAAGATTTTTGAAATTTCGGCAGCCAAGCCTCCTCGAACTCGATCCCGATAGCAAAATATAGGTCGCTTTTTTCAAGCGCGGTCATCTGTTTCGGTTTTGGTTCGTACGTATGCGGATCGGCTCCTTTGCCCACCATTACGTTTACCTCGACCGCGTCGCCCGCGATTTGCTTGACGAAATACTGCTGCGGCAAAATACTGACGCTAACTTGCCCTTTGGCGTATAGCGCGACTAAGCCCAAACATAAAAACGCGAAAATTTTTCTCATTTTTATCCTTTCCGTGTTAAAATTTGGGCGAAATTATATCAAAAGCAACTTAGTTGCAAATTAATTTTTCTCAAGGTATAATACCCTAAAATTCTTAACGCAGAGGAAAAATATGGGTGAAAATTTGGAAGAAAAAGCCGGTTTTGAGGAGCTTTTAACGAAAAATGATATCAAAATCACTCCGCTTAGACTCGAGATTTTACACATCTTACGCGCCGCCGCCGCGCCGCTTAGTTATGATGAAATTTTAGCCCAAATAGGCGCAAACAAAACCACGTTTTACCGCTGTATGGACCTTTTTGAAGCTAAGGGCATCGTGCTAAAAAGCGAAAATAACCGCAAAAACTTCTACGATCTTGAAAGCGGGGCAAAGGCGTATTTCGTCTGCGACGTCTGCCACAAGATGACCAATATCGACATGCCGCGCCTAAAACAAAATCACGTCAAAAGCGTCGTAGTTAAGGGCGTTTGCGACGATTGTTTTTAAAATTTACGCTTAAATTTGACGGTAAATTTGCAGCTTAAGTCCGCTTGCCGAGTGATTTTTCGCTGCAAATTTAAAGCGGCCGCTGCGTCAAATTTAAAAACTCAAATTTGACGCGGATAGCCCAAAACTAATCCTCGTAAAGTCTCGCAATCTCCGGCGGTATCGCGATCGGACGACCGCGCGAGAGGTCGAAAAATACATAAGTCGTCACCGCGCTAGCGACCGGTACGCCATCTTTGCTAAACTCGTAAAAACGCTTCGAGCAGCTTCTTTTTTCGGGTTGCGTCCAGGTTTTCACGCGCACTTTATCGTCCAAAAACAGCTGCCCGAGGTAGTCGATCTCATGCCTGCGCACCATCCACGTGCGGTTTTGCGCGAGATTTGTCTTGATGAGGTCGCCCACGGCGTTTGAGTGCGCGTTGGCCGCTTCTTGCATCCAAATCACGTAGTGAGCGTTATTTGCGTGATGATTCACGTCGATAGCATCCTCGCTCACGGTAAATTCGTAATAAAAAATTTTCATTTTCGCTCCTAAAAACGCTAAAATTGTAGCAAAAATTTAAAGGCAAACAAAATGAAAGAGATGTGGGACAAAAAGGCGGCGAGCTATCCGAGATTTACGGGTGAGCCTAGCATTTTTCATAGAGGGCTTTACGCTAAGATCGCCGAGTTTGGCGTCAAATTTGAGGGCAAAAGCGTCGTTGATATAGGCTGCGGCACAGGCGTGCATACGTTGTTTTTGACGCAAATTTGCCGCGAGATAACGGGTATGGATATCTCGGGCGAGATGCTAAAAGTCATGCTTGAAGACGCGGCTAAATTTAATATTTCAAATTTAACCGCCGTTCAAAGCGATTTTAAACACTTTAACCCAAACCGCGTCTACGACGTGGCTTTTAGCACGATGAGTCCTGCGATCGCAGACGAGGAGGATTTTGTCAAATTTATAAATTTAGGCAAAAAAAGGGTCTATCTTTGGTGGAACAAACCGCGATATTCAAGCGTTTTGGAGCTTTTTTACGAGGGCTCGCAGAGAGGGTGCTTTAAAGAAAAGGCAAATTTTTTCGAAGAGTACTTGCGCCGCGAAAATATCGCTTTTAACTCCTGCGTACTCGAGGAGTCTCGCGAGCAAAAACGCACGCTTGAGGAGATGACACAAAACGCGCTTTGGCATTTACAGATCTCAAATTTTACGCACGATGAAAATGCGGTCAGATCGCGGCTACAGAGCATCGCGCAGGATGGCTTCGTGACGGAAAAAATCGTCTCTTCAATGAAGCTTTTAGTTTTTTAAGATATAATCGCTTTATTTATTTAAAATTTAAAAAGGATTTTTAGTTGTCGCGAGCGTTTTTGCAGATATTTTCGTGCGTTTCATGCTTCTTTTGCGTTCAATCTTTCGCCGCTTCGCACATTTTATCTCCGGTCGCCCAGCCTAAATTTGACGAACAAAAAGCCAGACTAGGCAAGGAGCTGTTTTTCGATGCCTCGCTAAGCCCGAGTGGAACGCTATCTTGCGAGAAATGCCACAATCTTTACTGGGACTTAAGCGGTACGAGTAAAAAGAACGTAAAAATCTCCGCCGACGAGGAGATTAGCCCGCCAACTGCGCTAAATTCGGCGCTAAATTTTATCTTTTTTAAAAACGGCGAAGTTAAGGATATAGCCGAGCAGGTAAAACAGAGCTTGACCGGTAAAAATCAGCTTGCTAGCGAGCCGAAATTTCTAGTCCAAAAGGTAAATCAAAACTCCGTTTATAGGAATAAATTTGAAGAGCTTTATGGGGATGGAGTAAGCTTTGAGGGTATCGTCGATGCGCTGGTAAATTTTGAAAAGGCCCTCGTTACGCCAAATGCCAAATTTGATAAATTTATTAGCGGCGACGAGAGCGTTTTTAACGAAGAGGAAAAGCGCGGATTTGAGCTTTTTAAAACAATCGGTTGCATAAACTGCCACAGCGGCGCAAATATAGGCGCAAATCTCTACTACGAGCTAAAATTTGACGCAGACGGCAACAAAACCGGCCGCTACAAAGTGCCTAGCCTGCGAAATATCGAAAAAACTGCGCCGTATCTTTATAGCGGCGAGCTAGCCGATCTAAAAGAGGCGCTAAAAATGATCGCTAAAATGCGCATAAACTACGATCTAAGCGACGAGCAGACGCACGCGCTTTGTAAATTCTTGCTGACTTTAAGCGGCGAAAAACCGGAAATTTTAAAATGAAACACAAGATAATCTTTCATAAAATTTTGTTTTTTACTATCGTTTGTATCGTATTTTTTGGAACCGTGATGACCTATAAGGCCACTAAGGACCTAGTAACCGCCTATGAGTGGAAGGGCACGATAGAAAAGGTGATGGACGCTAACGACGAAGCGAATTTCTTGCTCGAAAAAAGCCTTCTAGAGGCCGACTACGACGCGATCATGCGCTATACGGCGGAGTTTCAAAAGGCTCTAAAAAAGCTTGATTCAAGCAATCTAATATCCTTTGAAAAGCTAGCGTTAAACGAAAAAACTTTTAGCGAGCTAGAGGAAGCGGTTGAAAAAAGAGTCGAGCTAACCGACAAATTTAACTCCGTGACGATAATGGCAAAGCTCGTTTATAACGAAATAATCTTAAAATTCGAGGCTTTAGACGGGCTGTATTTTAACGAGCTGATGCCGCAAATTTTGATGTTTAGATACGACTTAAACACTGATCTAGCGGCACCTAAAAAGCTTTTAAATGAGTATTTAAAGAACCCAAAACTAACTAAAAACGACGCAGGATTTTTATCGAGCGCGCAAAAACTGATCGGCCACTACGAGCAGGCGCAAAAGCTTTACCGCGATATAATTTCGCTCGGAATTTACAATAAACTATCCGACCTCAAAGAAAGTAGCGAACGCTACATACAAAACGTCTTATCGAATTTACGTAGGACGATGGCGCTAGTGTTTGTGTTGTTTGGGCTTGCGTCGATATTTGTTTATATTTCTTATGCTAGAGCTAGAAACAACATCAGGCTACTAAACCGTTTCGAGCAGGCCGTCGATAATAGCTTTAACGCCATAACGTTTACCGACCTGGATAGAAAGGTCAAATACGTAAATAAAATTTTCGAGCGAAATTTCGGATATAAATTTGAGGAATTAAAAGATCAAAATATAAACATCATCAAGTCGCATCAACACTCAAATGAATTTTATCAAGATATGTTAAAAACGATAGAATCGGATCAAATTTGGCGATCCGACGAGCTAATAAGCAGAACAAAAAGCGGCAAACTCATATACGAGCAGGTTATTTTCTCTCCGCTTTTTAACGAAAGCGGCGACAAAGACGGCTACATGTCGATCAAATTTGATAGAACCAAAGAGATCGCGATGACAAAAGAGCTCGAAAACAAAAACAAAGAGCTGCAAAACGAAGCGCTAAAAGACAAGCTAACGGGGCTTGGCAGTTATTT
>CAURWB010000020.1:0-30801 GCA_963528245.1 uncultured Campylobacter sp. | reverse complement strand
GCGCGCGTGGCGATGGCTGATTTTTTGCCCGCGGTTAGCGCGGCTAAAGAGGCTGGTATAACGCACTTTGAGTTTGGCGGCGGGGCGCGGTTTCAGAGCCTTTATTTTTATTTGAACGAAGATGCGTTTGCGATGATGGATAAATTTCGCGAAACGGTCGGGCCCGAGGCAAACCTGCAAACTCTAAGCCGCGGCGTAAACACCGTGACGCTAGATACGGGCAGCCGCGAGCTGGTTGATCTGCACGCGAAGCTCTTTAAAAAGCACGGCACGACCACGATACGAAACTTCGACGCGCTAAACGACGTGGAAAATTTAAAATACTCCGGCGAACGTATCGCTCATCACGGCTTAAAGCACGAAGTGGTCGTCACTATGATGGATCTGCCCGCGGGCTGTTCGGGCGCGCATGACGTGGCGTTTTACGAGCGGATTTTGCGCGAAATTTTAGACGCGGGCATACCGTATCACAGCGTTTGTTTCAAAGACGCCAGCGGCACCTCTAGTCCGCAAAAAGTATATGAGACCATCAAAATGGCTCGCAAATTCCTCCCGCAAAATACCCACATCAGACTCCACACTCACGAAACCGCAGGCGTTAGCGTCGCTTGCTATATGGCCGCTCTAGAAGCCGGCGCTGACGGCATCGATCTAGCCGCAAGCCCGGTTAGCGGCGGCACCAGCCAGCCCGATATCCTAACGATGCTGCATGCCGTTAAGGGTAAAAACTACGATCTGGGCGGGCTTGACGTGGAGAAAATTCTAAAATACGAAAGCGTGCTAAATGAGTGCTTGAAAGATTATTTCCTGCCGCCCGAAGCCGTGCAGGTTAGCCCGCTCATACCGTTTAGCCCGATGCCAGGCGGCGCGCTAACGGCGAACACCCAAATGATGCGCGATAATAATATCTTGGATAAATTTCCCGAAGTCATCCTTGCTATGCGCGAAGTCGTACAAAAAGGCGGCTACGGCACGAGCGTGACGCCGGTGAGTCAGTTTTATTTCCAGCAGGCGTTTAACAACGTGATGTTTGGCCCGTGGAAAAAGATCGCAGAGGGCTACGGCAAAATGGTACTAGGGTACTTTGGCAAGACGCCTGTGGAGCCTGACAAGAGCGTTGTTAAACTAGCTAGCGAGCAGTTAAATTTAAAACCGACCAAAGAGCACGCCATGGATATCGCCGACAAAGACGAGAGCAAGTCGCTTAAATTTACTCGCGAACTGCTTAAAAAAGAGGGTATCGAGCCTAGCGAGGAAAATGTCTTTATCGCTGCGGCGTGCAAAGAAAAAGGCATCGCGTTTTTAAAAGGCGAAGGCAAAGTAAATATCCGAAAAAAATCCTCAAATGAGGCCGAAACGAGCGCGCCGACCCCTCGCGCGAAAACTCCGATAAACGAAAAATACAGCGTCACCGTAAACGGCAAGAAATTTGACGTCGAGGTCGCCGACGCTGACGGCAAAGCCGAGATAAAAAGCGTAAAACCGGCAAGCGTAGCGCACATGCCGCCTCCGGAGCTCTCTCCGGCCAAAACGACCGGCGGTAGCGGCGAGCCGGTGAAAAGCACGCTTCCTGGAAACGTGTTTAAAATCCTAGTCGCAGTAGGCGATAGCGTGAAAAAGGGACAAAGGATGTTTGTCCTGGAGGCCATGAAGATGGAAATAGACGTAAACGCTCCAAAAGACGGGCTAGTGACGTCTATCGAGGTACAGCAAGGACAAACCGTAGCAAACGGTCAAATTTTAGCGAAAATTTAATCCAAAAAAGGAAGAAAAATGGTAAACGAAATAGAAAAATTGGGTCTTAAAGACATCAAAAAAATCAACCACAACCTAAGCTACGACGAGCTTTTCGAGCTTGAAAAGGCTATGGGCGAGGGACGCGTATCAAGCAACGGCACCTTTATGGTGGACACGGGCATCTTTACGGGTCGCAGCCCAAAGGATAAGTACTTTGTAAAACAAGACCCGAGCCAAAAATACATCGCTTGGGGCAAGGTAAATCAACCTATCTCAAAAGAGCTTTTCGATAAGCTTTTAGCCAAAGCTAAAGCTCAGCTAAGCGGCAAGGAAATCTTTATCCAAGACGCATTTTGCGGCGCGAGCGAAAAGAGTAAAAAATCGGTCCGCTTCGTAACCGAAGTCGCGTGGCAGGCGCATTTTGTTAAAAATATGTTCATCCGTCCAAGCGAGAGTGAGCTAGCTAAATTTAGCCCCGATTTCATCGTTTACAACGCGTGCAAATGCAAAAACGAAGAGTGCAAAGAGCAGGGGCTAAACTCCGACGTTTTCGTTATCTTTAACGTCGAGGAAAACGTCGCGGTTATCGGCGGTACATGGTACGGCGGCGAGATGAAAAAAGGAATTTTTTCGATGATGAATTACTGGCTGCCGCTTGAGGGCAAGCTAAGCATGCACTGCTCGGCAAACGTGGGCAAAGAGGGCGACACGGCGCTGTTTTTCGGTCTAAGCGGCACGGGTAAAACGACGCTCTCGACCGATCCAAACCGCAAGCTAATCGGCGATGATGAGCACGGCTGGGACGATGAGGGTATATTTAACTTCGAGGGCGGCTGCTACGCGAAGTGTATAAATTTAGACCCGAGCAGCGAGCCTGAAATTTACGCCGCGATCAAACGCGACGCGCTGCTTGAAAACGTGGTCGCGGATGAGGCTGGCGTAGTGGACTATAAAGACGGTAGCAAGACCGAAAACACCCGCGTTAGCTACCCGATCTATCACATCGATAACTACGAGCCAAGCTCCGCGGGCGGCCATCCGAAAAACATCATCTTCCTAACCGCCGACGCGTTCGGCGTTTTACCTCCGGTCGCAAAACTAACCAAAGAGCAGGCGATGTATTATTTCCTAAGCGGCTACACGGCCAAAGTTGCAGGCACCGAGCGCGGTATCACCGAGCCTGTGGCGACATTTAGCGCGTGCTTTGGCGAGCCGTTTATGCCGCTACATCCGACCGTTTACGCTAAGCTTCTAGGCGAAAAGATCGACAAGCACAATGTCAGCGTCTATCTCGTAAACACTGGCTGGAGCGGCGGCGCATACGGCGTAGGCAAGCGAATGAGCATCAAAGCCACGCGCGCATGCATAAACGCGATCCTTGACGGCAGTATCAAAAAGTGCGAATTTGAAAATTTCGAGAAATTTAACCTCGCGATCCCAAAAGAGCTCGCAGGCGTCGAGACAAAGCTGCTAAATCCGATCAATACGTGGGAAAATAAGAGCGAATACGTCGCGACTAGAGATAAACTAGCGAGCATGTTTGAGGCGAATTTTAAACTCTACGAGGACGTAAAAGAGGGCGTGGAATACGCAAAAGCGGGCCCTAAGGCTTAAATTTAAAGGGCGCTGGTTGAAAATTTACTCTGTAAAACGCGGGCTTAAATTCGGCCTTTTAGCCTGTGCCTTTTTTCTCTCTGGTTGCGATATCTTTGGCGGGCAGGGCCAAAGCTCCGGGCTAAAGTCCGCCAATCGGCCCGAGTTTTCTTTCGTTCCAGACTCAGACGCGGTCGCGTATCTAAACGAGTACCGCCGAGGCTCCGGACTTTCCGGTCTAAAACCGAATCAAATTTTAAGCCAAGCCGCCAAAAATCATGCCGAGTATAGCGCCCAAAACGAATACATGGGCCACGACGAGACGGCCGGACGGGCTAAATTTAGCGGCGCGACCCCGGCCGACAGAGCTTTAGCCGTGGGCTACAAATCAACTCTAGTGCTTGAAAACATCGCTTATAAAAGCGACTTTAAAGAGGCGGTGGATGGGCTGTTTTCAGCGATCTATCACCGCTTTGCATTTTTAAATTTGAGCGTCGACGAGGTCGGCTACGCGCTTGCGTCCAAGGATAAATTTAACGCCTTCGTCTTTGAGATGGGCAACTCTAGGCTTAACGCCTTTTGCGCTAGGGGCGCTAGCGATACGGGCGCGGGGCGGTTTTATACCAACGTCTGCGCCGATAAAAATCTAAAAATAAAAGACGCCAAATTTGATAATTTCACCGGCTCTAGCAAGCCTTTCGTCAAATTTCCCGACGCTACTGCCGTGACGCCCTATTTTAGCGGCGAGATCCCGGACCCATTCCCTGAGTGCAAGATCACGGCAAATCCCGTCAGCATCGAGTTTAGCGCAAATGCAAGCGAGGTAAAATTTAAGGATTTTGAGATATTTAAAGACGGGCGAAAGATCCAAAATTTGCACGTCATCAGGAGCGCCAACGATGTAAATTCTAAATTTTCCTCCAAGCAGTTTGCGGCTTTTTCGCGGGAGGTTTTTGACTTCGGCGCACAGTATGAGGCGGTTTTTAGCTACGAGCAAGCAAACGCCCAAAGCACTGGCGCGCAGGTAAAGCAGATAAAGTGGAGCTTTAAAACCAAAACTCCGCAAAATCCGTATTTTGACGCGCGTGACGGCGACGTACTAGGTGTGGATGCAGGTAAGACCTACGAGATATTTTTCCGCCCCAAAGACTGCAACGACCTCATGACGCGCTACTCTTACAAGGCCTCGGGCTTTATGACGCCTACGGTCGCGCAAAGCGGCACGAACACGCTAAGCGTGAAGCTAAAAGGCATGGCCGGCGATACGCTAAGTATCGTAGCGGGCGGCATGAGCGTCAAGGTACGGCTCAAAACCAGCTCGCCAGAAGCCGTGCGCGAGAGGAGGGCGTTTTACGTCAAGGCTGGGCTGATGATCGCCGGCGTGATAGTGATTTTTGCGTTAATCGGCAGAAAGATGAGGCGGTAAATCTACGCCGCTTTTTTGGATCGTGCTTTCAAATTTGGGCTTTTTGAGGCGAATTTTGCTTCTTAAATTTAGCGAGGCAAGAGAGAAATAAATTTACCTGCAAATTTGACGACTGCCCTTCCGCAGACATCGTTTTGATTAAATTTGATAATGATTAAGGCGCGATAGTTTATCTTTTTGCTAAATTTTGTCGTCTGTTGCTTGTTTAAAGCTGTTGATTGATCTGATAACTACGCACGGTTGTGTCGGCAAGAAGCGTTATGCGTCATTAAATTTGATGGCTCATTTGCCTGCAAGATCGTAAAGCGTATATTTTAAATTTCGCCCCCGTTTATCTCATCTGCAAGCTTTAAAATTTTATCCCGCACCGCCTCAGGAGCGTAGATATCTATCCACTCTATCCCGTTTGACGCACTAAAAAGCACGGCGATCCGCCCCTCGCTCATCGCGCGCTTGGCAAGCTTGGTTGCCGCGGGGCTGTTGCCCATATTGGGCGTTTCGTCTATGCTTATCTCGGCGCAGCGGCGCAAAATAGGCGCCATATCAAACTCGCCCTCAAGCAAAACAACGACCGAGCCGCGCCTAAAACTGCAAGCGTTCCAAAAAATTTCGGCGCCATTTACGCATTCGCGCGCTAGATCGAGGCGAAATTTACCCCGCTCGCGTACGAGAAAACTAAAGTCGCTCAAATTTAGCGGGTGCTCCACGCTGCCGAAAGCTCCCACGATACTATCTTTGCGGCCGTTATAGACATAGGCGGCGAGCGCGTTTTGCAGTAGCGGAGCGATGATCTGCTCGTGCGCGCTCGTGTGATCGTCATCTCTGGCGCGCCCTGCGATCTTTACGAAAAATGGCTTGAAATAATCCATAAACACTCCTTAAGCTTAAATTTCATCCAAAACGCGCTAAACGCCTTGCCGTACTTTCGGGCAAAAAGGCTTACCGGCTTTACTAGTTAGCCAAACCGCATCAAAAAGATCGCTTGGTAGCCTCTCGCTCTCTAGCCGAAAACCTTTCTTAAATGCGCTTCGTAATCCCTCGTAAAACGCTCGATGTCGGGATTTTTAATGACGTCGTTGCACACAAATGTAGGCAGCCTTTTCGTGCCTAAAAACTCGTTGGCTTTATGAAAATGCAAATAAACGCCGTCCACGCCCACGCCCTCGAAAAAATCCTCGGGCTTGTCAAATGCCTGAAGCGGCGCATTCCAAGTGACGCTTAGCATGTGCGATTTGCCCTTTATCAGCCCGCCGGTGCCGTATCCGTCGTTTGGATTTGTTCTATGGCGACCGTCGTTTGCCACTATCTTGCCCATACCGCACATGAAGACCTCGTCGATATATTTTTTAACAACCCAAGGCTCGCCCATCCACCACGCGGGCATCTGCCAGATCACGGCATCCATCCATAGAAATTTCTCTACCTCGCCCTCTAGGTCGTAGCCCTCATGTATCGTAGTTTCGCGCGTTTCGTGCCCTAGGGCTTCCAGCGTATTTTTGGCTAGCTCGTGCAAGGTTTTGCTTAGCTTGCCGCCATTGCCGTTAAACGGCGCTCCGCCGTTGATAAGTAGTATTTTCATCTTTTATCCTTTTGATTAAATTTATTCGTTAGCGGCTTACCACGCCTAAATTTAAATTCTGCCTTGCGCCTTATATGCGAACGCAAGCGTAAATTTTACAAAGCGCTTATTGCTAAATTTTACTTTCGCGCCGCAGTTTAGCGTCCTAAAATTTCAAATTTATCGCCGTGCACCGCGATCGCTTCAGCGTTATTTATCGGCGTCAAATTTAGCTTGCTGCCGTAAATTTTTAAAATTTCGCCGCTATGTGCTTTTGTCAAATTTACACGCAGCAAAAATCAACAAATACCTAAAATGCTACAAATTTTCATTTCCCACGCGATAAGCCCCACTCTTGCTAGCTTAAATTTACCCCAGCGCCACGTAATCAGCGGGCAACGGCGTGATAACGCTGATAAAGATAAAATCCTCCTTGCCGGTGTTTTTCATGCCGTGGCACTCGCCCTTAGCCGAGATCACCACATCGCCCTTTTTGACCGAGACTTGCCTGTATTTAGCGGGTCGCTCACTCTTAAAATTTACCTGCTCGCCGTTATCCAAAAGTCCGCCCGCCGTCTTTTCGGCCTCGCTCGTACCCTCTTTGCTAAGATAAAACACGCCCTCGCCTTGCAAGCACACCCACACGTCGTCGCTTTTAGTGTGTGCGTGCACCGCGACTTCTTGGCCGGCTCGCACGACCCAGACCGCGCAGCTAGTGGCGTCCGTCTCGCAAAATATCGTTTTTCTCGCCTTTTCTCCGCTCTTTGCGACCTCGCTTACGTGATAAATTCGCTTTTTCATTTTTGCTCCTTTTTCGTTCATTTTAGCCGCGCAGAGTGAATACGGCGTGAAATTTAAGTGGATTTGAGCTAAAATCAAAGCCAAAATTTAGCGCAAAAAGGAAAAACGATGCAAGAAAATCCAAAAAAAATGTGGTCGGGTAGGTTTAGCGGTGAGAGTAGCGAGCTTTTGGAGGAGTTTAACGCCTCGATCGGCTTTGATAGGGCGCTTTGGCAGGAGGATATCGCGGGCAGCAAGGCGCACGCAAGAATGCTCGGCGCCTGCGGGATTTTAAAGCAGAGCGAGAGCGAAAAGATCGTCGCGGGGCTTGACGCCGTGTTTGAAGAGATAAAAAGCGGTAAATTTGAGTTTAAAACCGCCGACGAGGATATCCACATGGCGGTCGAAAAGCGCCTAAGCGAGCTCATCGGAAGCGATCTTGGCGGCAGGCTGCACACGGCGCGCAGCAGAAACGATCAGGTCGCGCTTGATTTTCGCCTCTACGTGCTTAAAAGCGGTGTCGAGATCTCCGAAAAAATCCGCGAGCTAGTCGCTGCGCTACGAGATATCGCTAGCAAGCACGCGGACACGCTGATGCCAGGCTACACGCACCTTCAGCACGCCCAGCCCGTGAGCCTTGCCTATCATCTGCTAGCTTACGCGTTTATGTTTCGCCGCGACTACGAGCGCTTTACTAGCTCGCGCGAGCGAAATAACCTCTGTCCGCTGGGCTCCGCCGCGCTTGCCGGCACGCCGCATCCGATAAACCGCGAGCTGGTCGCGCAGCAGCTCGGGTTTGCGGGAGTGACGCCAAATGCGATGGATAGCGTCAGCGACCGCGATTTTGCGCTGGAGATTTTGTTTAACGTAAGCGTGCTGATGACGCATGCGTCGCGCCTGTGCGAGGAGCTAATCTTGTGGAGCTCGCAGGAGTTTGGCTTTGTGACGATCAGCGACGCGTACAGCACGGGCAGCTCGATCATGCCGCAGAAGAAAAACCCCGACGTCGCTGAACTCATCCGCGGCAAAACGGGGCGCGTAAACGGCAATCTCGTCGCGCTGCTAACGGTGATGAAAGGCTTGCCGCTAGCTTACAACAAGGACATGCAGGAGGACAAGGAGGGCGTTTTTGATAGCGTCGCTACCGCGCTTGCGAGCCTTGAAATTTTAAAACAGATGCTAAAAACGGCTAAATTTAACGAGCAAAATATGCTAGCGATGACGCGCCGCGGGCACCTCACGGCAACCGATCTGGCTGATTATCTCGTGCGGGAGAAAAACGTGCCGTTTCGCCGGGCACACTTCATCACGGGCAAAGCCGTGGCGTATGCAGAAAATTTGGGCCTAGATTTGAGCGAGCTAAATGCGCAGCAGCTTGCAAGCGTGGATGAAAGCTTGGACGCGGGTGCGGTTAAATTTCTTGATCTAAACGCTTCTAAGGAAGCGCGCAAGTCGCAAGGAGGCACGGCAAATGAGAGCGTTGCGGCGCAGATTGAAATTTTAAACGGGTGGCTGAAAGATAAATAAATTTTAAAATTTATCGCCAAAAGGCGAAAATTTAATTATAATTATAGAAAAATTTAAGGAGGAAAGGATGTTTGGAAGCGGCTATAAAAAAGAGCTAGAGAGCAAAAATGCGGCTCTATCGCAGGAAAACGAAAGTCTAAAAGCGCAGATAAAGCAACTGCAAAGCGAGCTGGAAGCGGCAAAATCAAGTGCAACGAGCGAGCATAACGAGCCAAAAACCAACGAAAATGCTACGAAACTTCTGCTGGCTAGCTACGCCGACGGTATAAATTTCTTGCAAGGTACGATGGAAGAAAACCTAAAAATGCTCGAAAATATAAACGAGCTAAATAACCTAACGTTTACTAAGACCGGTGAACTGCGCGAACAGACGAGCTTTATCGTTAGTTCGATGGAAAACGTCCAGCAAATGAGCGGCGACCTGCAAAACGACGCCTCGTCGCTAAACAACAGCGTGATGTCGATCGTGGAGATTATAAATCTCATCAAAGATATCTCGGATCAGACGAATTTGCTAGCTCTAAACGCGGCTATCGAGGCGGCTCGCGCGGGCGAGCACGGACGCGGATTTGCCGTGGTGGCCGATGAGGTGCGAAAGCTCGCCGAACGCACGCAAAAAGCCACTCTCGAAGTCGAGGTGAATATAAACGGACTTAAACAAAGCTCAAATACGATGATAGGAATGAGCGAAAATTTCTCTAAAATTTCGGGCGACGTGATGCGCGTTTTGAGCGATTTTCAAGGTACTATCGCAAGCGTGAACGAAAATACGCAAAATATCTTAAATCAAACATTAAATTTAACCAACGAAGTTAACGTCAGCAACGGCAAAATCGACCATATCAATATGAAACTAAACGGATATAGAGCCGCGCTTCACGGCGAATTTGAAAGCATACCTGAAAATGGGCGTTGTAGATTCGGTAAGTGGTTTAATGAAAAAGTCAAAAATATCGTAAAAGACGCAAAAACGGTGCAAGATATCTCGCGCGATCACGAAAACGTACATAGCGGACTAGAGAAAGCGATCAAGATCTTTGCGGATAGCAGTAAAGATAATGCCGCCGGAGTGGAAATTCTAAAAGATGTGGAAAACTCGAGCAAAGTAGGCTTTGAAACGCTTTTAGAAGCGGTTAGAGCGGCTAGGAAATAATATTATTTGACCGCTCGACTTAGCAGAAGCGGCGGTCTTTTTGGATATTTAGCGAGCTTGCCGTGCTTGCGGCCGGCTCGCTAAGTAAAATTTACGCTCGAGTTTTGAGCGTAAATTTGAAATTTAAAACGTACTTTGCGGATCGGTTGCGGTATCAACCCAGCCCAGTTTTGCGCCCGCTAGCAGGTGAAAGTGTAGGTGCATGACCTCTTGGCCGCCGTTTTCGCCGCAGTTTGTAACTAGGCGATATCCGCTCTTATCTACGCCCATCAGCACCGCGACCTCTTGGATAAATTTCGTCATCTCGCCCATCAGCGCCCCGTCCATCTCCTGGAAATTTTCAAAATGTTTTTTCGGGATGATCAAAATATGAATCGGAGCCTTTGGATTTATGTCGTTAAAGGCTAGGAATTTGTCGTTTTCTAGAACTTTGTTGCAAGGTATTTCGCCCGCTACGATTTTTTCGAATATCGTCATGATTTTCTCCTGGTTAAAATTTGGCTTAATTATAACAAGTAAAAGTTAAAATTTCCCGCCTTTTAGGCAGATTTTATCAAATTTTGACTACAATCTATCCTAAAATTCAGTAAAGGTAAAAACTTGCAAGAGTATAGAGAAAGTATCGCAAAATGCGGAAATTTGGCGGATTTAGACAAGATTCGCGTCGCACTACTAGGCAAAAAGGGCGCGATCACGTCGGAGTTTGCTAAGCTTAAGGATATGGACGAAGCAGCCAAGAAGGAATTTGCGGCAAATTTAAACAAGCTAAGAGACGAATTTGAATCGCTTTTAGCGGCTAAAAAAACCGAGCTTGAAAGCGGCGAGATAAAAGCCAAGATGAAGGCCGAGGCCATCGATATAACGCTATTTAACGAGCCAAGCGGCGCGGGTGCGTTGCACCCCGTGATGGCTACGATGGATAAGATCATCGAGTACTTTATGATGCAAAATTTCTCGCTCGAGACGGGACCGCTGATAGAAGATGATTTCCATAACTTCGAGGCGCTAAATTTGCCTAAATATCACCCTGCGCGCGATATGCAAGATACGTTTTATTTTAAGGATTTTAGACTCCTTCGCACGCACACTAGCCCCGTGCAGGTGCGCACGATGATGAGCAAAAAGCCGCCGATTCGCATGATAGCGCCAGGAACGGTATTTCGCCGCGATATGGATCTAACGCACACGCCGATGTTTCATCAGGTAGAAGGCCTCGTGGTCGAGGAAGGCGGCGCGGTGAGCTTTGCAAATTTAAAATCAATGCTTGAAAATTTCTTAAAATACATGTTCGGCGACGTTAAAGTGCGCTTTCGCCCTAGTTTTTTTCCGTTTACGGAGCCTAGCGCGGAGGTCGATATCAGCTGTATTTTCTGTCACGGCGACGGATGCCGCGTATGCAAGCAAACGGGCTGGCTCGAGGTGCTAGGATGCGGCGTGGTCGATCCAAACGTCTTTAAAGCAGTCGGCTACAAAAACGTGAGCGGATACGCATTTGGACTCGGAGTCGAGAGATTTGCGATGCTGCTTCATCAAATTCCTGATTTGCGCTCGCTTTTCGAGGGAGATTTAAGATTATTGGAGCAGTTTAAATGATAATTTCAAGAAATTGGCTAAACGAATGGCTAGATATCTCGAGCGTAACGAGCGAAACTCTGCTAAAGACGTTAAATTCGATCGGGCTTGAGGTCGATAGCTTTAAAGAGATCAGGGTACCTAAAAATATCGTCGTAGGCTACGTAAAAAGCAAGATAAAACACGAAAACGCCGAAAAACTAAGCGTTTGCCAGGTGGACGTAGGCGGTGAGACGCTACAAATCGTCTGCGGAGCGAAAAACGTCGAGGCCGGACAGTTCGTGCCTGTGGCGCTATCAGGCGCCGTTATGCCAAGCGGCCTAGAGATAAAGAGGGCAAAACTGCGCGGCGTCGAGTCAAACGGTATGATTTGCTCATCCGTCGAACTAGGCCTCGTAAAAACAAACGACGGCATAATGCCGCTAGATGAAAGTATCGGCGAGCTAAAACTAGGTAAAGAAATTTGCGAATATCCGCTACTAAACGACGATATCATCGAGATCGAGCTAACTCCAAACCGCGGCGACTGCCTAAGCGTCTACGGCGTAGCGAGGGATCTATCGGCCGCGCTTGATCTACCGCTAAAAGACGCCGCCAGATACGAAGAGGGCGAAAATTTGCTCGGTATCGGGCGCATCTTGGCTATCCACGCCGAGGAAAATTTACAAAGCAGCTTTCAGTACCGCGCTTTTGAGATAAAAGAGTATTTCGACGAAAATTTACTGATGAAGATCCGTTTGGCGCTGATCGAGTGCGATAAGCAAAACCGCATCGAGCGCCTGCTAGACTACGCTACGCATTCAACCGGCGTGCTTTTTAGCGCGTATGACTACTCCAAGCTCAAAAAGGACGACGAGCGTGCGGTTTTTGATCTGCAAAAGGGCGCAAATTTAGCGACTGAAATTTTAGCCGGCGGCGAGCTTTTGGGCGTCGGCGACGTGTATCAGACGGATGCGGCCAGACTTGACGAAAACAGCAAACTAATCATAGTTGAGGCTAGCTACACCGACCCGGAAGTCATCGCGACAACCGTCTACAAGAATAAGCAAATGCCGCGCCAAGCGCAGACTTACCGCTCGCTAAGAGGTAGCGAGCCAAACGTAGGTTTTGGAGCCGATTTTTTATTTAAACAGCTAGCCGCGCTAAAATCGGTCGCGCTTTATGCGGGCTCTCAGCAAAGCGTGATGACGCGCGAACCCAAGGTCGTGAGCTTTACGATGAGCGAAATGCAAAAAATGATCGGTCAAGAAGTCGCGCAAAACGACGTCGTGAGGATACTTAAAAAGCTTGGATTTAGCCTAACTTTTAACGCCGAAAAAGAGGGTGCGAATGCCAAAGTTCCGTTATTTCGCCACGATATCGTAAATGCGCAGGACGTCTGCGAGGAGATCGTGCGAATGGTCGGTATCGACAATATCGCCTCTAAGCCGCTAAATTTCAGCGAAGCTAACCGTATGAACGATACCTTTGTAGGCTACAAAAATGCGCTAAATTTGCGTAAAAAAGCCGCCGCGGCCGGATTTTTCGAGAGCGTGCATTATGTATTTGACGACGCGAGCGAGCTAGCGGCGCTCGGTTTTGCGCCTTGCAAGGCCGAAATAGCCAACCCGATAAATAGCGAGCTAAACACGCTAAGGCCGACGCTTGCAAATTACTTGCTAAAATCGGCCGAACGAAACGTAAAAAATCAGCGAAAATCGGTCAAAATTTTTGAATTCGGTAGCGTATTTAGCCAGAGCGGCGAGCAAAGCGAGAGATTTGGCTTCGTAGCTAGCGGGCTGACAAAAGAACCTAGCCTGCTAAACGGTGCAAAGCCTGCCGATATTGACTTTTTAGGCTTTACTACGGCTGTTAGAAACGCGATCGGCGAATTTGAGCTAAAAGCGTGCGACGATGTAAAATATCTAAGCGAATTTGAACAAGCGAAAATCTATCAAAACGGCGTTTGCGTGGGTTATATCGGTCGCGTGGACGTGCGAGTCGAAGCCGCGCGCGACCTGCCGCGAACATATCTTTGTGAGATAGAGTTTGAAAAGCTTAAATTTGACGGCGCGGTCGTCAAAGCCTACTCAAAATTCCCTGCTATCAGCAGAGACCTAAGTTTAATTGTGCCTAAAACCATGAAATTTGAAGCGATAAAAGAGTGTATAAATGCGCTAAAAATCGAATGCCTAAAAGAATTTGCGCCGGTTGATATATATTCAGACGATAAGCTCAGAGACGACGTGAGCCTTAGCGTCAAATTTAACTTCCAAGATATACAAAAAACACTTGAAGACGAGGAAGTGGCGGCGATAATGGATAAAATTTTGGACGCTTTAAAGCAAAATTTAAATATCGGACTAAGATGAAAGTTTACGCATTAACAACGCCGATAAGCGCGAGCCTGGAAAACATCGCGGCCGATAAATCTATCTCGCATAGATGCGCGATATTTTCGCTTTTAAGCGATAAACCAAGCCGCGTGAAAAACTATCTAAAGGCTGAGGATACGCTAAATACGCTAGAAATCGTAAAAAATTTAGGCGCGCGTATCGAGGAAAAAGATGGCGAGCTAATCATAACTCCGAGCGCAAATTTAAAAGAGCCTAGCGTTGTTTTAGAGTGCGGAAACTCGGGTACGGCGATAAGGCTTTTTATGGGCTTTTTGGCCGCTAGCGAGGGTTTTTTCGTGCTAAGCGGGGATGAGTTTTTAAATCGTCGTCCGATGGCGCGCGTAGCTAAACCGCTAATAAGCGTAGGCGCTAAGATAGACGGCGCAAACGGCGGAGATCACGCGCCTTTGGCGATCCGCGGCAAGAAGCTGGAGTATTTTAAATTTGATAGCAAAATCGCCTCCGCGCAGGTAAAATCGGCGCTGATTTTGGCGGGACTAAAGTCAAACGGCTGCGAGCTTAGCGAACCCGAGCTTAGCCGCGATCACACCGAGAGGATGCTAACAGGTATGGGTGCGAGCCTGCAAATTTTACCGCACGGCGTCAAGGTTGAGCCGATGAGCGCGCCGCTAAAACCGCTTGAAATTTGCGTACCAAACGACCCTAGCTCGGCATTTTTCTTTGCCGTAGCCGCAGCGATAATGCCAAATTCTCACATCGTGCTAAAAAATATGTTGCTAAATAAAACGCGCGTGGAGGCCTTTAAAATTTTAGCCAAAATGGGCGCGCAAGTAACGTTTAAAGAAACTTCCGACACATACGAAAGCATCGGCGAAATCGAGATAAAACACGCGCCGCTAAAGGCCGTGGACGTGAGCGAAAATATCTCATGGCTGATCGATGAGGTGCCTGCACTTGCCATCGCATTTGCAAATGCGCAGGGTGCAAGCAGCGTAAGAAACGCAAAAGAGCTTCGCGTAAAAGAGAGCGACCGCATCGCGATCATGGTGCAAGGGTTGCGAAAATGCGGACTTGAAGTCGAAGAATTTGAAGACGGCTTTAGCGTGAAAGGCGGCGAGGCAAACTGTGCTATTATAGATAGCAACGGCGATCACCGTATCGCGATGAGCTTTGCGGTGCTTGGGCTAAAATGCGGAATGGTTATAGAAAAGAGCGAATTTATCGCGACTTCGTTTCCAAATTTTAGCGGGATTTTAAGACAACTTGGAGCTAGCGTTGAGGATTGAGCTTGCTAGCAGTTACGGCTTTTGTTTTGGCGTCAAGCGCGCCATAAAAATCGCCGAAAACGCCAAGGACGCAGTAACTATCGGTCCCATCATCCATAATAACGACGAGATAAATCGCCTAAATAAAAATTTTAATGTTAAAACGCTTGAAGGAATAAGCGAAATCGACGGCGAAAAAAAGGCGATCATACGCACGCACGGTATCACAAAGGGCGATCTGGCAGAGCTAAAAAAAAGCGATATAAAGGTGATCGACGCGACGTGTCCTTTTGTCACCAAACCTCAGCAAATTTGTGAGAAAATGAGCAAAGAGGGCTACGATATCGTGATATTCGGCGATGAAAAACATCCCGAGATAAAGGGCGTGAAATCATATGCCGTCGGTAAGGTTTTCGTCGTGCTAGAAGAGAGCGAGCTAGAGGGCGTAAAGCTAGCTCAAAAAGTAGCCGTCATCAGTCAAACGACGCGTAAAGTAGAAAAATTTATGCAAATCGTAAATTATTTGATGCTGCGCGTAAAAGAGGTACGTGTTTTTAACACGATTTGTAATGCTACTTTTGAAAACCAAGAAGCTGTTAAAAACTTAGCCGTTAGGGCTGACGTGATGGTTGTAGTCGGCGGTAAAAATAGCTCAAATACAAAGCAGCTCTATCTCATCTCAAAAAGCGCCTGCGAGGATAGCTATCTCGTGGAAAACGAACTAGAGCTCGAGCGTACATGGTTTGAAGGGAAAAATCTCTGCGGAGTGAGCGCTGGAGCCTCTACGCCTGACTGGATTATCCAAAAAGTGATTGATAAGCTGGAGAGCTTTCAAATTTAATAAATACTCATTACCTTTTTAAACAAAATTTCAAATTTAGCCCTGAAATTTCGCAAGTTAATCTACAAATAAGTTAATATTAAGTAAAATTGAGTCTAATTGTGTTAAAAGCAAAATATATACAAAAGGAACAAGATGGCTGCGGTGAACAAAAAAGTTCAGCTTAGTAAGGCAAACGACGGTATCGAAGACGACGATTTTGCCGCGATGTTAGAGGAGTCTTTTAAAAAGACTGAAGAAGATAGCGACGGAATAATCGTCGATATTAAAGGCGACGAGGTTTTTGTAAATGTCGGTAAAAAATCAGAGGGAATTTTAAATATTTCCGAGATCCAAGACGAAAACGGAGAGCTTAAATTTAAAGTTGGCGATACTATAAAGGTCGTAATAACCGGCTCAAGAGGCGGAAAACCGATCGTATCTCACAAAAAAGCGCTTAGAAAAGAAAAAGTAAAAGCCTATATAGACTCATATAACGAAGAAAATCAAGACATATTCGACGTAAAAATAATCGGTAAAAATAAAGGCGGTTTTGTTGCTCAAAACAGCGACGGTATCGAGTTTTTCTTGCCTCGCTCGCAAGGCGGCTTTAAAGACGCAAACGCGGTGGTAGGAAAGTCATTTAAAGTAAAAGTCATAAAAATAGACAAAGATGAGCAAAGTATTATCGTATCGAGAAAAAAACTGCTTGATGAAGATAGAAAGAAAAAAAGAGAAGCGATATCTGCAGTCGCTGAAAATACGGACGTGATAGAGGGCGTGGTTAAGAAAATCACTACATATGGTATGTTTGTAGACGTAGGCGGAGTGGATGGACTCGTGCACTACAGCGAGATAAGCTATAAAGGACCTGTAAATCCGGGCTCTATCTACAAAGAGGGCGATAAGGTTTTAGTAAAAGTGATCAAATACGATAACGAGAAAAAACACCTTTCTCTATCTATCAAGGCTGCAACTCCGGATCCTTGGGAAGAGATAAAAGACGGACTAGATGTGGGCGACACTATAAAAGTAACAGTCAGTAACATCGAGCCTTACGGTGCATTTGTGGATCTTGGCAACGATATAGAGGGCTTTTTGCACATTTCTGAAATTTCATGGGATAAAAATATCAAAAATCCAAAAGATCACATCAGTGAAGGCGAGGAGCTTGACGTCGAGGTTATCGAGATAGACGCAAAAGATCGCCGCCTAAGAGTGAGTCTGAAAAACCTACTCAAAAAACCGTTTGACGAATTTAAAGCCCAATTTAAAGAAGGGGACGTTACTAAAGGCGTAGTTACTAGTGTGACCAACTTTGGAGCATTTGTTAGGATTGGCGCAGTTGAGGGCTTGCTCCATAATGAGGACGCTTCATGGGATAGAAACGACAAGTGCAAAGATTTGTTTAAAGTGGGCGACGAGGTTGAGGTAAAAATCATCAAAATCGACTCTAACGAGCAAAAAATTTCTCTTAGTCAAAAGGATCTAAAGCAAAGCCCGGTACAAGCCTATGCGAAGAAATTTAACGTAGGCGACATCGTGACTGGTAAAATTCGAGATATTAAAGATTTCGGCGTATTTGTAGAGCTCGGCGATAACGTCGATGCGCTCATCCGTAAAGAAGACCTAGGTAGCGTAAGCGCTGAAAGCCTAAACATAAACGATAATATCGAAGCAGCGATAGCTTTTATCGACGAGAAGAAAAATAGAATCCGCCTAAGCGTAAGGCGCCTTGCAAGACAAAAAGAGCGAGAGGTGCTAAACGAGATAAATAGCGACGATAAGGTTACTCTAGGCGATATTATCAAAGAACAGCTATCATAAGTAAATGAAGCGATATTTGTTCTGGGGCGCGATTGCTTTTTTGCTGATTTTCGTCTGCGTATGTGGCGTTTTGCTGTATAAGTACGCGGACGTAAATTTAAAAGAGTCCGCGCCTGCGGAGCTACAAGTATCACAAAATAACGAGGAGCAAAATTTGACTACTGGCCCTACTTCTTGGGTCGGCGAAATGGCAAATTTGGCTCCTAAAAAATATGCTTTGGCAAGCAACGAGATATATGTAGAATTTAAAGACGAATCAAAAGCTGTCGTAAAAATCGCCTATCAGCTGGTGATCGATAAAAACGATATTTACTCGATGTTCTGCCTCACTCAAACATTAAAAAATATACCCGTAGATTTTAGCGTAGTAAAAGAAAATTCACAAAATTTAATTTACATAAACACGCAAGACGGCGGCGTTTTAGATCGCGTTATAAACGAACTTAAAGCGTACGATATACGCTCAACTTTCAAGGAGATCAAGCTGTGAAAACGATAATAGTGTGCGACGCAATACATAAAGTCGGCTTTGAAATTTTAAATCGCGAAGAGGATATAAAAGTAATCGACGCAGTAAACGTGCCTAAAGATAAGCTTTTGGATATCTTAGGCGAGGCTGACGTGGCCATCACGCGAAGCTCGACCGAGGTCGGCGAAGCATTTTTAAATGCGGCTAAAAATTTAAAAGCTCTCGTACGCGCGGGCGTGGGCGTCGATAACGTAGATATCGACGGTTGCTCAAAACGCGGTATCATCGCGATGAACGTCCCTACGGCAAACACGATCGCCGCGGTGGAGCTAACGATGGCTCATATGCTAGCTGCCGCTCGCTCGTTTCCGTATGCTCACAACGACCTAAAAATCGACCGAATTTGGAAACGCGAGAAGTGGTACGGCGTTGAGCTTTTTAACAAAACTCTAGGCGTCATCGGATTTGGCAACATCGGCTCTCGCGTGGCTACTAGGGCTGCGGCTTTCGGTATGCAAATCGTTGCTTACGATCCGTATATCGATCCGTCGAAAGTAACCGATATGGGCGGCGTTTATACGCGAAATTTCGACGATATCCTTGCATGCGATTTCATCACGATACACACTCCGAAAAATAAAGAAACCATAAACATGATCGGTGAGGCGGAGATCGCAAAGATGAAGGACGGCGTACGTCTCATCAACTGCGCTCGCGGCGGTCTTTACAACGAAGAGGCGCTGTATAACGGCCTAAAAAGCGGCAAGATCGCGTTTGCGGGCATTGACGTATTTGAGAAGGAGCCGGCGACGGATCACCCGCTACTTGAGCTAAATAACGTCAGCGTCACGCCGCATCTTGGTGCAAATACTCTAGAGTCTCAAGCTAACATCGCTATCGCTGCAGCCGAACAGGCTATCTCTGCGGCTCGAGGCATCAGCTATCCTAGCGCGCTAAATTTACCGATAAAAACGGAAGACCTGCCGCCTTTTGTAGAGCCTTATATCGAGCTTACGAGCAAGATGGCTTTTCTCGCCGCGCAGATCAACAAAAAGGCTATCAAAGCTATCCGCATCGAGACGCACGGCCCTATCAGCGAGTACGCCAACTCTATGCTTACCTTTGCGATCGTGGGCGCTTTAAAAGAGAGCCTCGGCGACACGATAAACTACGTAAACGCTAAATTTTTGTGCGACGAAAAAGGCATAACGACAGAGAGCACCGTCGGAGGCAATAGTATTTTCAAAAATAAAATCACCGTTCGCATAACGACCGAAAATGACGTCGTAACGATAGGCGGAACGGTGTTTGGCGAAAATCAGCAGCGCATCGTGACTATAAACGGCTTTAAAACAGACTTTAAGCCTAAGGGCAAGATGATTATCTTTAAAAACAACGACGTTCCGGGCGTTATCGCTAAAATTTCATCTATCCTAGCCGAAGAAAAGATCAATATCGCCGACTTCCGCCTAGGACGGGACGATCACGGTATGGCGTTAGCGGTCGTGCTTGTGGATGAAAAAATAACTAAAGAGACGCTGGCTAAGCTAAACGATCTTGACGTTTGCGTATGGGCAAAATACGCAGTTGTCTAAATTTAAGCCCTAATGCGGGCTTAAATTCAAGGAGGGCTTAAATATGAAATTTTTACTTTTTATACCGATTTTGCTTTTGCTGATGGGCTGCGAGAGCCAGGTACAAAAGCAAACTACGAAAAATTTTGAGAAAATTTTGACCGAAAAAAAGAAATTTCAAAAGATACAAAAAGACGATCCTAGCGTAAGCGAGCAGATGAAAAGGGAGATCCACTCGCAGTCTGAACAAAGCAAGGAAAAAGGCGAGTTCAAATTTAAGCCTTAAATTTGAGTTTTGCTTCGGCGTGAGCGGTCAAATTTGCCGCCTCGCCGCTTCTTAAACTAAACTAAAAACTTTTTTGATATAATCACCCTTTAAAACTATAAGGAGAGAAAATGGCAACCTATTCTATGGGCGACCTAAAAAAAGGACTAAAGATCGAGCTAGACGGCGTTCCGTATAAAGTCGTCGAGTATCAGCACGTAAAACCGGGCAAGGGCGCGGCTTTCGTTCGTGCGAAAATCAAATCTTTTATCGACGGCAAAGTGCTTGAAAAGACCTTCCACGCGGGCGACAAATGCGATCAGCCGAATTTGGAAGAAAAAGAGATGCAGTATCTTTACGACGACGGCGAGTTTTGCCAGTTTATGGACACTGCGACCTACGAGCAAGTAGCGATCAGCGATGAAGACGTAGGCGATGTCAAAAAATGGATGATAGACGGCATGATGGTTGAGATTTTGTTTCACAACGGCAAGGCTATCGGTGTAGAAGTACCGCAAGTCGTCGAGCTAAAGATCGTCGAAACTCCGCCGAATTTCAAAGGCGACACGCAGGGCGGTAAAAAGCCTGCTACGCTTGAGAGTGGCGCAGTTGTGCAGATACCTTTCCACGTGCTTGAAGGCGAGGTTATCCGCGTAGATACCGTCCGCGGCGAGTACATCGAACGCGCAAATAAATAATAGCAGTCGTCAAATTTGATGAAAGCAAAATTTGACGAGCTCATAGTCCAAGTAAAGCCGCTGTTTAAAGATAACGGCTTTACCAAAAACGGGCTAAATTTCTACAAAAATACTCCCGAATTTATCTATGTCGTAAATTTTCAAAAAAGTAGCGGCAATACCGCATTTGAAACTAGATTTTACTTAAACTGCGGCATTTACGGCGCGTTTATCGACGCCGCGACTGGCAAAGAATTTATCTCAAAACCCAAAGAATACGAATGCCATTTTAGGGAAAGAATTTCATCTATCATAGATTCCAAAGAAGCTTACTATGAAATCAACGAAAGTACCGACGCGGCAGCGCTTTGCGAAAATTTAATAACTGATTTAACGGCGATATTTGGATTTTTTGACGAGATAAAAACCGAACGAAATTTGATTGATTTGATGCTAGAGCGAAACGCTCTAGCGGTGATTGACCAGCTTTTTGAATATTTACTCATAATGCACGAACAAGAAATTTTGATTCGCCAAGCACTAAATTTATTTGAAAAATACGGAAACGAAGCTAGATGGAAAATTTTTGAGGGACGTATAAATAGTCTGCTTAAAAAATACGAAAAAGATGAGATAAAATTTGAAGAAATAAAAGCCAAGGCCTAAGCCTCGGCTTAGACTTTAGGCTGATTTTTTAACGCTATCGACCAAAGCAACGATCTCTTCGTGATTTGGCAGGGCATTTACTTCCGTGCCGATGAGATCTTTTTTGGAAAATACTACTTTTCCGTTTACTTCAACGATGAAGTTTCCGCCGCTACCGACGATTTTGCTAATATTAGCACCTGGAATTTGACTTAAAAATTCTTCTTCTACACGAGAAGCTACCGGTCTATAGTTTCAAGAATTGCAATACGTAATCTTTACTTCCATTTTCCTTCCTTTCGAATTTAAAGTGGCGCGATTATAGCGCAAATTTAGCAAACGAGAGTATAATAATCCGAAAATTTAAGGAGAAAATTATGAAAAAAGTTGCCGTGATTTTTGCCGACGGGTTTGAGGAGATAGAGGGCGTTAGCATCGTGGACGTGCTTAGACGAGGCGGCGTAGAAGTCGATATCGTCGGGCTTGATAAGCTGCCTATAGCAGGCGCTCACGGAGTGAAATTCGTCTGCGATATGACGCTTTACGATCTTGAGGAGGAGGACTACGATATGCTGGTTTTGCCGGGCGGGTATACGGGTGTCACAAATATCTCCGGTAATCTAAAAATGAGAGAGACGATCAAAAAGTTTGCTAAAAAAGGCAAATTCGTCGCTGCCATTTGCGCCGCGCCAATAGCTCTTGGGGTGGCCGAGGTGATGAGCGGCGAGTACACCTGCTATCCTAGCTGCGAGGCTAGCGTCGAGGGCGGAACGTACGTGAGCGATAAAAACGTCGTGCAAAGCGGAAATATCATCACCTCAAAGGGTCCCGCCACCGCGATGGAGTTTGCTTTGGAGCTGGTTAAAATTTTAAATGGCGAGCAAGTTTATAACGAAGTAAAAAACGGACTTTTATTTGTCAAATAAAGATTTGCGGGTTTAAATTTTGATAAATGCTGCACGTTTTGCCAGTTTTTGGCGAAGGTGCGGCTTAAATTTTATTAAGGCTGCAAATATCAAATTTGCGGCTGTTAAATTAAAAAATTGCCGATAAGGCCGCGTTTTGGTTTAAATTTATTTGCGCCGATTGGCTGGTGTTCCGTGCCAAACCTGCCTTAAATTTACGGCAAATTTTACCTAGCTCAAAATCGCCGAATAAAAAATAAATTTTCAAAAACGCCAGCCGAAATTTAAATTTACAAAAAATTATAAAAATATCAATTTTTATCTAGCTTTTTTATTTAAATTCAGGTATCATCTATTAACCGATTTTATCGGGAATTTGATTTAAGGAAACGTTACTGTGAATATTTACGTCGGTAACTTGTCATATCGCATGACTGAGGCAGAGCTTAAGGATACATTTGCGCCGTTTGGCGAAGTAAAACGCGCGAAAATCGTCAAAGATCGCGACACGAATCGCTCAAAGGGATTTGGATTCGTCGAGATAGAAAACGATGCAGATGCGCTAAAAGCGATCGAAGCGCTAAACAACAAGGAAGTAGGCGGCAGAGCTCTAAGAGTAAACGAATCTAAACCTAAAGAATAATCCGGCCGTCAAATCTGACGGCTTTTAACTAATTTTTAAATTTAAGCTTTTTAGCCAAATTTCACTCCAAATGAACCAAAAAATCACATCTCGTATCGCTCCGACGCCAAGCGGCTTTTTACACGCGGGAAATGTTTACAACTTCTTGCTGACCTATCTTTTTACGCGCGCATTTGACGGGATTTTGTACTTAAGGATCGACGACTACGACCTGCCGCGCTACCGCAGGCAATATGTGGAAAATATCTTTCGCGTGCTTGATATGCTGGACGTTGATTTTGACGGCGGACCTAGCGGCGTGAGGGAATTTGAAACCAAATTTAGCTCCAAATTTCGCCTTGGCGCCTACGAAAACGCGCTAAAAACGCTTGAGCAAAAAGGCGTTTGCTATGCTTGCGAGTGCTCGCACTCGATGAAAAGCTCGTTTAAAAACAGCATTTATACGCGTGTTTGCGCGGATAAAAATCTTAAATTTAAAAAAGATGAAACAGCCATGCGACTTCGCGTCCTTGACGAGGCGATTTCTGTCCGGCAAAATTTGATAAATTTTGATGCTTTGTGTGGCAAACCAGACGGAGCGGCAAACCAGACGGGTGGTTTGTTTGGTAACGGGCGAAAAGCACAAGACGGCACAGTAAACGGTTTAAAAAATTCGGCAAATTTGGTCGGCTCGGACAGAGAGAAACCAGACGGCGAAAAATTTAGCCCCAACGCCACGGAAAATTTAGATTCGGCAAATTTGGGCGCCCTAAATTTGACGGACGAGACGGCGTTTGAAACGGAAAAATTCTCGCAAACGCAAAGCATAAATTTGGCTCAAATTTTGGGCGATTTCGTCGTTTGGAAAAAGGACGATACGCCCGCGTATAATCTCGCTAGCCTCGTGGACGACGAGATATTGGGCGTAAATTTGCTCGTGAGAGGCGAGGATCTGCTAGCTTGCTCGGCGGCACAAAAATACGAGGCGCAAATCTTGGGCTATGGGTTTGAAAACGCGAATTTCATCCACCACGGCTTACTAGCGCAGAGCGGCAAAAAGCTATCCAAGAGCTCGAGCGCGCCGGCGGTGAGCGTAGCGGACGGCGCCAAAATCCACTATAAATTCGCCGCTCTTAAGCTTGGTCTTGACGCGTCAAAATGCGATACTCTGTCAAATTTGCTTGAGATATTTAAAGAGAAATTTGGCCGATAAATTTAAACTCACTACTTGGATTTTTTAAATTTTAAATTTAAAAAGCACGGTAATTTTTATCCGCCTTATCCAAATTTTTCTTAATCCCCTCGTAATCGTGCTTCAAATTTTTATTACACTCGCAAGGTTTCGTCAAATTTACCGCTCAAATTTAAGCTAAATTCGGAGCCGTAAATTTAAACCGAGTCGTCCCCACCTCAGTAGTCAAATTTGAGCTCAAATTTGACGAAAAATCCACACCAGCAGCCTATTTACCGCGCCTAGTTAAATTTAAACGAGGCTGATTTATCCGCCTAAAAGCAAAGTTTTTGTAAAATCAAAAAGCATTAAAAAGGACGAAAAATGAGCGATTTTACAGATTTTACGCACCTGCACCTGCACACGGAGTATTCGCTGCTAGACGGAGCCAACCGTATCAAAGAGCTAGCCAAAACGTTAAAAAAACAAGGCGTCAAAGCCGCAGCCATCACCGACCACGGCAATATGTTCGGCGCTATAGACTTTTATAAAACGATGAAAAATGAAGGCATAAAGCCGCTAATCGGCATCGAAGCCTACATCCACAACGGCGAGGAGCTGGGAGATAAAAGCACCAAACAGCGCTTCCACCTCTGCCTCATCGCCAAAAACGAAATCGGCTACAAAAACCTGATGTATCTGAGCTCCATGAGCTATATCGAGGGGTTTTATTATTATCCGCGTATCAACAAAAAGATGCTAAAAGAGCACAGCGAGGGCATCATCTGTTCATCGGCGTGCCTGCAAGGCGAGGTGAACTGGAACCTCAACCAAAGCGAGCGAAATTTGCGTTTCGGCGCGGGCGGATATGAGGCGGCGAAAGAAGCCGCGCTGTGGTACAAAGATGTGTTTGGCGATGATTTTTACCTCGAGATTATGCGTCACGGTATCGGCGATCAGCGCAGGATCGACGATGAAATTTTGCGCCTGGCAAAGGAGCTAAATATCAAGGTCATCGCAACCAACGACACGCACTATACGTTTAAGCAAAGAGCCGACGCGCACGAGGTTTTTATGTGTATCGCGATGAACAAACTGCTAGACGATCCAAACCGCCTGCGCCACAGCGTGCATGAATTTTACGTCAAGACGCCTGCGCAGATGAGCGAGCTTTTCGCCGATATCCCCGAAGCCGTCGCAAATACGCAAGAAATAGTGGGTAAATGCGATCTTACGATAAAATTAGGCGACGCTACGCCGCCAAATTTTAAATTTACGCTCGAATACGCCGCCGAGCGAAATTTGAGCCTGCCAGAGCCTGATAAACGCTACAGCATACCAAACGACAGCGTGCTGTTTGAACACGAGTGCAGGCAGGGGCTAGAGGAGAGATTGAAATTTATCCCAGCTGAGCGCCACGAGGAGTATAAAACCCGTCTGCAACGCGAGATAGATATCATAAACAAGATGAACTTCCCGGGCTATATGATGATCGTTTGGGACTTTATCAACGAAGCTAAAAAGCGCGGCGTGCCGGTAGGCCCCGGACGCGGCTCGGCGGCGGGCAGCCTAGTAGCCTATAGTCTAAAGATCACCGACCTTGATCCCTTGCCCTATAACCTGCTTTTCGAGCGTTTTTTGAACCCCGAGCGCGTGAGCATGCCAGATATCGACGTGGACTTTTGTCAAAACCGCCGCGGCGAGATCATCGACTACGTTATCGAAAAGTACGGCAAATTTAACGTGGCTCAAGTCATAACCTTCGGTAAGCTACTGGCAAAAGGCGTCATCCGAGACGTTGCGCGCGTATGCGACATGCCCTATGCCGAGGCCGACGCCATGGCTAAGCTCATACCCGACGAGCTAGGCATCACGCTAGAACAGGCCTTTGAAAAAGAGCCAAAGATCGGCGAGCTGATAGCAAGCAACTCAAATGCAAATAGAATTTGGAAATTTGCCCTTGATCTAGAGGGCTTAAACAGGAACGCAGGTATGCACGCGGCTGGCGTGGTCATCTCAAACGAGGAGCTGTGGAACAAAACCCCGCTTTTCCGCCAGCCAAACGCCGAGGAGGATCACTTCGTCACGCAGTATAGCCTAAAGTACCTAGAGGACGTTGACCTCATCAAATTTGACTTCCTGGGACTAAAGACGCTAACCGTGATAGACAATGCCGTCAAGCTCGTAAAAAAGAGATTTGGCAAAGAGATCATCTGGGAGCAGGTCAATAAAAACGACCCAAAAACCTACGAAACGATCAGCAGCGGTCAGACGCTGGGACTGTTTCAGATAGAGAGCGAAGGCATGCAAAAAGTCGGAGCCGATATGCGTCCCGACTGCTTTGAGGATATCATCGCGATGATCTCGCTTTATCGCCCGGGTCCGATGGATCTTATTCCTGATTTCATCAAGCGCAAACACGGTTTAGAGCCTATCACGTATATTTTCCCCGAGCTTGAGCCCATACTAGAGCCCACCTACGGCGTCATCGTCTATCAAGAGCAAGTTATGCAGATCGTGCAGACTATCGGCGGCTTTTCGCTAGGAGGCGCCGATCTCGTGCGCCGCGCGATGGGTAAAAAGATAAAAGAGGAGATGGATAGACTAAAGGGCAAATTTATCGAAGGCGCCGAGGCTCAGGGGCTAGACGGCAAAAAGGCCGACGAGCTGTTTGAGCTCATTTTGCACTTCGCCTCGTACGGATTTAACAAATCCCACGCCGCGGCCTACACCTACGTGACCTTTCAAACGGCCTATATGAAGACGTACTATCCGGCCGAATTTATGGCGGCATTAATCACTAGCGAGGAGACCAATGCCGATAAGATTTCGCGCTACATCGACGAGTGCAAGCGCCTAGATATCGCTATCCTGCCGCCGTCGGTCAATAAATCGGCCAAAGAATTCTCAGTCGTTAGCGAAGGCGGCAAGGATGCCATCATCTACGGCCTAGGCGCGATAAAGGGCGTCGGAGGCGCGGCGATCGAAAATATCTTAGAGGAGCAGGCCAAGGGCGAGTTTAAGGATATCGACGACTTCGTCTCGCGCGTGGATAACTTTAAGGTAAATAAAAAAGTCTTTGAAAGCCTGATAAAATCGGGCTCGTTTGACAGCTTTGGCCTAACGCGCAAGATGATGCTAAACAACCTAGATAACATCGTAGAGGCGTGCAAAAACGCCGCGACTATCAAGAAAAACGCGGCCGAAAGTCTGTTTGGCGACGACGAGAGTATGGCGACGGTTAAAACTAGTCTCGTTCGCGACGACTCTGAGCTAGAGCTAAAAACCAAGCTCAAATTTGAGCTAGAAAGCGTGGGTATCTACCTCTCCGGCCACCCGCTAGACGAGTACTGTGAGCAAATCTCAAAGATAAAATACACGCTAAGCGATAAATTCGACGAGCTACCCGAAAACGGCGAGATGCTGTTAGTCGGCAAGATCGAGGATCTAACGACTAGGATCAGTAAGAAAAACGGTAAAAAAATGGGCACGATCGAGATGCTGGATTTTCACGGTACGGTCGAGATCGCGGTCTTTGACAGAAGCCTTGGAGCGGTTGAGTCGATGAGTGCCGATGAGCGCGATTTGCCGCATGCGTTTAAGGTTCGCTACTCCAAAGACGGACAGTTCATGCGCATAAATTTGGATAAAATTTTGACTCTTGACGAGGCTATGGGCATGGACTTTTCGCATCCGCTCGAAAAATACAAAGAGCAAATCGAACAGATAAAATACACGCCTAGCAAGGACTTCGGCAAGATCGATAAAACTAGCGAGATCCTAGTCGTCGGCAAGATCGCCGAGATCGCTAAAATCCCTAGCAAAAAAACCGGCAAAGAGTTTATGATGCTAAGCGTTATGGACCTTTTTGGCACGTTTAAGGTCGCGGCGTTTGATTCCGAAAAGGGGCTCATCGAGAGCCTAAGCGAGGAGCAAAAGGACGCTCCGTTAGCATTTAAGGTGCGTTACTCGCGCGACGATCAGGGCGCTCGCATAAATCTAATCGACGTCGTAAGCCTAGAGGACGCGCGCGATATGAATTTTCAAAGCAGAAGCTTTAAACAGCGCAAGGAAAGTAGCAGCGCAAGCTATCAAAACGGCCAGGCATCTAGCGAAAACAGAGTCAAAAGAGAGCTTGAGGATCTCGTGTTAGAACTAAATTTGGACGAAACGGGCAAGGATCTCATTACGCAAATTTACCGCGCCGCCATCGGCGAACACCGTGCCGCAGCCGATAAAAACAATAAGCGCCTAATCATCCGTATCAAAGACGCGCAGGAAGGCCGCGCGCTGGTCTATACGACGGAGTTTATCGTAGGAGAGGGGTTTGAGGAGAGGGCGTTAGGCTTAAGGCAAGCCGTTTAAATTTGACGGCTCGTCTCGCGAGCGCTTTTTAAATTCAAATTTGACGACTGATTTATCGGCAAGTTTTGGGTTTAAATTTAAGGAGAAAACATGCGAGAAAGCGTGCCAAAAGAGCTAATGAGGCTTGAAAAAGGCGGCATGGTATAACTAGGGCTCATGTATAAATCGCGAAAAAAGCAAAAGCCGGACATAAAAGTCTACCCGTTTTCTTATAAATTTGGCTTCCAAAGCCGTCTTTTTGCTTTCAAATGATACAATTCTGATTTCAATTATTACATTTTGTCTTTAAATTTGACGGGAGTTCTCATGAAAAAACTGGTTTGGCTAAATCCTGTTGTAAAAAACATCTACGACTTTGCGGCTCTTAAAGAAATTTTACAAAACAAAGGCTTTAGCGTAATGGAGTGCGAAAAAGACCACGTCCAAAGCGTAAAAAACGCATACAAAAACGCTCTTGCGCAAAAAGAACTCATCTTTGATAGTCGCTGTCCTAGGGCTGCAAATTTCATCAGGGCAAATTTCAAAGAGCACGCCAGCCTCATCTCAAATTTAAACCCTATTTTGATTGAAAGCGCCACCGAGCTTAACTCAAAGCTAAAAGAGGACGAGTGGCTCTACGTGATGACGCCCTGTGAGGACTTGGCCGAGCTTGGCAGGGGGCTAAATTTATCGCGAACCACATTTTTGACATGGAAAAGCTTTAAAGAGCAAAATGAGATAAATTTAGAGGCAAAAAAGCTCGAAGCAAGTCCGATACCGCCAGGATTTTTTACAAATTTAGGCGTAAAAACTCTAAGCCTTGGCAGCGCAGAAAAGATACAAAACGCCCTTTCATATAAATTTAGAGAGCTTAAAAACTACCGGATCATCGAGCTTTTATACTGCGAAAACGGCTGTCACAACGGAGATGGGCTGTGAGGGAAATTTTTAAAAAGAGCATTTTGATCCTAGCGATCTTTGCCATCTGGCAGGTCGTTTGCGAGCTAGAACTTTTCACGCCGTACATCCTGCCAAGTCCGGTAGCGACGCTAAAGACGATGTATAGCATGAGCCTAAGCGGGGAGCTTGCTACGCACACCATCATCAGCTTTAAGCGCATATTTGCAGGCTACGCACTCTCCTTTGCCCTAGCGCTCGTGCTTGGCGGTATTGCAGCGCTTTTGCCAAAGATCAGCATTTATTACGAGTGGATACTGGAGTTTTTTAGAAATATCCCGCCGCTTAGTTTGATCGCCATTTTGGTGCTTTGGTTTGGCATAAACGAAACGCCAAAGATTATCATCATCATCCTAGCCTCGTTTTTCCCGATGTTTCTAAGTATCCAAAAGGGGCTAACGAGCTGCGATATAAAGCTCATCGAGGTTGGAAAAATTTTTGGTTTTAGTAAATTTGACATTTTTTACAAGATCATCTTAAAAAGCGCGCTAAAAGACATCTTTGTCGGTATGCGCATAGGCTTTGGCTACGCTATGCGCGCGATCATAGGAGCGGAGATGATAGCGGCGTCAAGCGGGCTGGGCTACCTCATACTTGACGCTGAGGAGCTTTCACGCGCGGATAGGATATTTGTAGGGATTTTTACGATCGGCGTTTGCGGCGTGCTCATAGATAGACTCTTTTTGCTTTTGATAGCGAATTTTAGCCTTTTGCGAGGTGAGAAATGATAGAAATTTCAAATTTATCCAAGCATTTTTATATCGGTGAGAAGCGTATCGACGTTTTGAGAGAACTAAATTTAAGCATAAAAAAAGATAAGATCACCGTCATACTCGGCAGAAGCGGATGCGGCAAAACTACGCTTTTACGCCTCATCGCCGGCCTTGAAAGCGTAAGCCTTGGCGAGATAAAATTTAAAGAGCAAGCAAAGATCGGCTTCGTCTTTCAAGAGCCTCGCCTCATGCCGTTTCTAAACGTCTATGAAAATATCGTTTTCCCGCTTAAAAAACAGGGTATTGCGGCTGAAAAGATCGATAGCTTGATATCGATGATAGGGCTTAGTGACTTTAAATTTGCCGCAGTTTCACAGCTATCCGGCGGTATGAGCTCGCGCGTTTCGCTTGCTAGAGTGCTTGCGTACGAGGCAAATTTGATCCTTATGGATGAGCCGTTTGCTGCGCTTGACGCATTTACGAGAGCTAGCATGCAGGCTGAAATTTTAAAAATACAAGCCGGCAAAACTATCCTTTTCGTCACGCACAACATCGACGAGGCGCTGTTTTTGGCTGATGAGATTATCTTGCTTGAAAAGGGCGGGATAAAATCAAACTACGATCTATCAAATTTAGCAAGACCACGAGATCTGCTAAGTGGCGAGCTAATAGCCGTAAAGCGCAAAATTTTGAGTGAAATTTAGAATAAAGATAGATGATAATTAAAACCAAAATGAAGCAAAAAATTTATATAATCCAGAAAATTTAAATCACAAGGAGCAAATATGAGAAAGTTTTTCAAGGTTTTATGTGCGGCCTCTTTGCTTTGCCTCGTAGCAAACGCAAGCGAAGGCCTAGATAAGAT
>CAURWB010000019.1:0-33091 GCA_963528245.1 uncultured Campylobacter sp. | reverse complement strand
CGCTCCACGCACTCGACCGAGGCGTAGAAGGATTTTAGATCGATGACGGCGTAGGTGCTAGGCTGTGGCGTTTGATTAAAATTTGTTTCTTTATTCATTAGGGTATTATAGTAAAAGTTAAAGAAAAATACTTTTATGGATTTTAACAACAGTACCACAAGGTCTCTGCAGGACGAGCAAATGGTCTACCAACCATTAAAAGATTAGCTTGATCTAGGTAAATTTAAACGGCTGATTTTTATATGAATCGGAGCACTCTATCCAAAATCAAAAGTCGCTTTTAGCTTTCTAATATGTTGAACCAAATTGTTTTCTGCATAATATTTTAAAGTTATCGAATTGAATTACAGCTTATGCCAAAATAGATATTATAAAAGACCTTAAAGTGAGTGAAATACCAAAAATACACAAGCAAAAAATCATAAAATAAGAAGCTATAATAAGTTATAGCTTCTACTGTCAGTATTTACAAAAAATGCTGTGGCAGATGAAGTTTAGATTTGTACAAGTAATAATAAAATACTCAAATGTCCGAAATACTAAATTTCGCTATTTTGGCAACCTCTTGTATTTTTAACTCTCTAAGAAAAATTTCGCCCCCTTTTATTTCTGTTATGTAATACGACAGTCCAATTTGTATATCGCTATTCGTAAAGGTTGGGATATATTTCGGATGAAACTCTAAAAAGTTAAATTCGTCGTTTTCGCTATATTCGCTTATGTTGTTTTCGGATAAAATTTTTTTAACTTTCAAAACGTCGTCGCCAAAGACCTTTGCCGTCTTTAAAAAATAATCCTTGGGGCTAAAATATTGCCATTTTTCCGTTGGATAAGCGGTATTTTGGCGGTAAATTTGCCCAAGATGTTTATTTGCGAGCGAACAATAATGCACGCCCATTTTTAATCCCTCATCTTTTGCAAACTGTAGCAAAGATAGCGCCTCGGTCTCGCTTCCGGATATTGCCAAACCGCCCGCGTACCAATAGTTGTAAAAAACCTCAAAAGGAGGAAATTTTAGTAAAAATCCGCGCTTGATATACTCTTGTTCATTATGTAGTGGAAAGCAAAATTCCAGCAAATTTATCCCGTCTATGCCGATAATATCTAGATACCTCATTATATTTTTCATTTGCTCGGCCGTATGCGGAATGACGGGCATCTCGACTATGACGTAGCCTATATATCTTTTTGCGATTTCGATTTTTTCCATAATATCAGCTTGTTTATCAAAGCCGTCTTCTAACTTTATACTGATCCTGATCTCATCGACGCCGCTATCTCGCAGGCGCTTTAATATAGAAACATCTAAGAATTCGCCGTTAGTGTATAAGCGCTTATGGACCGAGCTATTTTTAGACTTTATCGTATTAAAAAAATCCAAAGTATCGTCTTTATAAAGTAGCGGCTCGCCGCCGGTTAATGCTACGAATTTTATAAATTGATTATTTTTAAATACGGCGTTTGCGACGCTTTTGGCGTCAAATTTGCGCTTGATATCCTTTTTGTAGCTTTCTTGATTGGGATTAAAGCAAAAGTAGCAGTCTTTGTTGCATCTAAGAGATAGATACGTCGTATTCGTATTTATGCCTGTTCTGCAAGCTACGCAAGCGCTTGATTTAAAATTTATAAAAGGGCTTTGATCTCCACTAAAATTTAAAGTGCTGGCAAAAACGCCCGTCTTATCAAATTTCAGTTTATATTTATTTTCGATTTGATCTATGAAATTTTGCTCTATTGCTTCGTATTTTTGGATCGCGCTTTTTAAATCGCTACTCATTATTTTCCTTGAGGTTAAATTTTATCGGCTCGTATAGTAGTATGTTTTTCTTAGGCATGATGCCCCACCACCTATAATTACTAAATGCGTTTGTTTTTATTATCTCCAAGCAGCAAGGTATGCTTTCTAAAATAAATTTTAATCTATCATCGTTTTTACCGCTTTTTACTATTTTGGAGGCTAATGTCAAAAAGGCATTCCATAGCATATATTGCTCGTTAATAGTTTTTAGTTTATTTGCCGTATCGCTATATGTTTTAAATTTAAAAAGATCTGCGAATTTATCTTTTACAAAATCATCATCTCTATACAAATTTGCATTTTTATAAAATTTAGATAGATATTTAACGCCGTTTTCCTCGCTTTTTACGAAAGAAAACAAACAAATACCGTTAGGAGTAGATGCCAGTATAGCCTTACCCAAAACGGTATCAGATAGTCCGTATGTAATTTCCAGCTCGTTTGCGTAGTTTTTAAACTCATTGGGCGTTACGGACAATATATTTACGAAACTATCGTGAAGCCTTGAAGAGCTAGATAATCCAAGCTCGTAAGATACATTTATTAAATTTTGCGAGTTTTTAAGGTTTGCTTTGGCGAAATTTAACGTAATAAAATGCATAAATTGCATAGGTGTAACGCCGACGTAGTCTTTAAAAATCCTAATAAAATAAAATTTGCTCATATTTAGCTGAGTCGCTAGCTCGTTTACGCTAATGCGCTTTTTGTAATTTTCATTCATGTATTTTATGAGCTCGATTATTTTATTTTTATTTGCGTCCATAGTTAATTAAATAAATTTACGACGTATTCTTTGCTTTCGCATTCAAGGCATTTTGTTTTTCCTTTGGGGATAAATTCTCCGCATGATTCGCATTTATTAGGCATTACTTGGTTATCGAAATAGCTAATTAGCGAATTTTTTGAATGTACTACTTCTAAACTCTCTATCGCGCCGAATAAACAGGTTATTTGGCAAAGTCCGCATTCATTACAGCGTAAAACCGAGTGGTGCAAGGTAAAAGTATTGGTGTTTTTATCTATGCTTATAGCATTAAACGGGCAAACGGTTTCGCAAATTTTACAGGCACAGCATTTATCCGCGTTTATTCTTAGCGTTTTAAAACCAAAAGTTTTATTTTTTGCATAAAATTTTAGCTGTTTAAACATATTTTTTCTAGAAATTTTATTTGAGTATTTTATATTAGTATCGCTATGAACAAAAAGTTTTGATATATCGTTAAATACTCGTCTTCTAGAAATTTGCTCATCAAAAACGTTTTGTGATATAAAAATACGCTCCTCAAAAAGCTTATCGCCCAAAAACTCTTTAACTCTTTGTAAATTTTTATCAAAAATTTCTAGCAAATAAGAACTCTTGCACTCCAAACATCTACTTTTGTCAAACACGATCTTTTTGCTAAGCGCTAAATGTGCTATCGTTTCCCAAGGCAACGATGATATGCAATAAAGCTCCAAATTTTTATTATTTGAGCTTTCATAACAACCTATGCTTATAGTTTCTTCCTTTGAGTTTAAAATTTCTTTAATTTTTCCCGCATTTAAAGACGAAAAAGATATGGCTCTGGTCGGGCAAACTACTGCGCATAAATTGCAGTCCAAGCACTCGTTAAAAGAAGCGTTAAATTTGGTATCGCGGTTCATTATACCCTTAGGGCATACTTGCTCGCATTTTAGGCAAATTTCTCTATTTTGTTTACTGTTTGAGCACTCTTTTATATTTTTGCTGACGTGAAATTTGCTGAAATTTTCGTTTTCTTTGGATAAAAAACCGCGCATCATACACCTCTAAGTTTTTAATATATCATTTAAAAATTTTCTATCGTTTTGCAAAAAATCTTTTAAATAAATTGCCGTTTGCCCAATATAAATACTAGGATAAGAAACTAAACGCTGAATAAAAGACTCTATCCAAGATAGTAAATCGTCATCCAAAAAATCTATACTATCTTGGATAGCGCTGCGTCTAAGATCTAAATTTTCATTAATAAGTCCCGCCAAATATAGCATAAAATTTAGCTCAAAAGCTAGATGATCGTCCGCTTCACTTAAATACTTGGTCGCTTTTAATCCATATTTAGCGTATTTTGCTCTTACCTCCAAAGTTGAGCGCGTAAAAAGAGTTTCATCCTGGCTAGCATATACGCTTTGCCAAGGCGGAGCGATAAGCTTATGTGGCCCTATGAATAGTTTAGTGTATTCGCTTTGCAAATCGCTCAAAAACTCATCATTAATGGCTCTATTTAGTAGCCCGGCAAGAAATTCCCCGTATCGACTCATCTTAAATTTATCATCCGAATCACTGCATGACCTAGCGATATACTCGTTGTTCAAAGAGTGCATATTAGAATTATTTATTGGCTCTAGAAACAACAAATAAAAAGATTTGTAGATATAAAATCTACAAACCAGATAAAAATCTAAATCCTCCGCTTTCATTGAAGCCCCACGGATGTAGTTACCATCGCTACGTAAAATATTAATTTCGCCAAAATTGCCGCTAAAAACAGTAGTGCTGCGGATACGACGAATAAGTTTACGGGCGATAACGCGGCTGTATTTTCTTTTTGAAATTTTATACCGTTAAAGAAAAATAGACACATGGATATTCCGCCTAGAGCCCAAATTATGCCCATTAGCCAAGAATATGAAAAAAGCACCGCTTCGCTCTGTCTTGCCGCTATACTTCCCTGAGATAATCCAAGCCCATGAAATACGTAAGATACGGCTAATAGTCCGACCGAAAGCAAGATTATGACGCTAAAATTATAAAATTTAGTTACACTAAGCTGCCCATACATAATCGCATAAAAAAACATAGCTCCAAGCATTACGGCCGATAAATAATACTCAAAATAAGTATTTACGCTATCCCAAAACGGCACGCTCGTGCTAATATAAGCTTCACTCATAACATATAGCGTAATCAAGCCTATGATCACAACGCCAAATCCCAGAATATCAAAAGCTGGATTAAAGCATCCTTTAATAAATCGTAAAATGAAATATAAAAATAATGCCGCAGTATAAACAGACACGATAAAAATCTCGCGGGATAGCCACGATGAGGATATATTATTTATCGTTAGATAGGCGTTAGTAGGATTTCCCAAATGCAAAAAGGAACTTAAAACCCCAACAACAGCTATGCATAGCGCGGTAAATACTAAAATTTTGGATTTAAGGGCGTTAAATCTCTCAAATATGAACAAAAACATCATCATGCCGATGGATGTTTGCAAGCAAACGGAAAATATACTAAGTCCTAATTCTTGTAATAAATTTTGCATCTCAATACTCCTGCTTATTGAAATTCTTATCAAAAGCTTGCGGTTTGGCTTTAACAAATAAACTCGGATGAGTTATATTAGAGCTTGGTAAAATAGGCAAATTTTGCGTCAAATTTTCATCTTGTTTTATATCGTCTACATCAACGATAGTCAGGCAGCGCATTATACAAGCATCGACGCAGGCGGGATTTTCTCCGACTTCTTGCAGGTCTTGGCACATATTGCATTTACTGACCGTGCCGGTTTTTACGGAAAACTGCGGCACGCCGTAAGGACAGTTCCAAATGCAGTATTTACAGCCTACACATTTTGAGGCATCGTGTTGCACAGTTAAATCGCCGTCTATGTGCATAGCGCCCGTCGGACAGCCAGAAACGCACTTTGGATTGGAACAGTGATTGCACGAAGTGCTATAGTGATAAACCTTGGCGTCCGGAAAAACTCCGGTCTCAAAGCTTACGACCTTTCTAAACAGCGTTCCTACGTCCAAATTATTTTTATCTTTACACGCTATTTGACATGTTTTGCAGCCTATGCAGCTAGTCATATCAAAATAAAAAGCCTTTTTTTTCATTTTTATCTCCTATTAAAATACGATTCTTGCCGGCTTATCTACGTCCGGAATCAAATTTTGCGAATATTTTTCTATCTTGGCTATTATGGAGTTAAAGCCGGATGCGCCTTGCCCGGTCGGAGTTTGCCCCGATAGGATATTATCGGCTCCGCCCATATCGATGCCCGTTTTTTCGTCTATATCTATCCAAGATCCGTGAGGCAAGGCTATGACACCCGGCATTATGCGCTCGGTAATCACGGCATTTCTAACAGTTTTTCCGTATGCGTTAGTTATTAAAACCCCATCGCCGTTTTTTATATCGTTTTCCTCAGCGTCTTTTCTGCTTATAAATACGGGATTTTTCCATGCCTCTTGTAGCCATTTTACATTATCGAAAACTGAGTGAGATCTCCTTAGATAGTGAGGCGATATCACTTGATACTTAAATTCGCCTTTTATTTTCTTTTTCCAGTCTTTAAACGTAGCCGTATAGCCGTCGGTAACCTCTATATATTTAGGTATAGACGAAATTTGGCTATACCCCATTTGGTTTACTTTCTTAGCCAAATTCGGAGAGCAAATTTCAAGCTTACCCGTTTGCGTATTTAACGGATTTGCCTTTGGGTCTTTTCTAAAATTTTCGTAGGCGATATATCCGTAGTTGTCGCCTTGATAACGCTCAACCTGATAAACGCCTCGCTCTTTAAATTCTTTATAGCTTATCCTTCCATCTTGAGGTTGGCCTGCGACGCCTAGCTCGTCTATGTCTTGTTGAGTTATTTTTACGAGCTTTTCATAGGTTACTCCATCTTCTTTCACAACCTCTATCGTGGAAAGTTTATTAAAGTATTGCTGCGTCTCATCAAAGAGATAGACCTCTTTCGGATCTATTCCGAGTCTTTTTGCAAGTTCTACGGCTATCCACTGGTCGGATTTTGCCTCGAAAAGTGGCTGGGTGACTTGAGAATAGTGCACAATCATCTCTCTATTCCCACTATGTATAAGCGCGCCACCTAAAAATCCGCCTACTTTTTCCCATTCTGTAGTTACGGGCAGTACTATATCGGCATATTTTGCGTTTGCAGTTAAAAACTGTCCGTGAGCGACTACGAAGTCCACTTTTCTATGAGCTTCTATACCCTTGCTCGCTCCATCGCTGGTTTGCAAATTCGCTCCTGCGGCATTATATATAACATGGATATCTATATCCCTTTTCTCGCCTTTGCTATATTGTTTTGCCGATACAAACGAGCCACTCCCGGTAAAATTATATTTGCCGTTTAGCACCGCATCCCAAATTTCGTTTGCGTTTATCGTATCATCTACTGGATTTGGGATACCCGGTAGTCCGTCGTTTCCTGCTTTTACTAGAGCATACCCGCCGTTGCCCGACGTCGCATGCATGGTGCTTCCGGTCATGTGACCAGGTTTTCCCATGTGCCCGGTCATTGCCCCTATCGTCATTATTAGTTGAGGTAGATTATCGGCATTTTTAGTCCTAGCAGATGCCATACCGCACAAAAACGCTACTTTTTTATTTTTACCCATCTCCAAAGCAAGCTGGCGAATCTCGTTTGCCTCTATGCCGCAAATTTCGCTCGCCCACTCGGCAGTTTTTGGCTCTTTATCGTAAGTTCCAAGAACGTAGTCTTTAAAATTATTCTTAGGATCTTCGCCGTCCGGCATATGCTCTCTATCAAAACCGATGCAACAGGAATTTAAAAAACCCCAGTCTATAAGCGGTCTATCTTTTGGGTCGTCAAGAACGATGAGACTATGGGCAAGACCTAACAAAAATGCCGTATCGGTAGAAGGCCTGATCGGAAGCCATTTGGCGTCTAGCAAAGAAGCCGTATCGTTATAGATAGGATCGATCGAGATAAATTTCGCGCCGGCTTTTTTTGCTTGCAGATAGTGCCAACTAGCGCTACCCATAGCGCTTCTTGCGGGGTTCATGCTAAGCATCACGATCGTATCGCAGTTTCTCATATCGAATCTATCGTTTATCGTCTGATCCCAAACGCCGAGCTGCAAAAAACCGACCATAGCAGGTGTCATGGCCCAAGTTCCGAAGGAGTTGGTGTTCCAATACTCGGTATATCCGCCAAAAAGCCCCAGAGTTCTAGACATTTCCACGATAGCGCTGTTCCAGCCGGCCGAAAGCAAGATTGATTTGTTGCCATACTTTTCTTTGGCGTTTTTTAGTTCGCTAGCGATATGATCAAGCGCCTCGTCCCAAGAAATCCTGACCCATTCGTCGTTACCTCTAAGCTCCTTTTTACCGCCGCCAGGCGACCAATTTTTCCTCTTCATAGGATATTTCAAGCGGTCTGGACTGAAAACTTGTTTTCTTTGACTACGACCTCTTAAACAGCCTCTTTGCTGAGGATAGTCAGGGCTATCTTCATGCGTATCATCGGTTTTTTGCCTAACGACTACGCCATCTTCAACCAAGACTTTATTTACGCATCTGCCGCCGCAGTTGTGCCAACAGGCGGCCGATATCCACTCGCTGCTAGTCTTTTTAGACTCGGTCTCTTTTTTGTCGCCCGACTCATCTTTACTAAGCGTATTTTCGGCGCCGACCACCGAAGTGCTGGCTGCGGCAGCTAAAGCGCTTTTCAAAAATGCTCTGCGGTCAAATTTTGATGGGCTTAAAGAATTTGTTTCGTTATTTCCCATAACAACTCCTTTAAATAAAATTTAAAAGAATTGTATAGAAAAATTTTTTCAGAATCAATCCGAAAATTGCTATACTGGTTTTTAAGAGCCGATCGCCGCTTCTACGTTGCGGCCGCTATCATCTGAACCCATTTATGGATATTCTATTTTTTACGGCTTCTTCTTTTAGCTCAGAGGCCTCATTTTCGATAAAACTCTTGAAGGCCGGAATTTTATCCATAAACCTTTAAAAAATTTTGCCATTTTATCCCAATAACTAAATTTATCCATTTATTTAAATTTTCCTAAAAGCATAGTCATAAGTCTAGAGCGAATTTACTCCGGTATCTTTCCAGTAATTTTTCTAATTCTATAAAATTATCTGGCGTGAAAATGAGTCTGCATAGCCAGATTTTATGCTATAACGGCCAGACTAAAAAGTTTAGAATAGAAATATGGGCGAGCATACCCCAGATATATACAAATTCTAATAGATTTGAATATATCGGGGTGCTCGTAAGGAGGGCTACGCCCCCTTAACCCCCCTTGAAAAATTGCCGCATCTAGCCAAAGGCGGCTAGGAAAATCTAACGATTTTTTAGCGGCATTTTTCAAATATGAGGATGGTGATTACACTCCCCATACCCCATGACGCTTCATTTTTTATTTTTAATCAATACTACTATTAAAAATAAAAAATGAAGTTAAAACCCAGCAGAGGTAAGCAATGAAAAAAGAGGGAAAAACGATTACAAGGATTCTCAGGATGACGCCTGGCGAGCATGATAAAATTTTAGCTAAAATTAGCGAATTAGGCGGTATTACCTTTACGAAGTATGCAATGAGCTCTATACTCTCTCGCCCTCTTACAAAGACTCCGATCACAAGAGAATTGGTTCTAGAGCTTTCAAGGCAGGGAAATAATCTAAACCAGATATCTCGTAACTTAAATCAAGGAAAGCCCTTAGATAGAATAGCGCTTACCATAATCAACGAGTCGCTGGAGCGCTTAAATGCTATTTTTGATCTCTTAAGCAAACAAGACAAAGAGCAGAGATGATAGTTAAATTTCTACCGACAAAAAACGGCGGCGGGCTAGGCAGCGTAAATTATTTACTAAACGAGCGTCAAGAACAAGGCACTGCGCGCGTCCTAAAAGGTAGCGAAGCTCAGGTCAGAGCTCTTATAGCTCAAATGCCCTATAAGCAAAAAACTTGCTTTGGAGTTTTGTCGTTTAGCGAGCAGGCAAATTCTATCAGCGATGAAATAAAACAAGATATTATAAAAGACTTAGAAAGGGCTTTGCTTGGAGATTATATGAAAGACCGTGTCGCCGTGCTATGGGTAGAACATAGCGATAAACACGGACGACTCGAACTTAACTTCTTAATCCCCAAGATCGATTTAATAACCGGCAAGAGTTTTAATCCATACTTTGCCAAGCGCGATCAATTTAATATCGATCTTTGGAAACGAACCATAAACGATGAATACGGCTTTACCAGTCCAAACGACCCAATCAAGCAGCAAAACATCCGTATCGATAAAAAAGACTTAGCTCACTATGACACGATCGCACAGCTAGATAAAACTCTAAAAGAGCTAGTGGCGCAAGGAGCCATCAAAAGTCGTGCCCATATGATAGAACTTTTAGAGGCTAGCGGCTACAAGGTCACTAGGCAAAACCAAAGCGGAATAAGCATAGTATTACCCAATCAAAAAAGACCCAATAGAATGAGAGGAGGAATTTATGACGGACGGTTCACAGACATTGATAAACTTAGCGAACTCGGCGAAAGCGAGTCAAAAAGAATTAGAAAATACGTTGATCGAGATACACAAGAAGAGTGTCGATACAATAGAGAGCGAATTAGCGAAAATATACGAAGAAGAGATCAGCGAAATAAAAAACGATACAAAGAAGCAACTCTTGGAGATCGTCTCCGAAATGAAGCAGACCAAAGAAACGATATTAAACGAGATGAAGCCCGCTATAATACAAAGATTATTAAGTGGTATGACGGCAATAATCTTGGTTATAGGGTTGATAGCAGGATATTTAATCAACTTTTTGATCTACGACAAGCGCATAACGGACTACCAAACGCAAAACTCGAAGCTACTAGCGAGCAATCAAGAGTTGCAGAAGTGGCAGATTCCGGAGAATTTAAAATACGAGGAAACGGACAGCAAAACGAACCGAGACTCTCGCTACATGATTTTACCCAAATCGACGCACAATCTAACGGACGGGACGAAACTTTATCAAATTTACAACGGGAGATTATAGATGACAAAACTGCAGACCGTATTGTTAGACGAAGTAGAGAGATTGCAAGAAGAAATTCTGAGATTGCAGAGCGAGAACGACGAGTTGGCACAGAAATACGAAAAACTGCAGAAAGCAAAAGCAGCGCTTTATTACGAGGACTTAGCGAACAAATTCGCACAAGAGTTAGAGAATATCTTATCGGCGCACAAGAGCGAATTAAGCCTAAGCGAGAACAAATTAGAAAGCTTAGAGAGCGAACAGACGCAAATAGAAGCTATCAAGAGCAAATTAAATCAGCTCTTGACGAGTGGAGAAAGCGACTACTCGGCGACGGAATACCGGGAATTATTAAGCAAATACGAGAGCTTGCAAACAAACTACAAATCGCTAGAAGGCGAATTAACGACCATAAAGGCGATATTGAAAGAGAGTTTGGAGGATATGAAAATAGAATTAAATATAACATACGACAAGCTAACGAGCGATATGGCGCAGCATTTAGAGAGTGCTTGGAGAGCGAAACTAAAAGAGCTTCTGCCGCTTGTGGATCTGAAATTGAACGAGAACTAAAAAAACCCGAACGACAAAAACTAGTAGAGCTTAAAAGGCAAAAAGAGCTTAGCTTGGCAAGGACGCGTTAATCGCTAAAAATACATAAAAGAGCTACCGACGCGTCGGCAAAATTTAATATGGCGTTTTATGGTTTTAGTTGGATATATTTAGGAAAATGGTTATGAATCTATATAATATTAAGATTTTTATAAAAATCGGCAAGGCTTTCAAATGAAAATCCTCCATGCAACAGATTTACATTACAATAAATCGTGGTTCAAATTTATCAAGAATCTTGAATCAAATTTTGACATCATTTGCATAACAGGAGATTTTATCGACGCCTTTGACCAGGCTGGAATAGCTCCTCAGATCGCTTACGTTAGTGAATGGCTTGCAAGTTTTAATAAACCTGTATTTGTTTGTAGCGGCAATCACGACGTAGGGCTGGCCTACGAGCAAGAATGGTTAAACGATATCCCAAATATTTATGCCGATAACGCCGTAAAAGAAATAAACGGAGTAAAATTCGGCTGCGCTCCTTATCTCAAGCTCGATTACGCGAAATTTGCCCAGTGCGACGTTTTACTTTCGCATGTTCCGCCTGCTTACACGAAAGCTTCCGTTGGATACAGCGGCGATGATTACGGTAGCGAAAAGCTTTATAACGCTATCGGCAAACAAGTCATAACTCCAAAAATCCTTCTTTGCGGGCATATTCATAATCCTATAAAAAATATATGTAGGCTAAAGCATACTACGATTTATAATCCTGGTTGTGATAAGAATTTGAAAGAGCCGAAGATTAGCGTCGTGGAGGCGTGAAGTATACTTTCGCGTCTTGCTCAAAAACTTGGCCAAGCATCATAAGAACGGATTGCCTAAAGCCTTGATATACCGCAAATAGTTATACAGCAATCCGTGAGCTAGCTTGAGATTTTAACGCCTAATTAAAATAAATATGCTACAATGAGTAAAACTCAGCAAGGAGTAAAAATGATAGGAACTACGATCATTACTGAAGAAACGCCTCAAATAGCTCAAATCTTACAAAACGCGATACGAGAGATAAGAAAGCTAAGTCCGCAGGTTAGGGTCGAGTATATAGACTACGATAAAGAATATATTAGCAAGGCCGATGCCGATACGCTAAGAGAGCTTGTAGCCAAAGACGACCGAGGCGAGATAGAATATTTAAGCGAGAGCGAATTTAAACAAAGAACAAAAGAACTCTTTATAAAACTAGGCGCTAATGAAAATCAAATACGCGCCTAAATTTAGTAAAGATGTCGATAATATCATTAATTTTATAGCTCTTGATAGCGTAGAGAGGGCTTTAGGATTTTATAACGACCTGATGGCGGAAATACAAAAGGTTGGCTATATGCCGTACAGTTTTCGCAAGAATTTAATACTACACGACGAGAGCGTCCGAGATTTAATCTTTAAAGGCTACGTAATACCGTTTAGAATCGACGAGAAAAATCAAACTATAAAAATTCTATCTATATTTAAAAGAAATATGCCGAATTTTTAGTTTCTTTAGATCAAGGCGAGACCAACCTAGTATACAAGTTTTGCTTTTACTATTTTTAAAAATTTGTTTTATAAAAGCAGAATATATTAAAACCTTAAATAAAAGAATAGCAGGGCTAAACCCTATCTTTTAGCAGATTATATACTTCGTCATTCGCTCTTTTGCCAACGACTAATCGGTAGCCCGCGTCTTTTAGTTTGATTTTGTAGATATTTTCATAGCCGCGCAGTTTGTCTTTGGCTACCTTGGGGATTTCTAGGCGTTCGACCAACTTCTTTTTAAACTGCGCCTTTACGCTATTATCCAGCTTTTACCACTCTTTTAACGCGCTTGGCAAAAACTCTAATTCATAGCTCATCAATATTTACTTTTACCGGCGTTTCATCGCTTGCCAGCGTGGCATCCACGGCTTTAATTAGATGATAGTCGTCTATTATTTCCATCATTTTCTCATACACCGCGCTTGGCACTAGATAGGCGCTGGGTACGTTGTGATTTAATATCGCCACTACGTTATCTCCCGCTTGTTTTAAAATTTGAGCCGGAGATTTTTTCAGCTCGCTTATGCTGGCGGTAAAATTTGCTTGTATGGTTTGCATTTTTATCCTTTATTTTATATCTAAAATAATACTAAATAGAATATAAAAGTAACCTTACAGAGTCTATTTTGCGAATAGTCGGGATGCTTAAATTTATCTTTTGACGTCTCTAAATTAATCATTAGGCATCCCGTCCTCCTCATATTTAACCATCTCGACCTTTGCTTTTAACGCATTAACGTTAATCGGCGTAGCGTAAGTGTTTAGCAAAATTTTATACTGTTTTTCGTGACCTACTATTTGGGCGATGGTATCGTTTGCTACCTCTTTTTGTACCAAGTAATTTATAAAATAGTGCCTAAACGAATAAAACGTCTTTTTAGGATCTTTGGTTATTAGTTTTCTTTGAATTTGATTTCTAAAAATTTCAGAGAAATCCTTGTTCGTAACTTTAAAGATATTTTCGCTCCTTTTGCCATTAGCATAATCAAGTAGTCCTAAGCCTATTAATTTACTATGAATAGGCACAAACCTAATACTATTTTTGGTTTTAGTAGTTTTTCCATCATCGGTGTTGATACTAAAACAATAAACTCCGTCTTTTAAAACCATATCTTTTTTATGAAGCTGAGTGATCTCTTTTATCCTCATACCGCTATAAGCGGCTATCATAGTAACATAGTAAAGCTCGTCGACCTTTATCCTAGAGCTAGGCGATTTACCGCTTTGCTTTATATTAGATACTATGTCAAATATCTTTTTAGCTTCGGTTGCGTCGTACGGAAGCACGGCTCTGTCGCTAGGGTCAATATCTAGCTTGATGTTTGTTTTTGCGGTTATGCTTCTATTTATATATCCGCTATCAAAGCAGTAGTTAAAAAACTGAATAACCCTTATCATATATTTTTGGATAGTAACTTCGGAGAGCTTATCGTCCTTTTCTCCTATTTTAAGTATTTGAGATAAATTTTTATCTTTGTACTTACTCTTTTGGGCTAGCTTGGCGGGAACTTTATATAGTAGCTCCTTAAATTCCAGCAAATTATCCCTAGTAATATTAGCTACCAAGGCTTGCTCGCTAAAATATAAAAACAGGAGTTTTCTTGCGCTAGCTACCAGCCTCCCCGTATCTTGCGACCATTTATCCAGCTTTGAGGTATTAGCCTCAAAGATTTCAAACGCCTCTTTTAAAGTTTTTTGATTTTCTAAATTTACGGCTAAGTTCTGATTAAAACTGCTTAAAGAAGGAGCTTGAAGCACTTGTCTAATCTCGTACTCTTCTGTAATTTCAGCTCCAGGATCAATCATGCCGAAGCTATTCTTGTCGTCTATTTTTACCTTTATGCTTTTGCGAGGATAAGGATTTTTTATTATATCTTCTGCGCTTCTATCGTCGCCGCTTATTTTAAGTAGGTTCAAATTTGAAATAGAGCCGTATTTTTTATCTAGTATAGCGCAGGCGGTATCGCTTAATCTTTGCGCCATAGCCTCAAACTGCCCGTCCGTCATCGGCAAGCATCCTGCATCTTCCAGCTCTTTTATATTGTCCTGAAACGAATCGATACTCTTTGCGTCAAATGCGGATGCTACGGCTTGCTTGCTTACAAAGACCGTATCGGGTTTATCTTAGACTACCGTTAAGATCGTCTCGGTCTTCATCGTCAAGGAATTTTTGCTCCTGCTTATCGTCAAACAGCAGACTGCTTTTTTCAAGCTTAGAAATAAGGTAGTTAAGGGTTAATATGTTTTTCTCTAAAAGGGTTTGTCCGGTGGCTTGTTTATCTTTATCATCCAAGACGCCGGCTGCGCGGGCTATATTATTTACGTCTTTAACGAGTATCTCGGGAAACTCGCCCTCGATCAAATTTTGCTTAAAATAAGCGTTTAGAGCATTTAAGAAATCCACGTCCAGCTTTTTATTAAGGAGCGAATGCTCTTTAATGCTCTTGCTAAGCTTTATTCTCATAAACGAATTTACGAAAGACTGGATTATGCTATCGCTAAGATTCATACAAACCGCCTTTTTTATCAAGTAAAGATTGTTATCTAGAATCTTAGCTGTTTTTTAGCTTTTCCCAATAGATTCGTGGAGGTAGAAAAGCAAAATTCCCGTTTTTTGTTAAAAAACTTTCTGATACTAGGAGTAAGCACGGCTCTGTAGTAATATATGCCGTTTCGCTCTCTTAAGTGATGTGCCATATCTGTCACCGGTGGACAAAAGTGGAACAGTTTTATATACGTGTGAGATAAAAATCACTTAAAGTGCCGTAGATTCGGGCTTTTAAGAGGTAAATTTAAAATTCCTCATAAGCCGGAGGTCGGGAGTTCAAGTCTCCCCCGTAACACCACCAAAAAACTCTCAAAATCCCTAAAATACGACATTTTATCAAATACAATCATCGCAAAACGGTTAAGCATAAAAAGCTTTAAATTTGTCAAATCGTCAAGGTTTCGACAAAAGATAGGGCACAGTTTGGGGCACAGTAAAACTCCCGTTTTTTACGTAGAAAACTGCAATATCTTTTAAGCGTTAGGGCACACCAAAATCATTTTTACAAGCACGTTTTTATAAAAAATCGCAAACATTAAAAAATAAGAATAGTCTCCTTAAGTTTTAAGATCACAAATTTAAAATGTATTATTTTTCAGATTTTAAAAATCAACCTCTGCTAAAGCGATAAAAACTCGCTACACGCAATGGCTAGTATATGATAAAATGATTTATAAATAGTTATTTAAGCATTATTGATATATACTCTTGTTTTTATTTTAAAATCAAGGAAGAATAATGAGACTTAGTATTTTTGCTTCAGTCGCTATTTTAGCCACTTTTGCCGTCGCAGAAACAAAGACCGAGGGCTACTCGGTGATGCTTCCAAGTGTAGAAGTCGAGGGCATTTCCGAGCAAGATAACCTTAAAGGCTACGTCGCCTACGATAGCGCGGAAGTAAACAGAAACGGACTTAGCAACAAACAAACGCCTCAAACTATCGAAACTATCGATATCCAAAAAATCGCAACTACGGCACGAACGATCTTTCTAGCATCCTCGAAGGAAACGCGGGCATAGACGCGGGCTACGATATGCGCGGCGAGAGTATAAAAATAAGAGGCTTTAGCGTAGACGGTGGAGACATATATAGAGACGGCGTGAGAGACTCGGGTCAAATCAGGCGCAGTACCGCAAACGTCGAGCGCGTCGAGATTTTAAAAGGACCAGCTTCTATCCTATACGGCAGGAGCGACGGCGGTGCAGTCGTAAATTTAGTAAGCAAAAAGGCAAATTTTACCCCTGTTTATAAGGTCTCGGGTAGATACGGCAGCTGGAGTAGATGGGGGCTTGGCGCAGACGTAAACCACGCGGTAAATAATCAACTGGCCGTACGCCTAACTACCGACGGCGAGCGCGGCAAATCGTGGCGCGAAGGCATAAAATATAAAAATTTTATGATAAGCCCTAGCGTCATCGTAACCAACCAAGGCGGCGACGTAAGCTTTGAAGCGCAGTATACGTACGACAACGCCTGGCGAGTACCCGATAGAACTCCGACCAAAGCCGTCTACGATAAGCTAGGTATCGACTACAAAAAGGGCTTTTCTCACGAGGGCGACTTCGTAGAGGATAGACTGCATTTTTTGCGAACGGAGTTAAATGCCGAGCTAGCAAAAGAGCTAAATTTAAAATGGGTTTTCGGATACAGAAAGGCTAGCCAAAATTTCGACCACTTTTTTGCGGGCAGTATCGTTAGCGGCAATAGACTAAGACAAAACTACGCAAAGCAAGAGACGGATAACGAAACTATCTCAAACGCCTTTACGCTCACCAAGGAGCTAAATTTCGAGAGATTTAAGCACAATATCGCAGTCGGCTACGACAACAGCATCGAAACTCGCCATCCAAGGCTCTGGTATAGCAGAACCCATATGCAAGATATAGACCCGTACGCATCTAGGGGCAGCTGGGCGTCAAACAGAAACGTCCCGTTTACGACCGATAACAAACACCGCGCAATCAATCACGGCGTGTTTTTCGAGGATCTAATCAGCCTTGACGATACGTACAGGTTGATGCTCGGCGGTAGGTTTGATTTTTACAAATTTAAAACCAGAAACATAAGAGGCCAAACAAACAGCTACACGGGCGACTCATTTAGTCCGAGAATCGGCTTTTTATGGGACTTTGCGACCGATCACACCGCTTACGTCTCGTATTCGCAGAGCTTTGCGCCTTACGGCGGTAGAGGCAACATCGGCATCAGCACCGAAGATACGTCAAAGCTTGATCTAAAACCGCAAAACAACGTCCAGTACGAAATCGGACTAAAAAGCACTTGGGCGGATAATAAATTTAGCTCAAACATTGCGGTGTTTCAGATCGAACATAATAATATAAGATATAGACCAGATCCTACAAATGATCCATATACTTGGGCGCAGCGTGGTAAAGAGAGAAGCCGTGGTATAGAGCTAAATATCTTGGGTCAAATTTATGAAAATTTATATCTTAGAAGCTCACTTGGATACATGAGAGCCATCATCGTAAATGACAAGTCAAATCCATTAAATGAAAAACTTAGTCTAAACAATACAACTAACTGGCAGGGCAATGTTTTTTTAAGATATGCTAAAAATAATAAATGGTATGTCGAAAGTGGCGTAACCGGGTACTCTAAAAGATATAGTTACCAAGTAAATAAAACAAGCGTAACCGATCAACACTTGCCGGGCTTTGTAAGGCTTGATGCAAGTGCTGACGCTCAAATAACACTGGCAATAAATAATATCTTAAATAAAAAATACTGGCGTTCAGACTCAAGACCTGGTGATGAGAGATCGTTTATGGTGAATTTCCACTATAATTTTTAATTAAAACGTAAAAAAAACGATAGGTTATCCTATCGTTTTTACTGATTTTAAAGCCGCTTCATCCATCGCGCTCCAAAAGTTAAAAACTTAGCGTCAACAACTTGACTCTGACTGCGGGATGGATAAAATTTCAAATTTAGCATCCTTTTATAAGCTTTAGAAATTGCCTCAAAGCCATATTATTAAATTGGCCATCTAGTCTTTAGCGGCAAATTCTATCTGTATACGATAATTAATATTAAATTTATTTCATATTAGTTATTATTCGCGAAGAAAGATTGATAACTTAAATCAATCTTAAGTATTCTAAAGGATTTTATATGATTGTTTTAAAAAATAAAGCTTTTGCGCCTATCGTTTCTCTAGTATGCGCAATAAATTTACAAGCCGCAGATAATATAAATTTAGAAGAGGTCGTAGTCACGGCTAGCGGTTTTTCGCAAAGTATTAAAAACGCACCCGCCAGCATATCAATAGTAAAAAATGACGACCTGGCAAAAGATAGCTTCACCTCGCTTCACTCTATCGCCTCAAAAGCTCCGGGAGTTAGCGTTATAGGCGGCGAGGACGGACCTGCCAGCGGTATCTCGATCCGAGGCATGGAACGTTCGCAAACGCTAGTTCTCATAGACGGCAAAAGAGTAAATTCAAGCGCGGCCAATCCAAAAGGCGGTGCCGGCGATATGAACTCAAATTTTATCCCGCCGGTTGAGGCGATAGAACGCATCGAGATCATCAGAGGACCGATGAGCTCGCTTTACGGTAGCGATGCGGTGGGCGGAGTCATAAATATCATCACGAAGAAAAACTTCGATAAATTTAGCGGCTCCGTGAGTATATCCGGTACCGCGCAGGCTCATAGCGGCATCGGCTCGCAGCGCCAAGCGGACTTTTATCTTAACTTCCCGCTTCTTAACAAATACCTCGGCCTTCAGCTTTGGGGCTACAAAAAATTACGCGACGAGGATAGCTATCCGGGCGGCTATCAAGAAAGCGATAAGAAAAACTTTAGCGCCAAACTATGGATCACGCCGGATGAATACAATAAATTTTATCTCCTAGCCTCCCAAGAACGCCACGAATACTCTAGGACCGTCGGCAAGACGGCAACCGTAAGGACAAACAGGCTGCTAAATAGCTACGACTACAAAAAAGATAGCTACGGAGTAGGATATCTAGGAAATTTTGAAAATTTAAATGCCGACGTGAGCTACATTTACGATCAGACGAAGCGAACGAGCCTCTTTGATAGCCTAACGCCGGCTGATGTCAAGAACCACAACTTTAACTCCAAATTTAGCACCTTCCTAGATTCGCATACGCTAACTTTCGGATATGATTTCAGTAAGCAGACGGTTAAAACCACATTTATCGTATCAAATTCAAGTAGAAGCGTGCTGCGAAACCCGAAAGCCTACTCCATGAAAGAGCATGCGGCATTTTTAGAAGACGAGTGGGAAATTTTAGACGACAAGCTTTATTTGACGCTGGGCGGCCGCTTCACACATAACGAATTTTTCGACGATCATCTCTCGCCGCGTGCGTATCTAGTTTACAATCTAAGCGACAACTGGACGCTAAAAGGCGGCGTAGCGACAGGATATAAGACGCCGAACGTCAATCAGATCTCGCCGGAAGTCGGCACCATACAAGGCGGCTGGAGGATCGTAGACTTTGGTAACGCAGACCTAAAACCCGAAAAGAGCCTAACTTATGAAATCGGCGCTTACTACGATAGCGGCGACGATTTTAGAGGTTCGGTTACTCTATTTAGAAACGAGTTTAAAGATAAAATCCTAGATACCGACGGCAGCAGCATAAACCGTATTCCGGCATTTGGCTCGTGCGCTACGGCCCCGCATGTAAACTGCCCGGGCTGGGGAACTTACTTTAACATCGACGGTGCCGACGTTTGGGGCATCGAGCTTAGCGCAGACTACGACATACTAAAAAATCTAAATTTGCGCGGCAATTACACATACAACAACTCCAAAATCAAAACCGGCGATCCGACGATCAATACCCCAAACGGTCCGGTTAAATTTAGCCAGACCAATCTTGGCCGACTAGACGGCAAATCTCTGACTGCAACGCCCGAGCATGCGGCAAATTTGACGCTAACGTATAAGCCTATCGCAAGCGTGAGTACCTTTGCCGGGGCAAACTACGAGAGCGAGCTAACTAGCGTCAAATTCGGCCCCGGCAATAAAGTAAGCGAAAACGACAAAAAGCTTTTTACTGTCGATTTGGGTGCTAGCTGGGAAGTAAATAAAAATTTAAGCCTAAATTTGACCGCCTACAATATCTTTGATAATATCCGCTACGACGAGGGAATGGCCGATGACGGCAACTACTACTGGTATCCTGAAGAGGGCAGGAGATTTTGGTTTAAGGTAAGCGCGAAGTGGTAAGGATTGTTAAATTATTTTTGGGAGTTTTGATTATGATTGCTGCAGCCAGCGCAAAGCCTACTCAGTACATAGAGCCGATAGATGAAAGCGTTTATCGGCTTTTTGATGTTAAATACTCCATAGTAGAAAGTGCAGGCGGAGAAATATATAAAATTTTTCAAGCCGCCCCGAAAAACCGCAACGTTTATCCAAAAGTGATTTTTATGCTCGATGCAAATGCGCAATTTTCCGTGTTGCTTAATTTATTTAAAAATTTTACTTCTAGCGGTAGCGCACCGCTTATCATAGGCGTCGGATACGATACGCCGCTAGCCTACTATACCGTAAGGCGAACAAAGGACTTAACGCCTTTAGCTCAAGGCGACGAATACGAGCAAGGCGGCAATGCGGACAAATTTTATAAATTTATAAAAGAGAGGCTAGTGCCGTTTGTGGACAAAGAATACGATATAAAAAATAGCGAAAAAATATTTTACGGCCACTCTTTTGGCGGCCTATTTTTAGTTTATTCGCTTTTACAAAACGACGGTATATTTGATGAGTTTTTTATAGCCTCTCCGTCTCTTTGGTGGGGAGATTCAAAAATTATAAAGGACGCCTTAGATAACGACGGCAAACTAAAAATTAGATTAAAGGCGAGCTTTATAAGACTTAGCGTAGGAGAATTAGAAAAAAGAGCGGGTAAAACAGATAAAGAAAATATACTAAAAGCGGCCGATTTAGCTGAAATTCTAAAAAAATCGGGCGTCAAATACGAATTTAAAATCTACGAAGGGCAAGGACACGGCGACGTAATACCGCTAGTGCTAAAAGATATCGTAAAGCATGTAAGCGAATAATTTAAAGACATCGGTTAAAATATTTTAGTGGCAATTCTTTTTTAATATCTAAAAGCAAATTTTCCCATAAACCTGGCTATATAGCAGCTTAGATCTATACAGTTTAGCTTATCTTAAACCATTTATATTTACAGAGGAGATAAATCCGCCCCAGATGAGGCGGATTTGTCAAGTAGGAGATTATTTTTTAGTAGGCGGATACATCTTCCAGCTGCTGTCTACCTTCCAGTCTATCTGGTGGCAAGACATGCAAGTATTTAGCTTTTGCGGGTGATGCACGGCGTGGCACGACTGACACTGAAGCATCTCGTTGGCTTTGTTGTGAGTGCCTTCATGCGGGTTAGATAGGCCGTAGTGCGCGGTCTTTTTCCTGATGTCGTTTATCTTATGACAGCTAGTGCACTGCTCGTTTTTAAAGCCCCTTTGTTTTGTTGGTGTCTCAAAGTCGCCTGTTACATACATCCTGACCTCATTTAGCTGCTCGCCTATGGTTGGCGTATGGCAGTCGTGGCATGTTACGTTTGCGTCGTTATGCTTTTTGGCTAACAAATTTCCTTTTGTATAAGAGTCATACTCTGGCTGCATGTTGTGACACAAGATACAAAATTCAGCCTTATGACTGGCGGCTTGTATTTGGTGAAATGCTATAAAGCCCACGATAGCGGCTGCTATTAGTCCTATTATCGTATATTTTTATTGCTCATGCTTGTACTCCTTTTGCGTTTGCCGCAGCCTGATAGCCCGCTAAGCGTCCATAGCATAGGCATGTTCTGTGGCTAGTGCCGGCTAAAACTACCGGATAGTCGCCCAAAAAGCGTCCGCCCATAACGTTACCGCAGGCATAAAGTCCAGAAATTTCGTTATATTCGGTATCTAACACGTTTGCAGTGCTTGGCTCTACGGTGAAGCCGCCCATGACGACTAGGCTAGCGCCCACGCCCATCTTACCAGCGTAAAGCCTATATTTATCGTTCAACCGCATCTTTTACAGTTTTTTTTGAATTGTTTCTCAAACAAGGAAATATTTTTGATAAAAAAGCAGTGCAGTTTTTCCAGAATTATTTTGCTTTATAAAAAAGATTCTATGAAATTACTTTGGATTTATATTTAATTTTAACTAGTATGATGTTTTGCTTAAATATAAATTCAAAATAAGTATCTCAGTAATATTATGCGGTATAGTATAGGCTAAATTTAGCAAATTTTTGGTCGCCATTGCACACTTTTATCTTAAAAATTCTATAATACCGAAATGAAATTCAAGCAAAATTATTTTTACATTTTATTAGTCGCCGTTACTGTGGGATACTTTTATCTAGTTTTTACAAACTATGATGAAAACAAACAACAAACATACGACTCTGCCGTCTCGAGCCAGATAAAAACGGTACAAAAATACAAAGTAATAATAAACGAGCGCATCGAACAACAAAAGCGACTGCTTGAGGAGACAGCTAAATTTATAGAGACAAAAGACTATATAAAAGACTATGCTACGATAAAAGGCGTGCTTAGCATTGTTGCTAGAACAGGTAGCTTTTTAGCAGTCTATGCCGGATATCCGGATAGCTACAGATTTGTCGCAAGCAACGATATAGAGCCACAATATAATTTCTCTGACCGCCCTTGGTTTGTGGCTGCAAAAGAGAGTATGACAACAAGCTTTACCGAGCCATATATAGACCATCAGCTTGGCATCTACGTCATCTCTGTCTCAACGCCGCTTTTGAAAGATGGCGAATTTATAGGTGTTTTGACAGCCGATCTTGACTTTGAAATTTTTCAAAAGGAGCTTGCCGCACTCTTTCCGCTTGCAAATGGCTCAGCGTTTTTAATGGTAGATGGTAAAAACATTCTTGATCAAACAGAGCAAATTTTAGACTTTTCAGGCGCTCAAACCAAAGAGGTATTGCAAAAAATTTCAGTTAAAAAACAAGGAAACGAGCAAATTCTTATCAAAAATAAGTCCTATATTTTTGTATATGATACGCTCGCAAATAGCAAATGGATGTTAGTTAGCGTGCTTGATGAGGGTATGATTTACAGGCAAATCGACAAAAAAGCATTAAAAGATCTTGGTATTTTTTTGGCATTGGCATTTTTTGGTATTTGCGCCTTTGCTAGTCTTTACGTGGCACAGCGAAAATTTTACAAAAATAAGCATCTTTTAAATCTTTTTGCCAAAAATCCAATAGGTGGGCTTGTTATCACGGATAAAGACGGCAATATCGCCTTTATCAACAAAGAATTCGAGAAAATTTTTGGCCTAAAATTTAAGGCAAATATCGGTAAAAATTTAAAAGAACTCTCTAATATTTTCTGCTCAAATCAAACTATACAGAGTATATTTACGCAAATCAGCAGCAACCCAATCAAGAGCTTTGGCCTGACCTCAAAAAAGGGCGAGCTGTTTTATAAAACAGAGTTTTTGCCGCTGCTTGACAAGCAAGGCGTATTTGAGGGTGTTTTTATCATGTCGCACGATATTACGCATGAAGTGGGTTTGGAACAAAATAGGCAAAAACAAGAGCAAATTTTACTGCAAAACTCCAAAATGGCAGCACTTGGCGAGATGATAGGCGTGATCTCACATCAATACAAGCAGCCTCTAAATACGCTTTTGCTTCTTGCAAGCGATACGCATGAGCTGTTAAGCGGCAAGAATGGCGATAAAATGGCACTAAAAAACATTGAAAATATACGCATGAACGTTGAGCTTATGAATGAGACTATCGATGTTTTTAGGGATTTTTACAAAGAGGATTTTTGTGAGAAAGAATTTGATCTAACTGACGTGCTAGATGATGTTTTATACATTTGCCGACCACAGCTTCAAGTAAAAAATATCGAGTTACGCTTTACATACGACGAAGGCTCTTATAAGATCAAAAGCTATGCAAACTACATAAAACACGTGCTTATGAACCTTATCACAAACGCAAAAGACGAGCTGGCCAAAAAGGCAAAAAGTACCGACAACTTCATTCCTTATGTAGAAATAAATCTTCGTCAAGATGAGAACAAATTTGTTATCACTATTGAAGATAATGCAAATGGCGTAGATAGCGAGCTTTTAGATAAAATTTTTGAACCGTTTTTTACCACAAAAGGCGACGATGGCACCGGTATGGGGCTTTATCTTTGCAAGCTGATTTTCGAGAAAAAACTACGTGGTGACATAAGACTTGCAAATGCCAAAAACCCGACAAAATTCGAAATAGAGCTATTAAAATGAACGAAATTTTTAAAGAGTTAGCGCACCTAAATGTACTTTTGGTTGAGGATGACACGCAGCTGCAAGGAGTTTTGGCTGGACTTCTTAAACCATATGTAGGGCAAATTTACAAGGCGCAAAACGGGCAAGACGGTCTTGAGAGCTTTAGCAAAAACGACATTGATGTTATCATCACCGATATCAATATGATCCAAATGAGCGGAACAACGATGGCAAAACGAGTTAGAGAGCTTGACGAGCGTGTGCCGATCATTTTTATTACGGCCTATGATACCGATGAAAATTTACAAAACTCGCTAAACATACAAAATTCAAACCTGCTTAAAAAGCCATTTGACAAACAGCAACTTTTAATCATGATATTAATGGCTACAAAAAATGGTTCAAATGCTAATAAACGATTAAATTTAGGTCGTGGATTTAGCTACGATACACAAGGCAGATTACTCTATAAAGAGAGCGAAACTGTCGTTTTAACTAGAACCGAACAGCGACTTTTGCATATCCTAGCGATAAATAAAGAGCGAGTCGTATCGTTTGATATGATAGAAAATTTCGCATGGAACGGTAAAGTAGCGTCATTTGAAACGATACGAAACTACATAAACAAACTACGCACCAAAACCTATACACAACTTATCAAAAACGTTCAAGGACTTGGCTACAAGCTCTCGCTTGATGACGAAGCTTAAAAATTTGCCTTTAAAGCAGCGTGTAAAATTTAAATTTAAGCGCAAAAAGTCAAATTTGAAAAATAATAGTACTATGATTTGATTTTCTAAAAGCGAGTTGTAAAGAAAATTTCGTCCTAAGAGTAGATATATAGTCTACCAAAGGCCGAAATTTTCTAGCTCATGAAAGACGATGTACAAAATAAAGTTATTCTATTGGAGCTTTACTTTGTAAAAATCTAGTCAAAGTTTGCGTTTCTGTCTCATCAAGTCCAGCGTTGCCAATCATAGTTTTTATAACACTTGGCCAAACATTTACGTTAAACTCATCGTATCCGTGTAGTGCATGACACGCCCCGCATCGCTCTTTAAACAACTCTTCGCCAGGTTTATAAACCTCGTCTAAATTTGATTTTAAAGCCTTTTTGTCAACTGCCCCCTTAACGCTAACCTTGATCCATTCATTGTCATAGTCGTCTTTTTGGACGCCATTTTTCTTGAAATTTTTATCGTTTTTAACACTTATGTCGCTCTCCAGGACACCTAGTCTAGCATAAGCCGTATTACCCTCGCCAGGCACAAAGCCGTTATATTCGACTTCGGCGAAATTGCCGCTATCTTTTAATACCTTGACTTTTGCGCCCACGAAAAGCTGACCGATCTCTTTGCCGCCAACCTTATCTAAAATTTTAGCTGGCGTACCGACATAGGCATCGTTAGCAAAAAGCGCAGCACTAAGCCCTAATAACTATTTTTTTCACTTCTTATCCTTTTTTTGCAAATTTTGGCTGAGAAAAGACCTCTAGGTTTGGCAATTCGCCCTCAAATTTCTCGATTTGCACGAGTGCGGTTGCTTGGTTTCCCATAGCAAGACTTGAGGTTGGCTCGTTTGGTATTAGGACGTTTACGTTTCCGTGTCTGCAAAGTCCGTTTTTATCTGGATCCCACCAGCTGCCCTCTTGCATTCTAACAACGCCTTGTTTTACGTTTTTAGTCACGATAACTCCTGCTAAAGTTTGACCGCGATCGTTGAAAATTCTTACCACATCGCCGTTTTCAAGACCTCTAGCTTTTGCATCGTCTGGATGCATCCATACAGGCTCTCTGCCTTGAACTTCTTCAAGGTTTCTAAGCCATGTGTTGTTTAGTTGGCTGTGAAGGCGATATTTTGGGTGCGGGGTTACTAAATTTAATGGATATTTTTTTGTTTTTTCCGCATCTCCTAGCCACTCCATCGGCTCCATCCAAGTTGGGTGCGCCTTGCAGTCATCATAAGCCGCTTTTGCAATCTTTTTAGACAAAATTTCAAACTTGCCAGATGGCGTTCCTAGGCGGTTGATGATAGGATTTTTTCTATATTCGGCCATAGTTACGTATTCGTGAGCGTGAGGCGGGACTTTAAACTCAACATAACCTTTCGCCCAAAACTCATCAAAACTTGGCATGCCTAGTTTTGCATCATTGCCCTTTTTCTTTGAGGCATTATAAAACTGCTTGATCCAGTCCATTTCACTCTTGCCCTCACTAAATGCCATATACTCTTTATCGCCAAATTCTTTTAAAATACCGCAGTAAATTTGGTAGTCGTTTTTAGCTTGCTCGTATGGCTCAGCGATCTTATGCATAGCTATAATAAATTTGTTTGTATGAGATTTTGTGATGTCATCTCTCTCTTGCTCGGTGGTAGCCGGCAAAACGATGTCAGCCATGCGAGCCGAAGCCGTCCAGAAGCAATCTTGCACGATAAACGTATCAAGCTTTTCAAATGTTTTGGCCATTAAATTTGTATCTGGTGCATGGTGGAATGGATTGCCGCCAGCCCAGTATGCCATTTTTATAGTCGGATAGGTAATCTTTTTGCAGTTAAAATCGACCTCTTTGCCAGGGTTGTTTATGCAATCAAGGATTCTTGAAACCGGTATAGCGATATTGCTGCGGTCTTTCCACTCGCCCTCAGTTGATGGTACGATGCCGATAGCTCCTAGTCCAGGGAAAGCCGTAGATGTCGTAGCAGAGCCACTTGCAAGTGCAAGTGCGCTACCGTTTGGCGCAGCTGGACTTGGGCAACCGCCGTCAGAGTAGTGGTAACCAAAGCCATATCCGCCACCAGGCAAGCCGATCTGTCCAATAAACGCAGCAAGCGTTATCATCATCCAGTGAAACTGCTCACCGTGATGTGCGCGCTGTGGTCCCCAGCCGCCCATTAACATAGTACGTTTTGAGCCAAAAATTTTAGCCAAATTTATAATATCCGCCTCGCTTACGCCACAAATTTTTGCCGCCCAAGCCGCATTTTTCACGACTTTATCCTCACTCTCGCCTTTGAGATAAGCGATAAATTGTTCTGAGCCGCTTGTATATTTTTTTAGAAATTTCTCATCAGCCACGCCAGCGTTCATCATCTCATAACATATCGCCATCATCATAGCAACGTCGGTTGTTGGATTGACGAAAATGTGCTCTGAGTTTAGATAGTTTGCGGTGTTGTTATAAACTGGATCGATCGTGATGACTTTGATGTCGCGCTTTTTCATCTGTTCTTTTAACTTACGAAAATAAATGTAGCTCTCATGATCTGCCACGCCCCATGCGATCTGGTTTGTATTGATCGGATCTGCTCCCCATATGACGACAACTTCGGTATTTTTAAGTATCACAGGCCACGCAGTAACAAGAGAGTTGCCCTCGTCAGAGCCTGCAACGTGTGGCGTAATCGCACTAATAGCATGCTGCGAGTAGTTTAGCGTGCGAGTCGTGTAGCCGCCAATGATATTTAGCATACGGCCAAGAAGCGTTTGCGGATTGTTAACACTACCAACGCTATACCATCCGTAGCTACCGCCGTAGATTGCGCTACCGCCATATTCTTTATTGACGCGTTTTAGTTCGTCGGCTACTAGTTTAAAAGCCTGCTCCCAACTTATCTCAACCCACTCGTCCTTACCGCGCATTGATTTGTCGCTTTGATAACCTTTTTCTAGGTATCCTTTACGCACGCTTGGACGCGCGATACGAGTTTGATCGTAGGTTCTAGCAACCACTCCTTGAGTTAGACTAACTGGGTAAAAGTCAATCTCGCTGGCATCTAATACACCTTCAAATTTACCGTTTTTAACTAGCCCTTTGATAGCACCAAAATGGCTTGCGCTCATCTTTGCAGGCGTGTCGCTCATTAGGTTGTCACTTATGAGACTTGTTGCGTTTAAGCTACTTGCGCCAGCGGCTGTAGCTGCTGCGGCTTTTAAAAAATCTCGTCTTTGCATCTTTTCTCCTTTTGTGAAATTTTGTGGTTAGTTTAAAATATAAATGTGATTTTAAATCAAAAGCATAATAAAAGTATAATTTTAAAAAAATTTATAAAAAGTGTTCTAAAAAACCTAGATACTACAAATTTTATGCACTAGATTTTGAAAATACCTTTACTCTTGGGGCATTGCCTGTAAACTTCTCGATGTTTACAAGATTAGCATATCCTTCGCAGTCATCATAACTGCAAGAAGAGACCTTCTTAAAAAGGACCTGAATCCTGTCAGACGGAGTTTCTAGCTGATTTTCTATCGGATATTCGATGAATTTTCTTTAAAAACCACATAATTATCACACCTTTTTCCATTTTTGTAAATTTATACCCCAAAATGCTTCAAATTTTGGCTTTTGAGGTAAAACTTAAAAGCTCAAAGTTTTTTGTCGTAGCTACCTCTTTTATTTTAATGCTATAAGGCTCAAGGTAAGTTAAAAACTTTCAAAGGAGTTTTTCTCAAAGAGTGTGCAAGCACAAGAGCGAATTAGACGAGAGTGTAATTTACTCTGATTGCAGGAAGGCTTATGATGGATTAGTGGATTATGGAGCCAAGGCACACTACAGAGCAAAACACTCTAAAAATGAATTCGTTAATGGTAAAAACCATATAAATGGCATTGAGAATTTCTGGGGATATGCTAAACACAGATTATCTAAATTTAAAGGGATAAAAAAGAGAACTTCCTGCTTCACTTAAAAGAATGTGAATTTAGATATAATACTAAAAATACACAGAAAAACTTATATCAGAAACTATTAAAACTGATAAGAGAGAATCCGCTTAAGTTTAATTGAGCCAAAGCCAATCCCATTTTCTTTTTTTCATTTAAGTTTTAGATTTTATCGGATTATTTATAATGTCTCATATAGTTTCATTTATATTTTTTGCCAATTATACATCTTTTATTTTACCTATATAAGGTATCGTAACATCATTATTCCTTAATCCCCCAATCTCTCTACCGGCCTGGACACTACCATTTTTATTGTTCAAACTATGCTCGTTGCGCTTTAAATTGGCGTTAGAATTTACAATAGTATCACTATTTACATTATTTTCTTTTAAACTCTCATCAAATTTCTTATTTGCTTTACCTAAATTCTTAGCTCCTTTCATAAGAGCAAAAGGATCTGAGATTGCTAAATCGATACTAAAATCAGCTGAAACATCTGAAAGAGTATGGATGGCTTGTTTTTGAGTATTTTTCCAGTAATCCTCGTATTATTGACAACGGCGGCAAACTTCTTAGCAACTTTACTCATTTAAATCCAAATAACATAAATTTGACCGTAAACCGATAGTAGCTTGAAAATCCGTAAAACCAAACAATTATAGTATTAAATCAAAAATCATCGCAATCAGTATTGAGTGCCAAGTATAGAATAAGCTAAGAAGTAGTATAATCATTTTATTTTTATTTATATTTGATTAGTTTGATAATGCCAAATAGCCCCAATAAGACATTAGAAGAAGAATATATTGAATTTAGAAAAAATAACTATTTCGGTAAATGTTTTATTTCTTCACTGTATGTGCACGTAGCTTTGTTGCTTATTATTTTTATTTTACCAAACCACATAATGAGCTTACTGCCTTTACTAAAATTTTTTACACACATCATGAAAAATGTTTTTCCAAATATAGAATATTATTCTAATGCAAGCAATTTACCTGAATTATGTGAATTTTATTTTAGCTACTTATGGCTGGTATGTCTTATGATATCAATATGGTGTATTATGCAATCGCCACAATTAAATCATGAGGCTAAGCGGTTTTTTGGAACATATGAATATCTTAATAAAGGAATATTTCCTGAAAAATTTATTAAAATTGAAAGCAGTAAAAAAGAGCGTATAATAAGTGTGTTTTGTCTTATATTTATCGGATATGCTCTGTATATAAATTACAATGGCTATTTAATAAATAGTAGTATATTTTCAGAATGGGTATCAGATAGGCTAGGGATACTTGTTATGGGCGCTTTTCAAAATTTAACTATTCATGTAGCAATAGTATATATTATGATTAACATATATACTATTATACATATTAAATGGCTACATAAAAATACAAATATAAATTTTAGGCCCAATTAAACTTAAACGGACTCTCTCTTATGAATTTCAACAGTTTATGATATAGCTTTCCTGTGTATTTTTAGCGTTATATCTAAATTCTATTCGCTACGCTCATTACTTTTCAAGAATGCAGTTCTAAACGTAACTTACCGCTCCCTTGCGTGAGCCTAATTTAAAAATATATCCTTTCAGTCAATCTCAGTAAGCGCTCAAAATAATTCAGTATAAAATATTTATATTTGCCAAATTTCGCAAAAATAATACAGATAAAGAAAACATTAAATTTATCCTAAAAATAACCTCGTTATTAGTAAAATATAGCATAATCAATAATAAATAAATTCCATACAAGGAGATCGCTATAAAGAAACTAGTTTTCATCTTTTTTGTTGCGTTGCTTGCAGTATCCGCTCATGCGGAAAGCAGTACTGTAATCGCAGAGCAACTAAGATCGGCCGGCAAAACCGTAGAGTCTCTCGCCTACGATCAAGAGGGTTGCCTGAAAGAGAAAAGTTGGATATCTTGCGAGCGACTCGCGAAGCATTACGACAATACGAAGCCAGATATGCCTTGCGATTCGGAAATGGCCACGGAGTACTACAAAAAGTGTTGCGATTATTCAAAAAACAAGGTCCAGCTATGCTGCGAAAAAGGATATCCAAAAGAACTTGAGGAAAAACGCGATGCGGCTTGCAAGGCAAAAGATTCTAAAAGTTGCGGCAAGCTAGCCTACATCGCACGCAAACAAAAAGACTACGAGAAGTCGTTTAAGTATGCAAAAAAGGCTGCGATGACGGAAAAGACAATACCTCCTGCGTACATCTTGCCTATATGTATTATTACGGTCAGGGCGTTGAGAAGGATTATAAAAAATCGTTTAATCTATATGAAGGATTATGCGAAAGAGGCATATATAATATGTGCCCTATCCTGAGCCATTTCTATACGGACGGCGTAGGCATGAAACAAGATATCAAAAAGGGTAAGGAAATTTTAGAAAAACTTTGCTACTATAAATATAAAGAAGGCTGCGCCAATCTAGCCGCGCTCTATGAAAGCGATCAATACGGCATGAAAGACGAGAAAAAAGCGACGGAACTCTACACTATCGCTTGCAAAGACGATCCAAAAAGTCCGTCGTGCGACAAGATAGGCGGCACGAGCAAGAGGCTTGAGTTTTTTGTACCGAAAAAAAGCGCGGTTATAGTTGCGTTGAGCTGGCAGATACTTATTACAGAAACGATCTGGAAAAGAAGTTATATTTTTACAACAAAGCTTGCGAAATCGGATTTGAACGTGCTTGCGGCCAGATCGCTAGTATCACCGAGCAAAAAGAAGCTTCAGAAAAACGAAAATCTGCTTGCGAAGAAAAAAATGACGGCGAAGCTTGCTTCCAGATAGCAAGCTCCTACAACTACGATCCGAAAAATCAGCTGTATTTTTACGAAAAAGCTTGCGAATACGGATATGCGCACGGATGCTACGAGGCCGTAAAATATACTAACGACCCGGAAAAAAAGTTGTATTTTTTTGACAAAGGTTGCGAGTACGGGCTTGCGTATACGTGCCTCTATGCTTTAGACCTCGTAAGAGGAGATAATAACAAAGCGATGGAATATGGATACAAAGCATGCAAACTAGGCGATACTGCAACTTGCAAAAGGATTGAGGGAGTCGCTAAGAAGGCTTGCGATGAAGGCGATCAAGACGGTTGTAAGTGGCTAGATACAATAAAAAATCGTAAATAAATTTAAATTTGAGCCGAGTTTAAATTTGCTCTCGGCTCAAATAAACTAAAAGATTGCGAAATTTTTAGTTAAATATGCGACTTTAAATTTTCTACTAAAAAACGGTTTTAGTTTAAGCAAGACGCATTAAAGAAAGCAATCTAAAAAAGAATCAGAAACCGATAAAATTTTCTATAAGGAGAGTGTTTTATGGTTTGCAAACATTTTATTTTACCGTTTAAAATTCTTTTTGTTTTTACCGCTTTTTCCTTTAAGGAGGCGACCAGATGAATCCCACGCCAAATTTAAAAAAAATAACCCTACTTCACTCCAATGATTTGCACGGAGACTTTTTGGCTGAGCAAGTGGACGACAAGCTAGTAGGCGGCGTCTCTATGCTGTCCGGCTATATAAATCAAGTCCGCCAAACCGAGAAAAACGTCATCTACGCTATCGCCGGCGATATGTTTCGAGGCTCGATTATCGATTCGGAGTATAAAGGGATTTCTACGATCGAGATCATGAACGCCCTGGCGCCAGATATCGCTACGGTAGGCAATCACGAGCTAGATTACGGCATTCCGCATTTGCTTTTCATTGAAAAATGCGCCCAGTTTCCCATCATAAATGCAAATTTGTTTATCAAAACCAATCACGCCCGTCTATTTCCGCCTTGCTACATCATGGAGCTTGACGGTATGAAAATCCTTTTTATCGGTATCATTACCGATGCGGTTTTGGCGCAGGCCAAGCA